>NZ_FOVS01000082.1:0-2265 GCF_900115235.1 Pseudomonas sp. NFACC24-1
CCGGTTTGTTAGATGTGTTTGCTCGCACGAACATCATCAATCAAATCGGCGTTCTTGTTTCTGTGTTTCCCGGGATTCCGTGAAGAACCTTTTTTATTGGCCTTTAAAAGACCACGCCACCTAACCAAACCACCTTTACAACACTCAACATCTGCCATTGCACTTAACTTTCTGCAATACAGATAACACCACCAACAAGCAATAAACCAATAAGATCCAGCTCGCCGCACCCACACTTCAAAACTCAATACAGGATTCATTTATCACATGGACAGTGAACATTCTTTTCATGCAACACTTAGCATGTTTGACGCCCGCGTAAATCTACTTGAAAAATTGCATGGCAAACCCGCGATGGCAACCGTCAGTTCATTCAGCGGTGGATTCTTTACCGGCAAACCGCAAACCCATGATCACTCACACTTGCTCGGCATCCGCGCCGAAACCCAGGGCATGGAGCGCGCTCAATTGATCCTGCATTTTCGTCCTACACCCAATGGCTATATTCTGACCCTGAAAAACCCCGGAGAACACTATAACAAACTGATCAGCAAGAGTTGGCTTGAAGTGCTCGGCGCAGAAAATCCAAACACCGTTAATCCGACGCGCTTTATTCTTATCGATCATCGACAAAACATCATCACACGGAAAAACATTAACACCCTGCACACACCCGTCTCGCTCATGACCGCCACTCATAAATATGTCGGTGGATTAAGAGTGCGCGGCTCACCTTATCTCTATCTTGCCGAGACCGAAGAAAAATCAAAGATCACTTTTATCTTGAGCCTGCGTGAAGGAAAGTGAGGCCAGCCAAAACATATAAAACCAGGCAACCCTTTGTGGCGAGGGGATTTATCCCCGCTGGACTGCGAAGCAGTCCTTACAGGAACGATCCAATCTACCAGGCACATCCAGGTGCCTGGTTTTCATAGCGGCTTCGCCAGTCGCAGGCAGGGGACATCAAAACAGAATCGCTTCAAAACCGGCACGGATTTTCTCTTCGGGCAGTTCGTCGGCGATGAACACGATCACGCTTTCCCGGGCTTCGCCGGGCTCCCATTCAGTGTCCCAATCGAAACCGTACAGCTTGAGCACGCCTTGGAACACCAGCCGGCGGGGTTCGCCGGCGATGTTCAGCACGCCTTTGTAGCGCAGCAATTGCTTGCCGTGCTCTTCCAGCAGCTGGTTCATGAACTCGCTGAGCTTGTCGATATCCAGGGCCTTGTCGGTGCGCAGCACCAGGCTGCTGATGCGATCGCCCGGGGTTGCCTTGCCCACCGGTCGCAGGCTGAACCCTGCGCCCAGGTCCGCATTGAGATTGAAGCCACGAATGTCGAGCAGCTCGGCCAGGTCGATCTGGCCGTGTTCAACCACCCTGATCGGTGCCCGTTGGTTGATGCGCGTCAGGCGCTCGCCAAGGGCCTGGACCTGGGCGGCGTCCACCAGGTCGGTCTTGCTCAGGAGCAGGCGGTCGGCAAACCCGACCTGGGCCTGGGCGATGGCCTGGGTCAGGTGGATGTCAGCGTGAGCCGCGTCCACCAGGGTCAGGATCCCGTCGAGGATATAGCGCTCGCGCAGATCCTCGTCGATGAAGAAAGTCTGCGCCACCGGGGCCGGGTCGGCCAGGCCGGTGCACTCGATCACCAGACGGTCGAAGGCGATCTCGCCGCTGTCCAGCCGCTCGAGCAACAGATACAGGGCTTTGGTCAGGTCGGTGTGAATGGTGCAGCACACGCAGCCGTTGGCCAGGGTCATGACTTGCACCGGCTCGTCGCCCAACAGTTGGGTGTCGATACCGGCATCGCTGAATTCATTCTCGATCACGGCGATTTTCAGGCCATGCTCGGCCTTGAGCAGATGGCGCAACAGCGTGGTCTTGCCGGCGCCGAGGAAGCCGCTGAGGATGGTGACCGGGATGGGAGAGGACAAACTGAATCTCCTTGATGCCTGGAAAAGGAAAGCGGTTTTGTGGGAGCGAGCCTGCTCGCGAAGGCGTCGGGTCAGTCGACATTATCATTAACTGACACTCCGCTTTCGCGAGCAAGCTCGCTCCCACAGGGATCTGTGGCGTAAGCAAATCCTGAGACCACCCCAAAAACAACTGTGGGA
This sequence comes from Pseudomonas sp. NFACC24-1, assembly GCF_900115235.1. NCBI lineage: Bacteria > Pseudomonadati > Pseudomonadota > Gammaproteobacteria > Pseudomonadales > Pseudomonadaceae > Pseudomonas > Pseudomonas sp. NFACC24-1. The sequence continues at coordinate 2,113 of NZ_FOVS01000082.1, forward strand.
GCGGGCTGGCTCGCGAAAGCGGAGTGTCAGCCACATCAATGGCGACTGACCCGACGCCTTCGCGAGCAAGCCCGCTCCCACAGGGGGGTTGGGTTTAGCTCAATTCAACAGCACTTGGGCCCACCCTTGCCGCCGTAACGGGCCTCCTGGCGT
>NZ_FOVS01000004.1:0-291329 GCF_900115235.1 Pseudomonas sp. NFACC24-1
ACGCCAGGAGGCCCGTTACGGCGGCAAGGGTGGGCCCAAGTGCTGTTGAATTGAGCTAAACCCAACCCCCCTGTGGGAGCGGGCTTGCTCGCGAAAGCGGAGTGTCAGTTGACGATGATGTCGCCTGATCCAACGCCATCGCGAGCAAGCTCGCTCCCACAGTTGTTTTTGGGGGGCTCAGAATTTGTATGCGCCACAAGGTAGTTGTCTGGCTTGATTCCGCTGTTGATCACTCCGCCAACAACACCGCCGCATCGAAGCCCACCCGCAAGTTGCCCCAATGGCGGCCGCCGAAGAAGAACGGTATGTCGATCTCGGTCATGATTTCCCCGGTATCGCGCAGGTAGGTCTGCAGCAGGAAGCGCTGGACGTTGCCCGCCGCGCGCAGGCCGATCGGGTCGTTGAAGATTCGCTTGTTGCGGCACACCGGCAAATCCACCGCCCGGTCGCCGGTTGGCGGCTTGGAGACCCAACTGTTGTTCACCGGGCAGTAGCCCTTGCTGTCGACAATGAACGAAACCTTGCCACCCGGCGTGCTGCGGGTGAGTTTGTCGCATTCTTCCTGGCAGACCTGGGCAAAGCGTTCGGTGTAGCTGGCCATGTACTGCTTGGGATCGGTACCGGGAATCAGTTGGTAATTCTGATCGAACAGGTTCAGGCCTTCGCGTTGCAGCGCCTCCAGGCGGACCTGGAGCGTGTCGCGGCACTCGCTGGCGCGGGTAATGGCGGCATCCAGCTTGCCGTGGCCGAGCACGAACCGGCCCAGCAGCGCCTGGACCTTTTCGGCCACGCCGGACAGGTCGCGGGTGGCCGTTGCCGAATGCTGCATGCGCTGGTCGATCAACTGGCTGTCGGCGTGAATCTGGGTCACCCGGTCGTTGATCCCGGTGTTGCTGTCGGCGAACTGCTGGATGTGGGTCGCGATGTCCGCCAGCTTGCCGTTGGTGGATTCGAAGTCGACGATCATGCTTTCGAAATGGCCGGAGGCGCGTTCCACCACTTTCTGGGTTTCCCGGGCGCTGTGGCTGATCTGCGTGGTCTGCTCGTGGGTGGAGCTGACTTCCTCGAGCATGGCGTCGATGTTGCGCGAGATATCGTCGGTGGCCCGGCTGACATTCTGCGCCAAGGTGCGCACTTCATCGGCCACCACCGCGAAGCCACGGCCACTTTCGCCGGCCCGGGCAGCTTCGATGGCGGCATTGAGGGCCAGCAGGTTGGTCTGGGCAGAGATCTGCTGGATCAACCCGACAATCGACTTGATGCTCGAGGAACGTTGGTTCAAGGCAGTTACCAGGGTGGCAAATTCACCGAGGTTGCTGGAAATCTCACTGATATTCCCGGTTACTTCCAGTAGCTCGGCGTAGGAGTCGCGGGCCATGCTCAGATTCTGGGCGGTGGTGCTGGAGATGCCCTGGGTCTGGCGCGAGACTTCTTCGATGCGGCCCACGGCGGTGTTGCTCTGGTCCATCACTTCCTTGGCGAAGCGGGCCTGGTGGGTGGCGCTGTCGCTGGAGTCGCTGATGTTCTTCAGCGAGCGGGCCGACTCGACGGCGATGTGCACAGTCAGCGCCTGGACATTGCTGATGATCTCCCTCTGCTTGGCCAGGAATCGGTTGCAGGTGCCGGCCAGCACGCGGATCTCGTCGTGGGTCACCAGTGGCAGGTCCTTGGACAGGTCGCCTTCGCCTTTGGCGATCTCTTCCAGGGCCTTGGTCATGGCGGTGACGGGGCGCACGATGAGGTGGCGGAAATACCAGACCATGAAGCTGATCATGCCCAGCGTCAGGACCGCGCCGAAGAGCAGGGCATGGGTAAGACTGTCGAGCCGGCCTTCGATCTGCCCCAGCAAGGCACCGTCCAATTGCGCGTTGCGCAACAGCAGCAGGATCTCGGCGCGGGCGCTGACGGCCACCCAGTACAGCAAGCCACTGACCAGCACCAACAGGAAAAGACTCGAGAGCTTTTTGGTGAGGGTATCGAAAAACTGCATTTCGATAGACTCGTACAAGTCCTTTAACGTCTGCATGCCGCTGCTCCTGGGCAAAAAAATCTCTTAATGGAATACATTCGACCGCGAGCGGCAAAGCTTTAGGGCGGCGGGGCGATTTGATATCACCTGTGGGAGCAAGCCCCACAGAGGTTTGGGGTGATCATCACTTGATACAAAAGATTTACTGGGAATGATTCTCAAAGTATATTTGCTCTCATTAACGTCCCTTCCATGAGTGCGCGTCTTGAATCGTTCCACCCCCCTCGCAAATCGCAACGTCTTCATCAAGTGTGTGTTGCCAACCCTGTCCTGCTGTTTCATTGCAAGCCCGTTGTGGGCGCAGGACGCTGTCGAACTGCCGGCCACGGATATCCAGGGCAGTCGTGTCACTCAGGACGAGGGTTATACGACGTCGCAAGCCAGCACGGCGAGCAAGAGCGATGTACCGATCAAGGAAGAGGCGCAGTCGATCAACGTGGTGACCCAGCAGACCCTGGCGGACTACCAGGTGCGCTCGTTGAACGACGCGATGAAGTTCGTCAGCGGCGTCAGCCAGGGCAATACCCTGGGCGGCTCGAGGGACTCGTTGGTCAAGCGCGGGTTCGGCACCAACGACGACGGCTCGATCCTGCGCGACGGCGTGCGTTCGAACCTGGGCCACAACTTCAGCGCCACCACCGATCGCGTCGAAGTGCTCAAGGGCCCGGCCTCGATGCTGTACGGCGCGCTGGAACCCGGCGGCCTGATCAACGTCATCAGCAAGAAACCGGAATATACCCCAAGCACCACGCTGAGCGGCTCGGCCTACAGCGAAGGTGGCGGCACCATGGCCCTGGACACCACCGGGCCGCTGGGCGATACCGGCCTGGCCTATCGCCTGATTGCCGAGCGCGGCCACGAGGACTACTGGCGCAACTACGGCGTCAATGAGAGCACGCTGGTGGCGCCGTCCCTGGCTTGGACGGGTGAGCGGGCCTCGTTGAACCTGAGTTATGAGTACAACGAATATTCCAATCCGTTTGACCGGGGTACGGTGTTCACCAACGGGCATCCGGCTGACATCGATTACGACAAGCGTCTTGATGAGCCTTGGGCCAAGAGCGTGGGGATTCGCGAAACGGCGACGGCGCGGTTTGAGTATGAGCTGAGTGAGACGTGGAAAACGCGGGTTACCTATGGTTGGAACAATGATCGGTACAGTCTTTCGATTGCGCAGCCGAGTCTGTCGAAAACCGGTGTTTTTCAGCGAGCCGCCAATGGCGCTCATTACGACGACGAAACTCGTTATGCCAGTTGGGATTTCATCGGCAAGCAGGAGTTGTTCGGCCAGCGTCATGACCTGTTGGTTGGCGTCGATAATCAAGTGTCCGATCAGTTTCGTGGCAAGACCTACCGTGGGGATGCGCAAGGAGGGTTCGACATCACTGCGCCGGTTTATGGTGGGTTGGCAGAACCCAGCAAGCTGAATGCAAAACAGAGCAACCTGAGTAACCAACTGACCTCCAGCTCCATTTATCTCAAGGACAACTGGCATCTGGATGATCGCTGGATACTGGTCTTCGGTGGTCGCTACCAGCATTACGACCAATTCGCCGAACAAGGCATGATCAAGCGAGAGGGGGTTCGCGACGATAATGGCGACGCCTTCGTTCCATTCCTCGGATTGGTTTATAAAGCTGCCGAGACCCTTTCTCTTTATGGTAATTACAGCCGTTCATTCAAGCCCAACGATACCGTCGACGACAACCTCAGCACCTTCAAACCGGAAGAAGGGCGTAGCTATGAAGTGGGTGCCAAATACGACCCGATGCCTGGGCTGAATATCAACCTCGCCTTGTTCGATATCGTCAAAAAGAATGTAGTAACAACCACTGTAGTCGGCGGAAAGAACATCGCAGAAGCCGCTGGCAAGGTGGGCTCCCAAGGCCTGGAGCTCGACATCACCGGCCGCCTGGCCGACCGTTGGGACTTGATCGGCACTTACGCCTACACCCACACAGAAATATTGGACGATCCGGACGACGAAGGTCATCGCCTACCCGACGCTCCCAAACACACCGCGAGCTTGTACCTCACTCACCACCTGAACATTCCAGCCGAATTCGGCGCCTGGTACGCCGGTGCCGGTGCGCGTTACGTCGGCGAACGCGCCGCCAACAAGGCCAACGAATTCTGGCTCAGCAGCTACACCGTCGCCGACGCCTTCCTGCGCTGGGAGGCGCCGGTGATGGGGCACAAGACCTCGTTGCAGTTGAACGTGGACAATCTGTTCGACAAACAGTACTACCCGTCCTCCACCGGCAGCCAGTTGCAGGTCAACGTCGGCGAGCCGCGTACCGCCAAGCTGAGCGCCAGCGTGACGTTCTGATTCTGCTGCACTGAAACACAAAAATGCCCGGGTCCTGCGTCCCGGGCATTTTTTGTACGCCAGCCAGAGGCAACCTGTCCGCGACCTTGAGGGAAGTGGTCTACGCTTCGTGCACAGGCATCTGATTGTTTCGGGGCACCCGCGACAGGTCCCGAGGACGTAGGCCTTTGGAAATCGCCAATGGTTCGATCACCGCCCGGTCCTGGATGAGCTGAGGTGAACGGCCTGGCTGCTTCAAGGTGGGGCGAGGGTATGAATCCGGGCATATTCCTGCAACGTTGCAGTGCGTTCAGGTTTGCGCCACTTGGAGTTGTTCGCGGCGCCTGAAGGATCAGCCGCGGATGAATGAGTAAAAACTTCCCTCTTGTGGGGCATCGTTGTCCCATTTCACCCGCTCAAGGGCGGCTCAAACCAGTGCTCGAGACAAAAGGGCGCCAGCATTGATGTTCATTCATGTCGCCAGATCGAAAAATAATTTCGCCTTTTTGCGGTTTTGCAATACTTCTTCTATCCAGTACGTGCCACCGTCACGCTTAGGCACACCCTTTGCTAAGTATTGAAAACCCGACCTTTCAGGCCAGGACACACCATCCATGAAGAGCAACAGAGGGCAATCCCAGGACCGCACGCAATCAAGCAGGGTTTAAAGCAAGGCAAGGCCGAACCGTCGGAATGACGAAGTGATAAGAAATGCCGTGTAGAACGCGGCTGGGAGTTGGCTATGCCCCACGCTTTTTTTAATGAAATGTATGACGCAAAGGGTGACTGCCGCCCGCATTACCAAGCCTTCTCGCGCTGGCTGGCGGACACCCCGCTTGAACTGCTGGAGCAACGCCGCCGCGAAGCCGACCTGCTGTTCCATCGGGCCGGCATCACCTTCACCCTCTACGGGGACGAGCAGGGCACCGAGCGCCTGATCCCCTTCGATATCATTCCCCGCAGCATCAAGGCCAGTGAATGGCAGATGGTCGAGCGTGGCTGCATCCAGCGGGTCCAGGCCCTGAACATGTTCCTGGCCGACATCTACCATGGGCAGCGCATCCTCAAGGAAGGGATCATCCCGCCCGAGCAGGTGCTCGCCAACGAGGGCTACCAGATCGCGATGCAGGGCCTGAACCTGCACCGGGGCATTTACGCCCATATTGCCGGTGTCGACCTGGTTCGCGACGGTGACGGCAGTTACTACGTGCTGGAAGACAACCTGCGTACGCCCAGCGGCGTGAGCTACATGCTCGAAGACCGCAAGATGATGATGCGCCTGTTCCCCGAGCTCTTCGCCGCCCAGCGCGTGGCCCCCATCGATCATTACCCGAACCTGCTGCTCGACACCCTCAAGAGCTCCAGCCCCCTGGAAAACCCCACCGCCGTGGTGCTGACGCCGGGACGTTTCAACAGTGCCTATTTCGAGCACGCCTTCCTGGCCCGTGAAATGGGCGTGGAACTGGTGGAGGGGGCCGATCTGTTCGTGCGGGATGACCACGTGTACATGCGCACCACCGCCGGCCCTCGACAGGTGGACGTGATTTACCGTCGCCTTGACGACGCCTACCTCGACCCGCTGTCGTTCAACCCCGATTCGATGCTGGGCGTGCCCGGGCTGATCGCTGTTTACCGCGCGGGCAACGTGGTGCTGGCGAACGCGGTCGGCACAGGCGTGGCCGACGACAAGTCGATCTACCCCTACGTCGACGAAATGATCCGCTTCTACCTCACCGAAGAACCGATCCTGAAGAACGTGCCCACCTGGCAGTGTCGCAAGCCCCAGGACCTGTCCCATGTGCTGGCCAACCTGCCGGATCTGGTGGTCAAGGAAACCCAGGGCTCCGGCGGCTACGGCATGCTGGTCGGGCCGGCCGCCAGTGCAGCGGAGATCGAAGATTTCCGCGCACGCCTCAAGGCCCGTCCCGAAGCCTATATCGCCCAGCCGACCTTGAGCCTGTCCACGTGCCCGACCTTTGTCGAGAGCGGCATCGCGCCGCGCCACATCGACCTGCGACCGTTCGTACTGTCGGGCAAGGAAACGCGCCTGGTGCCCGGCGGGCTGACTCGCGTGGCGCTGCGCGAAGGCTCGCTGGTGGTGAACTCGTCCCAGGGCGGCGGCACCAAAGACACTTGGGTAGTGGAGGACTAAGACATGCTTTCAAGAACTGCTTCGGACCTCTATTGGATGTCCCGCTACCTGGAGCGCGCCGAGAACCTGGCGCGCATGCTCGAAGTCAGCTATTCGCTCTCGCTGATGCCCCAGGCCGGACGCAGCGATGGTCATGCCGAGTTGGCGATGTCGCTGCTGGCGGCCGGTACGCTGGACGACTACAACGCCCGTTATGACGCGCTCAACACCGAGCGCATGCTGCATTTCTTCGCCTTGGACGAAACCAACCCCGGCAGTATCTATAGCTGCCTGCGAGCTGCGCGGACCAATGCCCATGCCGTGCGCGGGCGCATCACCGCTGACATGTGGGAAAACATCAACGCCACCTGGCTGGAAATGCGCAACATCGCCAGCAACGGCCTGGGGCGCTACGGTATCAGCCATTTCTGCGAATGGGTCAAGGAGCGTTCGCACCTGTTCCGTGGCGCGACATCGGGCACCATCATGCGCAACGATGCCTACTGTTTCATCCGCCTGGGGACCTTTATCGAACGGGCCGACAACACCCTGCGCCTGCTGGATGCTCGCTATGAAATGTTCGGCGAGGAATCGGAAGAGGTCAGCGACAACTCGGCCCGCGGCTATTACCAGTGGAGTGCCTTGTTGCGCGCGCTGTCTTCGTTCGAGGCGTTCAACGAGATCTACCGCAACGCGCCCAACGCCGAGCAAGTGTCCGAGATGTTGCTGTTGCGGGCCGACGTCCCACGCTCGCTGCATGCCTGTATCGAGGAACTGGACCATATCCTCGCCAGCTTGCCGGGCAACAACGGCCGGCCGGCGCAGCGCCTGGCCGCCGAGCTGAATGCGCGCCTGCGCTATTCCGGAATCGACGAAATCCTGGCGTCGGGCCTGCACCAATGGTTGACCGACCTGATTGGTCAGATCCGCCACTTGGGTCAGACCGTCCATGAGTCTTACCTGGAGGTCGTATGAAACTGTCCATACGCCACGACACGACTTACAGCTACGCCGATGAAGTCTGCACCAGTATCCAGTTCCTGCGCCTCACGCCCCGGGACACTCAGCGCCAGCGCATCTTGCAATGGCATCTGGAACTGCCGCGACTGGTGCGCAGCCAGATTGACCCCTATGGCAACATCCTCCACGTGATGACCATGGACGAGCCCCACGGTGCCTTGGTGCTGACGGCTTATGGCGAGGTGGAAATCCATCCGTCCATCGCGATGGAACCGGACCCTCAGTCACCGTTGCCGTTTCTGCGCACCAGCCGCCTCACCCAGGCGGATGAGACCCTCAGCGCCTTCGCCGTGGAACAATGCGCTGGCCGGCGTGATCGTTCAGCCTTGACCGACCTGATGAACGGCCTGGCCGAGCGGATGCCCTACAGCCCAGGCACGACAGCGGTCAACAGCACCGCCGCCGAGGCGTTTGCCGGTGGAACGGGGGTTTGCCAGGACCATACCCACGCCTTCCTGGCCTGCGCACGCAGCCTGGGTATTCCAGCGCGCTATGTTTCCGGCTATCTGTGCACCGAAGATGAAAGCCACCTGGCAAGCCACGCCTGGGCCGAAGCCTGGCTGGACGATGGCTGGTACAGCTTCGACGTGACCAACCGCCTGACTCTTCCCGATCGCCACCTGAAACTGGCGATCGGCCTGGATTACCTCGACGCCTGTCCGGTACGCGGCATGCGCCGGGGTGGCGGGGCGGAACAGATGCAGGCGCGGGTGCAGGTGAGTTCGATGGTGCAGGTGCAACACCAATAAAGGCACCAGGCCTACTCGCCAACACCCGAGCTCCCACACTGGAATGGGGTGGACACACACCCTGTGTCCACCCGAGAACCCCGGTGGGAGCCGAGCCTGCTCGCGATGACGGCTGCCCAGCTGACATCCCCGCCAACTGACCCACCGCCATCGCGAGCAAGCTCGCTCCCACACTGGAATGGGGGTGGGGTGGACGCAAACCCTGTTTCCACCCGAGAACCCTTGTGGGAGCCGAGCTTGCTCGCGATGACGGCTGCCCAGCCGACATCCCCGCCAACTGACCCACCGCCATCGCGAGCAAGCTCGCTCCCACAAAAAGCTCACTCCCTCCTTACCCTCAAAAATGAAGCTTTCATGACAAAAGTTCGGTAGCACATCGCCATTCCCGTCATGCCTGTGTGACGTGTTCGAGGGGACCTTTCAGGTCGTTTGGAGCCGGGGCGCGAAGCCGGGAGTGAGGCGATGGGGACTATGGAACGTTATTCGAAAGTGGGCATGCAGGAGCTTGACCAACGGCTGTCGAAGATCGTCGAGGCGGCGCGCAAGCAGCCGGTCTCGGTGTATCGCTACGGCGCGCCGTGGGTCTGGATCGTTTCCCAGGATGACTGGCAGGGCGCGCTCAAGGAAGTGTCCAGCTACATTCCGCAAGGCCATTCACTGGTCTTGCTGCGTCCGCAGATCGACGACCTGCTGGATGACCATCGCGATGTGCTGCAGGGCCTCAACGCCGGTGCCCAGATGCTGATCGCACCGCAAACCGCCATGCACATCCTCTTGCTGCAATTGCTCTATTCGGTGCCCAGCGAGCAGCAACTCTACGAACAACTCAATTACAACCTGCTGTTCCGCTGGTTCGTCGGCCTGGACCTGAACCAAAAGGTCTGGAGCTTCAACGTCCTGAGCAAAGACCTCGCCACGCTGCTGGGCGATGCGCGGGCGGTGGGGCTCATCCAGAAAATCATCGGTGAAGTGTTCTGTGGCGCCTTGCTGCAAATGCCGGAGTTCTCCTTGAACTTCGCGCTGCTGCACACCTGGCTGGCCCGGCACGCCACGACATCGACCATAAGTAATTGAGCCGTACTTTGAATTCAGGGGGTGGTGTGGAGCATTTCTTCAAATCGCGGCCGGCGCTGTGGGGCTGGCTGTTGCTGGCGGTCGGGGGGCCTTCGGCCGTTGCCGCCGAAGGCGGGCAGGAGGCCGACGCGGCGCCGACGCGCCTGGTGGACGTGAACGAGTATTTCGTGCGCGGCAACACCGTGCTCGATGCCCGGGCCATCGAGGAAGCGGTGTACCCGTTCCTGGGGCCGCAAAAGGCCTTGAGCGACATCGAAGGCGCCCGGGAAGCCTTGCAAAAAGCCTATCAGGCCCGTGGTTATCAATCGGTATTCGTCGAGCTGCCAGAGCAGAAAGTCGAAGACGGCATCGTCTACCTGCAGGTCAGCGAGACCAAGATCGGTCGGGTACGCGTGGTAGGGGCCAAGCACTATTCGCCCGTTGAAATCCGTGACGACGTGCCGGCGCTGAAGGAAGGCGAGGTACCCGATTTCGCCCGTGTCCAGGCAGAGCTGGCGCAGTTGAACAAGACCCCGGGACGCCAGGTCATGCCGCTGGTGCGCGAAGGCCAGCGACCCGGGACCATGGACGTGGATTTGCAAGTCCAAGACCAGGACCCCTGGCAAGCCAGCCTGGGGCTGAACAACGACTACAGTGCCGACACCGAAAAGCTGCGCACGGTCGCCAGCCTGGGCTACAACAACCTCTGGCAACTGGGCCACAGCGTTTCGCTGACTTTCTTCACCGCGCCCCAGGACACCGAAAACGCCAAGGTCTGGTCGGGTTCCTACACCGCACCGCTGAGCGAACGCTGGAGTGTGCAGTTCTCGGGGTACCAATCCGACAGCAACGTGGCGACCGTCGGCGGCAGTAACGTGTTGGGCAAAGGACATTCCTACGGGGTATCGGCGATCTACAGCCTGCCGTCCACGGGGGCATGGGCCAACAGCTTTTCGGTCGGGGTGGATTTCAAGGACTTCGAGGAAGAGTTGAACCTGGGCGGTGCCAGCGACAAGGCGCCGCTCAAGTACGCGCCGTTCACCTTCGCCTATAACGGCTTTCGCTACACCGAAAACAGCCAGTTGGGCCTCGGCCTGAGCCTGGTGGCGGGTACCCGGAGCCTGCTGGGCTATGGCAGCTCCGACGAAGAGTTCGACTACAAGCGCTATCGCGCCAGCCCCAGCTTCGCGGTGCTCAAGGGCGACGGCAATTACACCTTCATCTTCGGCAACGACTGGCAGACCGCCTCCAAGGCCGCCTTCCAACTGGCCTCCGGGCCGCTGGTTTCCAACGAGCAATTCTCCGCCGGTGGCGCCACCTCGGTGCGCGGTTACCTGGCCGCCGAGCGCACCGGCGACGACGGCTACCTGCTGTCCCAGGAGCTGCGCACCCCGTCCCTGGCCAAGTTCCTCGGCAGTTATGTCCAGGAGTGGCGCTTCTATGCCTTCGCCGAAGGCGCGCAGCTGTATTTGCGTGACGAACTGCCCGACCAGGAAGCCGACTACAGCCTCGCCAGTGTCGGCCTCGGTACCCGCGCGAGCCTGAGCAAATGGCTGTCCGGCAGCCTCGACTGGGGCTATCCGCTGCTCGAAGGGCCGAACACCTCGAAACAGGAATCGCGCCTGCACTTCAACCTGCAAGCGACGTTTTGAACCCAGGAGTCATGTCCATGCAACGCTTATTGTTATCCCTGTTGATCTGCCTGGGGCTGGTGCTTCCGGCGACCGCCAACGCCTGGTGGCAGGACGACTGGCACTATCGCAAACAGATTTCGGTGGACACCACGCCCCAGGGCGCCGCCATCGCCCAGGCCTTGGGCCGCACCGCGTTGCTGGTGCGCTTGCACACCGGCAACTTCACCTTCGACGGGGTCAAGGACGACGGCTCGGACTTGCGTTTCGTCAGTGCCGACGACAAGACCGTGCTCAATCACCAGATCGAAAGCTTCGACCCGCTGATGGGCATGGCGCTGATCTGGGTCGACGTGCCGAGCGTGGAGGGCGGTCAGCGCCAGGACGTGTGGATGTATTACGGCAACCAGAAGGCGCCGGCCACGAGCAGCGGCCAGTTGACCTTCGACCCGGACTACACCGCCCTGTACCACTTCGATGGCGCCACTGGCGTACCGCCCCGGGATACCACGGCCTACGGCAACAATGCCCAGGGCGCGACCGGCGTGAGCATCGACGGCGTGATCGGACGGGCCTTGCAGTTCAATGGCCAGCCGTTGTTGTTGCCGGCCAGTCCGTCGTTGCAACACAGCGCCGGCGCGGCGTTCACCTTCAGCACCTGGCTGCGCCAGGACCAGGCCAGTGGCGAACAGGTGATCCTGGCCCGTCGCGAAGCCGCCACCAGCCTGTTGGTTGGGGTCAACCAGGGTGTGCCGTTCGTAGCGATCAATGACCAGCGCGCGGTCTCGACACAGCCGCTGAACCCCGGTCAGTGGCAGCACCTGGCGTTGACCGCCTCGGGCGACCGGGTCGTGCTGTACGTCAACGGGCGTGAGACCGCGAGCCTGGCAGTGGCGATGCCCGCGTTCAATTCGCCGATCGCCCTGGGTGCCGATGTCTCCGCCGGAGCCTTCGCGCCTTTCAGCGGCGCCATGGACGAAGCGCGCCTGTCCAAGGTCGCTCGCCCGGCGCCGTTGCTGTTGGCCGACGCCAATGCCCAGGGCGCCGAATCGAAACTGGTGGCCTACGGCGTCGATGAAGAGCAGTCCGGCTTCGGTTTCGGCAGCCTGGGGTTCCTGCTCAACGCCGTGCCGCTCGACGCTTGGGTGATCATCGGGGTGCTGGTGCTGATGATGTTCCAGTCGTGGATCATCATGATCCGCAAGAACCGCATGGTCAGCCGTCTCAGCGCGGCCAACGAAGCCTTCCGTGAACAATTCGCCAGGATCGGCACGCGCCTGGAAATGTTCGCCGACGACCGGGACCTCGCCCAGCGCCTGCAACATTCATCGCTGTGGCGCTTGTACTTGGTGGCCGTCAAGGAAATCCGCACCCGTCGCGAGCAAGGCGCCGACACTTCGTCGGTGTCGGCGGCCACCATCGAAGCGATCCGCTGTTCCATGGATGGCGTGCGCACCCGGGAAAACCAGCAGCTCAGCTCGAAGCTCTCGACCCTGTCCAATGCCATTGCCGGTGGCCCGTACATCGGCCTGCTTGGCACCGTGCTGGGGATCATGGTGGTGTTCCTCGGCACAGCCATGGCCGGCGACGTGAACATCAACGCTATCGCCCCGGGCATGGCCGCGGCATTGCTCGCCACTGCCATGGGCCTGTTCGTCGCGATCCCGGCGTTGTTTGGCTACAACCGCCTGATCACGCGCAATAAGGAAGTCAGCGCCGACATGCGGGTCTTCGTCGACGAGTTCATCACGCGCCTGGCGGAGATGCACGGCGAAGGCCAGTCCGGTGAAGCGGCCCATCGCCGCAATCATCACGCCCCATCGTCCGTACCGGCCTGAGGAAATTGCCATGGCTAGCGTAAACGCTTCACACGATGACGACGATGACGCGGCGGTCGACAGCATCAACATCACGCCGCTGGTGGATGTGCTCATGGTAGTGCTGGTGATGTTCATCCTCACGGCCACGGCCCAGGTGTCAGGTATCCAGATCAACTTGCCCAAGGCCAGTGCCTCGGTGTCGTTGTCCGAGGCCAAGACCAAGGCGATTTCGGTGAACGACGGTGGGCAGGTATTCCTCGATGCCTACCCGGTGACCCTGGCCGAGCTGGAAGAGCGCCTGCGCATCGAAAAGGCGCAGAGCCCGGACTTCCCGGTGATCGTGCGCGGCGACGCGACGGTGCAGTACCAGAAAGTCATTGAAGTGCTGGATCTGTTGCGGCGCCTGGAACTGTCCCAGGTCGGTCTCGTGACCGGCAAACCGAGTCAGGGCTGATCATGACCGCCAGACTTCCCATCGATCCGCCCCCGGTGAAGACTTCGCCGCTGCGCCTGCTCAAGTGGGCCGCCGGCCTGCTGCTGGGGGCCATCGCGGCCTGGCTGCTGTGGCAGTGGGCCAATGACATGAGTGGGGTGCGCCGCGAAGCCCCGAAGGTGCCGACCATCATCCCACTGCCGCCTCCGCCCCCACCACCGCCGGAGAAGCCCAAGGAGCCGGAACCCCAGGTCGAGGAGAAAGTGGTCGAGCCAGAGCCGACCCCGGAACCCGAAGAGGTCAAGCCCGAAGAAGAAGCGCCGCCGTCTCCGGTGGATGACCTGGCGAACCCGATGCAAATGGACGGCGATGCCCAGTCCGGCAGCGACGCATTCAACATCGGTGCCGGCAAGGGCGGCGGCATGGCCGGGGCAGGGGGCGGGCGCCTGGGCAATGGCACTTACAGCCAGTTCCTGGCGTTCACCTTCCAGCGTTTGCTGCGGGAAAACCCCGACTTGCGCAGCCTGGCGTTCTCCCTGCAGGCCGATGTCTGGCTCAGCGCGGTGGGGGAGATCACCCGGGTCGAATTGGTCAAGTCCAGCGGCAACCCGCAGGTGGACGAGCAAGTGATTTCCGCCCTGCGTGCCGCGCCCCATTTGAGTGAGCGGCCACCGGCCTCCCTGACGTTGCCCGTGCGCCTGTCCTTGCAGGGACGACGGCCGGGTTAACCGACTATTTGAAAGTTTGCCAACAGGAGTTGTGTGCAGATGATTTCCAATGTGAATCGATTGTCGTGGGCGATCGGCCTGGTGGTCCTGAGTCTGGCCGGCCACGCGGCCGCCGCCCCGGCGCCTTCGGAAAACGCCACGATCAATCTGATCCGCCTGCTGGTGCAGCAGGGCGTGTTGAAACAGGACCAGGCCGATGGCTTGATCGCCCAGGCCGAACGTGAAGCCGTGCAGGCCCGCCAAGCCGCCACGGCAGTCGTCGCGACGCCGGCCGGTGCGCCCGGTGACGTGCGGGTGCAATACGTGCCGAATATCGTGCGTGAGCAGATCCGCGACCAGGTCAAGGCTGAAGTCATGGCCACCGCCAAGCAGGAGAACTGGGCCCAGCCCAACACCTTCCCGGATTGGGTCTCGCGCATCAGTTTCGATGGCGACATTCGCCTGCGGGACGAGTCGCGCTATTACTCTGGCACCAACAGCAACGAAATCGTCGATTTCGCCCGGCTCAATGACAAGGGGCCTTACGACGTCAACCCCAACAGCAGTTCCAGCCTGCCGCCGTTGCTCAATACCCGCGAAGACCGGGAAAACCTGTTCCGCCTGCGTGCCCGCCTGGGCATGAAGGCCGTGATCGCCCCGCAATGGACGGCGGGCATCCGCATCGGCACCGGCTCGGACAACAACCCGGTGTCCACCACCCAGACCCTCGGCGGCGGCTTTGGCAAGAAAGACATCTGGCTCGACCAGGGCTATCTGACCTGGAAGCCTTCGGACGAATTAACCCTCACCGGCGGGCGTTTCGCCAACCCGTTCTTCTCCACCGACCTGTTGTATTCCGGCGACCTGAACTTCGATGGCGTGGCGGCGAACTTCAACCACAAGCTCAATCAGGACTGGGGCGTGTTCGGTACTGTTGGCGCGTTCCCGGTGGAGTACACCAACGACACCAGCACCAGCAATGGCAGCGACAAGGAAGAGAGCGACAACAAGTGGCTGTACGGTGCGCAACTGGGGGCCAACTGGGCCATCAACGACAGCAACCGGATCAAGGGCGCATTGGCCTATTACCGCTTCGACGACATCGAAGGCCAGCGTTCCTCGCCGTGCCAGCCCTGGGCCGGTGACCCAGGCTGTGACAGCGACGGTTCGCGGGTAGCGTTCATGCAGAAGGGCAACACCGTGTTCCTGCTGCGCGACATCACGCCCAACCCCCTCAACCCGTCGACCACGCCACAGCCGCAATACGTCGGCCTGGCCTCGGAGTTCAACCTGCTGGACCTGAACTTCGCGTGGGACACCGATCTGCCCGAGGACCTGAAACTGCGCAGCCAGGCCCATTACGTCCACAACCTGGGCTACGACGAAGGCGAGATGCGCAAGCGCTCCGCGGGGCAGTTCGCCAACAACCTGGACAGCGATGGCGAGGTGGAAAGCGGCGCCAACGCCTGGATGCTCCAGTTCACCCTTGGCAACTCCCTGGAGCTCAAGCGCGAGGGCGACTGGAACCTGTTCGCTGGCTACAAGTACATCCAGCCGGACGCCTTGCCGGACGGCTTCAACGATTCGTCATTCCATCTGGGTGGCACCAACGCCAAGGGTTATTTCCTGGGCGGCAACTATGGCCTGGCGAGCAACGTCTTTGCCACTGGTCGTTGGTTGAGTTCCGAAGCGGTGTACGGCGCGCCGTACGACATCGATGTCTTGCAGCTTGAAATCAACACGCGCTTCTAAGCGCAGGGAGGCCTCATGAAAAGGCGTGCCATCTACCAATGTCCGGCCGCGTTACTGGTGCTGGGCCTGCTTCTGAGCGGCGGCGCCCACGGCGAAGGCCTGGAAGAACGCCTGCGGGCGCAACTGCGCAGCACCACCGCCCAGTTGCAAACCCTGCAAAGCGAACAGGCCCAGGCCAGTGCCGCCCGGCAGGCCGCAGAGAGCCAGGCCAAGGAGGCCCAGGCGCAGATCAAGCAATTGACCGCGCAATTGAGCAAGGCCCAGGCCCTGAATGAGCAACTGGCCGGGCATCAGCAAAACCTGCAAAGCCAGGCCCAGGCCCAGGTGGCGGCCAGCAACGAGCAAATGGGCAAGTTCAAGAAAGCCTACGACGAGCTGCTGGTCCTGGCTCGTGGCAAAGAGGCCGAGCGCGCGCGTCTGGAGGCGCAATTGACCGAACGTGACACACAAGTGCAGCAATGTTCGGTCAAGAATCAGCAGATGTACGAAGTCGCCAAGACGCTGCTGCATGCCTACGAAACCATTGATGTGACCGACATCGTGAAGATCCGCCAGCCGTTCGCGGCCAAGGCCCGGGTGCGTTTCGAAGAGCTGGCCCAAGGGTTCGGCGATGATCTCTACAAGAACCGTTTCGATGCGCCCCAGGCCTCGATCACTCACTGAACAGAACAAGGATGAATCGAACATGACCTCAATGATTGAAAACGTCGGTGCGAAATCCCTGACCGAGTTGTTGCAGGCCGCGGGTTATCGGGTCAACGAAACCGAGCAGAACGGCATTGTGCAACTACTCAGTGCCAGCCAGGGCATCGGCTTTGCCGTGCGTTTCGGCAATCCGGCGGCGATGGCGGGCGAGTACCTGGACTTCACCTTCAGCTGTGCCTTGCGGGTGCAAGGCCAATTGCCGGACGGGTTGGCAGAGCTGTGGAACGCCTCGCGACGTTTTGCCCGGTTGTCGCTGCAAGGCGAATTCCTGGTGATGGAAATGGACGTCGTGGTTGCGGCGGGCGTGAGTGCCGATCATCTGCGCAGTCACCTGGAACTGTGGGACCGCCTGTTGCAGGAGTTCATTGTCTACCTGCGTGAGTACAGCCAGAACGCGGCGCGGGCGCAAACCCCGGCCGAGCCCGTCGAGGCGTTCTTGGAGGAGGCCGTCGCATCGTGAAAAAGCCGACCTTCGTCATCAGCGCCGCCGCACTGGGCCTGATCGCCTTAGCGCTGGTGCTGGGCCTGCGGCCGGGCAGCGATCCGGTCGCCGCGGTACAGACCGCCAGCGTCGTTTCGGCCGACTCGCCGAGTTTGGCCCGATTGGGCAACCAGCAGGTCAGCCCCGAAGAGCTCAAGATCTTGCTGGCCGCACTGGCCCCCGAGGTTCGTCAGCAAATGCGTGGTAATCGGGCTGCCCTGGAGAGCTGGATCCGTGCTCGCCTGGCGGAGAAAGCCGTGTTGGAGCAGGCCGATGCCCAGGGTTGGCGCCAGCGGCCCGAGGTGGAGCGGCAGACACGAGCGGCGGCTGAGCAGATTGTGTTTCGCGATTACTTGCAGTCGGTGAGCCAGGTGCCGGCCGGCTATCCCAGTGAAGACGAGTTGAAACAGGCTTACGACGCCGGGAAAGCCAACTGGACCGCACCGGCGTTGTACCGCGTCAGCCAGATTTTCCTGGCAGCCACCGAACCGCAAACCGTGGAGGCAGTGCGCCGGCAAGCGCTGGAATTGAGCAAGAAAGCCCAGGCCTCACCCGCTGAGTTCGGTGCCCTGGCCAGTCGTTTTTCTCAAGACCGCACCAGTGCCGAGCGCGGCGGTGACAGTGGTTATCAGCCGTTGCAGCAACTGGTGCCGCCGGTGCGCGAGGCGGTGGCACGCTTGAAGGTCGGCGCGGTATCGGACCCGGTGCAGAGCCCGGCAGGGTTCCATGTCATCAAGCTTACCGAGCAACAACCGGCCCGAGAGGCGACCCTGGACGAAGTCCGTGAGCGCCTGACCCAGGCCCTGCGTGCCCAGCGCCAGGAACAGATCGCCAAGGCGTACCTGGACGGCATGCTCGACACGGCGACGTTGAGCATCGATGGCGCGCAGTTGAGCAAGGTGTTGGAGGAGGGGCTCTAGCCTAGGTACTTTGTTTGATGTGAACACCTTTGTGGCAAGAGGATTTACTTGTGGCGAGGGGATTTTTTTGTGGCGAGGGGATTTATCCCCGTTGGGCTGCGTAGCAGCCCCTATCAATATCCCTCAGTGTCAGACCTGATGGATTTCAAGCCAAGGGGACCCACGGGGATAAATCCCCTCGCCACTTCGTACAACCGACAGGGAGTCACCCATGACCTTCATCGAGCCCGCAGGACGCCAGGCTGTCACCGCATACCGCACACCGTTGCGTGCCCCCGACCCGTGGCTGGCCATGGCCGGCGGTATCGAGCCGCAGGTGGCACAGTGCTTCCTGGTCAGTGCCCGTTGCGGCTGCTTCATGCAAGCGGCCCGCAGCCTCAACGTCAAGGCGACCTGGCTGCGCAAGCAATTGGCGCAATTGGAGGCGCGGCTGCAGCGTTCGCTGTTCAGCTTCCAGGGCAGTGCCTTGACCCTCAGCCGCGAGGGCCGGCAGTTGCAGGCGCGCTTGATCAGCCTGGCCCACGAAAGCGCGCCGCCCATGAACGATCAACCCTTGATTCGCCTGGCCGTGGCCGAGTCGATACTGCATGACATCCTGGGCCGTGACCTGATTTCATTGCTGCGACGCAACGCCAGCGTGCGACTGCAGATCATCACCCTGGACAGTGACCTGGCGCTGCAAGCCGTCAGCGCCGACCTGGTGCTGTGGTTGAGCGATGCCCACACGTTGGGGCCGGTGCCGAGTTTCGCCACGTTGCCCGCGGATCGACTGGCGCGGCTGGACTATGTGCCGCACATCGCCAAGCGCTACTCGCGCCCGGCCACACGCCCGGACTGCCTCGACGACCTGAACGACTACATGCTGGTGCAATGGCAGGCGGACCGACACGTGGACGGCTTCGCACCGTGGAACGCCTTGATAGACCAACGCCGGGCCGGCGTGGTGCAGGTGCAGTCCTACGAACTGATGCTGGAAATGATTCGCTGCAGCGCCTGCATCGGCCTGTTGCCGCAGTACATGAGCCGCTTCGACCGAGGCCTGGTGGCGTTGCCGCAAGTGTTCGGCCTGTCGATGCAACGGCACTTGTGGATGGCCGTCAATGCCCAGGCCGAAGGCTCGCCAGAGGTGCAGATGCTGCGTGAGCTGATCCACCACACGCTGGATGAGCGGCGGGATTGGTTCCAGGCCTGACCGAAACAGGAAATAGCATCTCTGTGGGAGCAAGCTTGCTCGCGATAGCGGTCGTTCATTAGACATCGATGCCGGTTGGAAGGGCCTCATCGCGAGCAAGCTCGGCTCCCACATGGGTTTTTGGGCGCCCACAGATTCAGCATCCACCAACAACTCCCACTGGTTCCCGATATAACCTGACGCGGCTTATAGTGGTCGGCCTTGTCGCACCTCCAGGAAGGAGCCCCCATGTCCGAGTCTT
The DNA here is from genome assembly GCF_900115235.1 of Pseudomonas sp. NFACC24-1. Classification (NCBI taxonomy): domain Bacteria; kingdom Pseudomonadati; phylum Pseudomonadota; class Gammaproteobacteria; order Pseudomonadales; family Pseudomonadaceae; genus Pseudomonas; species Pseudomonas sp. NFACC24-1. The sequence goes on from NZ_FOVS01000004.1 coordinate 19,173, forward strand.
CGATCACCCTCGCACGCTTCACTGAAGCCCACATCGCCGGTGTCACCGCGCTCTACAACGACCCGGCGGTGACTCGCCAGGTACTGCAAATGCCTTTCCAGTCCACCGAAGTCTGGCGCAAGCGCCTGGCGACGGATGACGAACGCTTGTTGAAGCTGGTGGCCCTGCACGCGGGTGAAGTCATCGGCAACCTGGGGCTGGAGCAGTTTTCGCGGGTGCGTCGGGTCCATTGCGGCAGCCTCGGCATGGGGGTGGCTGTCGCCTGGCAGGGCAAAGGCGTGGGGTCGATGCTGCTGGCTGCCGCGCTGGACGTCGCCGACAACTGGATGAACCTGCGTCGGGTCGAGCTGACGGTGTACGCCGACAATGAAGCGGCCATCGGGCTGTACCGCAAGTTCGGCTTCGAAAGCGAAGGCGTGATGCGCGACTATGCCGTGCGTGACGGACGTTGGGTGGATACCCTCGCCATGGCGCGGCTGCGCTGAAGGATCAGTCACGCAGGTAAAGTGGCTTTTACGTACGCCGGCGTCTTGGACCTGTCATCATCCAGCTTCGCAGTACTCCCTAATCGAGGAACGGCCCATGGACGATGTACAGCAACTGGGCGAGATGCTTCGTCACTACGCCGACAGCGAAGCGCACAAGAAACAACTGCACCAGGCCCAGTCGGCGGTTTGGGCGCAACAGATCGAGGCGCTGTACGGGCAAATCGAGCAATGGCTGGCGCCGGTCATGGCGCTCGGCCTGCTGGAACTGAACCGTGAGACGTATGTGGCCCACGGATCGAAAGTTCCTGTAGAAACATCCGCTTTCAAGACCGAAAAACTGACCTTGGCCATTACCGGTAAACCGGTGGAGTTCGTGCCGGATGTGATGGGGGTAGGCGGCTTGGTTTCTTTGTCGATCATCGGCCTGGCCGCGACCCGTCACGGTAGCATTTCCCTGGTGTGCCAGCCGCCATCGACGCAATGGCAATGGCGCCGGACCAATGGGTTGAAGGACCCCGACACGTTTGCCTTCGATGCCAACTTTCTCGCCCAACAATTGCAGAGCCTGATACCTCGCGAGCGCGGCTGAATCACTTGTTCTTCTCAGGGCAGGCAAAAAGCTGCCCATTGGCTATACCTGTAGTTCCGGCCCCGCCTCGTGTGGCTTACAGGAGTGACAGCATGAAGTTCGCGTCAATGATTGGCAGCATCTGCATAGCCTCGCTTGCCTTGGCGGGTTGTTCGAGCAAAGTCACCCAGCCGGATGAATATTCCGGGTTCCTGGGGGATTACAGCCGGCTCAAGGAAGAGAAGTCGCCGTCGGGGGCCGAGGTCATGCGTTGGGTCGATCCGAAGATCGATCTGAACAAATACACCAGCCTCTATATCGAGCCGACTCAGCTTTACCCCAAGCCGCAGCCGACCGTGAAGATCCCCCAGGCCACGCTGTCGGGCATCACCGCGTATTACGACCAGGCCCTCATGCGGGAGGCGGGGAAGTCCTTGCCCTTGGCGACCGTTCCAGGGCCGGGTGTATTGGTGATACGGGCGGCGATCACGGCTGTCAGTAGCAAGACCGAAGGCTTGAAACCGTATGAGGTGGTCCCGATTGCGCTGGTGGCGGCCGCTGTCAGCACCGCCAGCGGTATTCGCGACCAGGAAACCACCTTGGGCACCGAAGCGGTTTTTCTCGACGGTGGCAACAACGCGGTGGTCGCCCAGGTGGTGCGCAAGGGCACGGGCAAGCCACTGTCCAACGAATCCCAGGTCATGAAGCCCGATGATGTCAAAGGGGTCATTGATGGCTGGGCGTCGGATTTGCATCAGTCGTTTCTGCAGCTCAAGGCCAAATAGCCATCACCGTCGCCGGGGTGTCGACGCCATGTCTTTTTATGTCCGGCCATAGGTCGCGCGAGCATTTCGTGGTTAACTCCGGCCTCACCATTTTCAACTGTCAGAAGGAATCCGTTCATGGCTCAAGTCACCCTCAAAGGCAACCCGGTCCAAGTCAACGGTCAGTTGCCACAAGCCGGTTCCAAGGCGCCAGCCTTTTCCCTGGTCGCCGGCAATCTGTCGGACGTTTCCCTGAAGGACTTCGCCGGCAAGCGCAAAGTGCTGAACATTTTCCCGAGCGTCGACACACCGACCTGCGCCACCTCCGTGCGCAAGTTCAATGCCCAGGCCAACGAGCTGAACAACACCGTAGTGCTGTGCATCTCCGCCGACCTGCCGTTTGCCCAGGCGCGCTTCTGCGGTGCCGAAGGCCTGGAAAACGTCCAGAACCTGTCCACCTTGCGCGGTGCCGAGTTCATCCAGGACTACGGCGTGGCGATTGCCGACGGCCCACTGAAAGGCCTGACCGCCCGTGCCGTGGTCGTGCTGGACGAAAACGACACCGTGCTGCACAGCGAGCTGGTCAAGGAAATCGCCGAAGAGCCGAACTACGACGCGGCCCTGGCTGTTCTGAAATAAGTGGAATGAAATAAGGTATTTATTACAATTGTTAACGGCCTGGCCCTGCCCAGGCCGTTTTCTTTTGTGCTTCAAGGCCTTAGCTGACTATTCGAAAGGTAAGCCCAACGTAAATTGCCGGTAAAGGCGCTTTGCTAAATACCCGTCAGTGCTTATCGTTCAGCCTCCCGTAAAAGAAGTCCACGCGCCCAATGGTTGATCACTCCATGCAATCGTCTGTTTCCCGCAATTCCCGTCGCTGGCTGCTCGGCCTGTTCGTCCTGTTGGTCGTCGCAGCGCTGGCCTGGAAGTTCTGGCCCGGTGGTCCGGCCCAGAAGCCGGGGGCGGGGGACAAGGCCGCGACGGGACACGTGGGACGCTCGGGCGGCATGCGGCCGGGGTTCGGTGGGGCGACGGGGCCGATCCCGGTGCGGGTGGCGCCGGCGGTGACCGGGGATTTCCCGCTGTACTTCAAGGCGCTGGGCACGGTCACGGCCCTCAACACCATCAACGTGCGCAGCCGTGTGGGTGGCGAACTGGTCAAGATCGCCTTCGAAGAGGGCCAAATGGTCAAGGCTGGGGACTTGCTGGCCGAGATCGACCCACGCCCATACCAGAACGCCTTGCTCCAGGCCGAAGGCACGCTGTTGCAGAACCAGGCCCAACTGAAAAATGCCCAGGTCGACCTTGAGCGGTATCGCGGCCTGTACGCCGAAGACAGTATTGCCAAGCAGACCCTCGACACCGCCGCGGCCTTGGTGGGCCAGTACCAGGGCACGGTCAAGACCAACCAGGCGGCGGTCAACGACGCCAAGCTCAACCTGGAATTCACCAGGATCCGCGCGCCGATTACCGGCCGCGTGGGCTTGAGGCAACTGGACATCGGCAACCTGGTGTCGGCCAACGACACCACGGCCCTGGCGGTCATCACCCAGACCCAGCCTATCAGCGTCGTGTTCACCCTGCCGGAAAACAACCTCGACACGGTACTCACCCGTTACCGCAGCGGGGCAAAACTGCCCGTCGAAGCCTGGGACCGTGGCGACGAGAAGCGCCAGGCCAGTGGCGTGTTGCAAAGCCTGGACAACCAGATCGATGTCACCACCGGCACCTTGAGGTTCAAGGCCCGCTACGAGAACCGCGACCAGTCGCTGTTCCCCAATCAGTTCGTCAACGTCCACCTGCTGGCCGACACCCTCAAAGGCGTGGTCCTGGCGCCGACGGCGGCTATTCAGTTCGGCACCAACGGCACTTTCGTCTACGCCCTGGAGGGCGACAAGAAGGTCACCATCAAGAAGCTGAAGATCGGGGCCAGCGACGGCACGAACACCGTGGTCACCGAAGGCCTGGCCGCTGGCGACCGGGTGGTGCTCGAAGGCACCGATCGCCTGAAGGAAGGCAGCGAAGTGGAGGTGGTCAACGACAGCCAGGAGGTGCCCACCACGCCAACCGAGCACTTGCAGGGCAAGTCTGCGGCGGTGCCTGGGTCGGCTGAGGCCGACAAGGCGAACAAGGGCGGCGCATGAATCTCTCGCGGCTGTTCATTCTTCGCCCGGTCGCCACCACCCTGAGCATGCTGGCGATCATCCTCGCCGGCCTGATCGCCTACCGGTTGCTGCCGGTGTCGGCACTGCCCCAGGTCGACTACCCGACCATCCGCGTGATGACCCTGTACCCGGGGGCCAGTCCCGATGTGATGACCAGTGCGGTCACTGCGCCCCTGGAGCGGCAGTTCGGGCAGATGCCGGGCCTGACGCAAATGGCCTCCACCAGTTCCGGTGGCGCCTCGGTGATTACCCTGCGCTTCAACCTGGACATCAACATGGATGTCGCCGAGCAGCAGGTGCAGGCCGCGATCAATGCGGCCACCAACCTGCTGCCCAAGGACCTGCCGGCGCCGCCGGTGTACAACAAGGTCAATCCGGCCGACACCCCGGTACTGACCTTGGCGATCACTTCCAAGACCATGCTGCTGCCCAAGCTCAATGACTTGGTGGACACCCGCATGGCGCAGAAAATAGCCCAGATCAGCGGCGTCGGCATGGTCACCATCGCCGGTGGCCAGCGCCAGGCCGTGCGAATCAAGGTCAACCCCGAGGCGCTGGCGGCCAACGGCCTGAACCTGGCGGATGTGCGTACGCTGATCGGTGCTTCCAACGTCAATCAGCCCAAGGGCAACTTCGACGGCCCGACCCGGGTCTCGATGCTCGATGCCAACGACCAGTTGACCTCGCCCAAGGACTACGCCGAGCTGATCCTGGCCTACGCCAATGGCGCGCCGTTGCGGCTCAAGGACGTGGCACAGATCGTCGACGGGGCCGAAAACGAACGCCTTGCCGCCTGGGCCAACGAAAACCAGGCCGTGCTGCTGAACATCCAGCGCCAGCCGGGGGCCAATGTCATCGAGGTGGTGGACCGGATCAAGGCCTTGCTGCCGAGCATTACCGATAACCTGCCGGCCGGCCTGGACGTCATCGTGCTGACCGACCGCACCCAGACCATCCGTGCTTCGGTCACCGACGTGCAGCATGAATTGCTGATCGCCATCGCCCTGGTGGTCATGGTGACGTTCCTGTTCCTGCGTCGCGTCAGTGCCACGATCATCCCGTCGGTGGCCGTGCCGTTGTCGTTGATCGGCACCTTCGGCGTGATGTACCTGGCCGGTTTCTCCATCAATAACCTGACCCTGATGGCCCTGACCATCGCCACCGGTTTCGTGGTGGACGATGCCATCGTCATGCTGGAGAACATCGCCCGCTTCATCGAGGAGGGCGACAGCCCGTTGCAGGCCGCGCTCAAGGGCGCCAAGCAGATCGGCTTCACGTTGATTTCCCTGACCTTGTCGTTGATCGCCGTGCTGATCCCGTTGCTGTTCATGGCCGATGTGGTCGGGCGCTTGTTCCGCGAGTTCGCCATCACCCTGGCGGTGGCCATCCTGATTTCCCTGGTGGTGTCCCTGACCCTGACGCCGATGATGTGCGCCCGCTTGCTCAAGCGCGAGCCCAAGGAAGCAGAGCAGGGCCGTTTCTACCGTGCCAGCGGCGCCTGGATCGACTGGTTGATCGCCGCCTACGGGCGCAAGTTGCAGTGGGTGCTCAAGCATCAGCCACTGACCCTGCTGGTGGCGGTGGGCAGCCTGGTGCTGACGGTGGTGTTGTACCTGGCCGTGCCCAAGGGTTTTTTCCCGGTGCAGGACACCGGGGTGATCCAGGGCATTTCCGAGGCGCCGCAATCGATCTCCTTTGCCGCCATGAGTGAGCGCCAGCAGCAGTTGGCCAAGGTGATCCTCGCCGACCCGGCGGTGCAGAGCCTGTCGTCCTACATCGGCGTGGACGGCGACAACGCCACGCTCAACAGCGGTCGCCTGCTGATCAACCTCAAGCCCCACAGCGAACGGGATGACAGCGCCACCGAGATCATTGCCCGCTTGCAGCCACAGCTGGATCGACTGGTAGGCATTCGCCTGTTCATGCAGCCGGTGCAGGACCTGACCATCGAAGACCGGGTCAGCCGTACTCAATACCAGTTCAGCCTGTCATCGCCGGACGCCGAATTGCTCAGCCTCTGGAGCGGGCGCCTGGTCGAGGCCCTGGGCCGCCAGCCGGAACTGACCGACGTGGCCAGCGACCTGCAGGACAAGGGCTTGCAGGTCTACCTGGTGATCGACCGCGACGCGGCCTCACGCCTGGGCGTCTCGGTGTCGAACATCACCGATGCGCTGTATGACGCCTTCGGCCAGCGACAGATCTCCACCATCTACACCCAGGCCAGCCAGTACCGCGTGGTGTTGCAGGCCCAGGCCGGGGAGCGGATCGGACCGCAGGCGCTGGACCAGATCCACGTCAAGACCACCGATGGCGGGCAGGTGCGCTTGTCGAGCTTGGCCCGGGTCGAAGAACGCCAGGCCCAATTGGCGATTGCCCACATCGGTCAGTTTCCGGCGGTGATGATGTCGTTCAACCTCGCGCCCGGCGTGGCCCTCGGGCATGCGGTGGACATGATCGAGAAGGTCCAGCAGGAAATCGGCATGCCGGTGGGCGTGCAGACCGAATTCCAAGGTGCGGCCCAGGCGTTCCAGGCATCGTTGTCGAGTACCTTGCTGCTGATCCTGGCGGCGGTGGTGACCATGTACATCGTCCTGGGCGTGCTGTACGAGAGCTACATCCACCCGATCACCATCCTCTCGACATTGCCCTCGGCGGCCATCGGTGCCTTGCTGGCGTTGATCATCAGTGGCAACGATTTAGGCATGATCGCGATCATCGGCATCATCCTGCTGATCGGCATCGTCAAGAAGAACGCGATCATGATGATCGACTTCGCCCTCGACGCCGAACGCAACCAGGGCATGGACCCGCAGACGGCGATCTACCAGGCGGCGTTGCTGCGCTTCCGCCCGATCCTGATGACCACCCTGGCGGCGTTGTTCGGTGCCATACCGCTGATGTTCGCCTCCGGTTCCGGCGCCGAACTGCGCCAGCCCCTGGGCTTGGTGATGGTGGGTGGGTTGTTGGTGAGCCAGGTCTTGACGTTGTTCACCACACCGGTGATCTACCTGTACTTCGATCGCCTGGGCCGCCGCTTTGCCAAGCCGGAAGGGAAAGAGGTGCGGGTATGACAGTCGGGAGCTTCCGGCTGGACCCTGCGCCGCAGAACTTGGGGCAAGTGCGCTTTTTGTGGCGAGGGGATTTATCCCCGCTTGAGTGCGCAGCGCTCACAAAAGGGGCCGCTACGCAGCCCAGCGGGGATAAATCCCCTCGCCACAAAAGCCCGGTCATTCTTCTCGGTCTTCGGTCTGAAGCCCGGAGCGGCGGCCGATGAACCTCTCCGGCCCCTTCATCCGCCGCCCCGTGGCGACCATGCTCCTGAGCTTCGCCATCATGCTGCTCGGTGGCGTGTGTTTCGGCCTGCTGCCGGTTTCGCCGCTGCCTCAGATGGATTTCCCGGTCATCGTGGTCCAGGCCAACCTGCCAGGGGCCAGCCCCGAGGTGATGGCTTCGACGGTGGCAACGCCCCTGGAGCGTTCCTTCGGTGCTATCGCCGGGGTCAACACCATGAGCAGCCGCTCCAGCCAGGGTTCTACGCGGGTCATCCTGCAATTCGACCTGGACCGCGACATCAACGGCGCCGCCCGGGAAGTGCAGGCGGCCATCAATGCGTCGCGCAACCTGTTGCCCAGCGGCATGCGCAGCATGCCCACCTACAAGAAGGTCAACCCGTCCCAGGCGCCGATCATGGTGCTGTCGCTGACTTCCGATGTGTTGGAAAAAGGCCAGCTCTACGACCTGGCCTCCACCATCCTGTCCCAGAGCCTGTCCCAGGTCTCGGGAGTCGGTGAAGTGCAGATCGGTGGCAGCTCCCTGCCGGCGGTCCGCATTGAGCTGGAACCGCAATTGCTCAACCAGTACGGCGTGGCCCTGGATGACGTGCGCAACGCTATCGCCGACAGCAACGTGCGCCGGCCCAAGGGTTCGGTGGAGGACGACCGGCGCATGTGGCAGGTGCAGGCCAATGACCAGTTGGAGAAGGCCAAGGACTACGAGACGCTGATCATCCGCTACCAGGACGGCTCAGTGCTGCGGCTCAAGGATGTGGCGAAAGTCACCGACAGCGTCGAGGATCGCTACAACAGCGGTTTCTTCAACAACGATGCCGCCGTGCTGCTGGTGATCAACCGCCAGGCCGGGGCCAACATCATCGAGACGGTCAACGAGATCAAGGCGCAACTGCCGGCGTTGCAGGCGGTGCTGCCGGCCAGCGTCAAGCTGAACCTGGCGATGGACCGTTCGCCGGTGATCAAGGCCACCCTGCATGAGGCGGAAATGACCTTGCTGATCGCCGTGGCCCTGGTGGTGCTGGTGGTGTTCCTGTTCCTCGGCAACTTCCGCGCCTCGCTGATCCCGACCCTGGCGGTACCGGTGTCGCTGGTAGGCACGTTCGCGGTGATGTACCTGTACGGTTTCTCCTTGAACAACCTGTCGCTGATGGCGTTGATCCTGGCGACCGGGTTGGTGGTGGACGACGCCATCGTGGTGCTGGAGAACATTTCCCGGCACATCGACGAAGGCGTGCCACCGATGAAAGCTGCCTATATGGGCGCCGAAGAAGTCGGCTTTACGTTGCTGTCGATGAACGTTTCGCTGGTGGCGGTATTCCTGTCGATCCTGTTCATGGGCGGCATCATCGAGAGCCTGTTCCGCGAATTCTCCATCACCCTGGCGGCCTCCATCGTGGTCTCGCTGGTGGTGTCGCTGACCCTTACGCCGATGCTTTGCGCCCGTTGGCTCAAGCCTCACGTACCGGGGCAGGAGAACCGCTTGCAGCGCTGGAGCCAGGGGCTCAACGAGCGGATGGTCCGCGGTTACGCCATCAGCCTGGACTGGGTGCTGCGCCATCGGCGCCTGACCTTGCTCAGCCTGCTGGTGACCATTGGCGTGAACGTCGCGTTGTATGTGGTGGTGCCGAAAACCTTCATGCCACAGCAGGACACCGGCCAACTGATCGGTTTCGTGCGTGGCGACGACGGGCTGTCGTTCAATGTGATGCAGCCGAAGATGGAAATCTTCCGCCGTGCCGTGCTCAAGGACGAGGCGGTGCAAAGCGTCGCCGGTTTCATCGGCGGCAACAACGGCACCAACAACGCCTTCATGCTGGTGCGTCTGAAGCCGATCAAGGAGCGGGGGATTTCCGCACAGAAAGTCATCGAGCGCCTGCGCAAGGAGATGCCCAAGGTGCCCGGCGGCCAATTGATGCTGATGGCCGACCAGGACCTGCAATTCGGTGGCGGTCGCGAGCAGACCACTTCGCAGTATTCCTACATCCTGCAAAGCGCCGACCTGGCGACGCTGCGCACCTGGTACCCCAAGGTCGTGGCGGCCTTCCGGGCCTTGCCGGAGCTGACCGCCATCGATGCCCGCGACGGTGGCGGGGCGCAGCAGGTGACGCTGGTGGTGGACCGCGACCAGGCCAAGCGCCTGGGCATCGACATGGACATGGTCACCGCCGTGCTCAACAACGCCTACAGCCAGCGGCAGATTTCCACCATCTACGACAGCCTCAACCAGTATCAGGTGGTGATGGAGGTCAATCCCAAGTATGCCCAGGACCCGAGCACCCTCGAGCAGGTCCAGGTGATCACCGCCGACGGCGCGCGGGTGCCGCTGTCGGCCATTGCCCATTACGAGAACAGCCTGGAGGACGACCGTGTCAGCCATGAAGGCCAGTTCGCTTCCGAGGGCATTTCCTTCGACATGGCCGAAGGCGTCACGGTGGAGCAGGGCACCGCGGCTATCGAGCGGGCGATTGCCAAGCTCGGGATGCCCGAGGATGTCATCGCGAAAATGGCCGGTACCGCCGACGCGTTCGCCGCCACCCAGAAGAGCCAGCCGTTCATGATCCTCGGCGCGTTGCTGGCGGTGTACCTGGTGCTGGGCGTGCTGTACGAAAGCTACATCCATCCGCTGACCATCCTGTCCACCTTGCCATCGGCCGGGGTCGGCGCCTTGTTGTCGATCTACGCACTGGGCAGCGAGTTCAGCCTGATCTCGCTGTTGGGGCTGTTCCTGCTGATCGGCGTGGTGAAGAAAAACGCCATCCTGATGATCGATCTGGCGCTGCAACTGGAGCGTGCCGGGCAGACGCCGCTGGAATCGATCCGCAGCGCTTGCCTGCTGCGATTGCGGCCCATCCTGATGACCACGCTGGCGGCGATCCTGGGGGCCTTGCCGCTGCTGCTCGGCGCCGCCGAAGGCGCGGAAATGCGCCAGCCGCTGGGCCTGACCATCATCGGTGGGCTGGTGTTCAGCCAAGTGCTGACGCTCTATACCACGCCGGTGGTTTACCTTTATCTCGACAAGCTGCGCCATCGCTTCAACCGCTGGCGTGGCGTGCGCACCGATGCTGCCCTGGAAACTCCGCTATGACCGACCGTTCGCCTTTCAATCTTGCCGCAACGCTGGCGACCGCCCGTGGCTCGCGGGTACTGAGCCTGGTGCTGTGCGTGGCGATGCTTAGCGCCTGCGCCGTCGGTCCGGATTACCAGCGCCCCGAGGCGGCCGCCCCGGTGCAATACAAGGAGGCCCAGGGCTGGCGCCAGGCCAACCCCAGCGATGCGCTGGCCCGGGGCGCCTGGTGGGAGCTCTACGGCGATACGCAACTCAACGGCCTGGTGGACAAGCTCAACGCCTCCAACCAGACCGTGGCCCAGGCCGAAGCCCAGTACCGGCAGGCCCGGGCACTGGTGCGCAATGCTCGTGGCGCGTTTTTCCCCACGGTGGACCTGACTGTTGGCAAGACGCGCTCCAGCCAGGGCACCGGCAGCAGCAGTTCGAGCTTGAGCAGTTCGTCCAGCGGCATTCGCGACACCTACAGCGCCCAGGCCGGCGTCAGTTGGGAGGCGGATGTGTGGGGCAAGTTGCGCCGCACCCTGGAAGCCGACGAGGCGAGCGCGCAAGCGAGTTTCGCCGACCTGGCGGCGATGCGCCTGAGCCAGCAATCGGAACTGGTGCAGAACTACTTGCAGTTGCGGGTGATCGATGAGCAGAAGCGTTTGTTGCAGACCACCGTCGACAACTATCAGCGCTCGCTGAAAATGACCGAAAACCAATACCGTGCCGGCGTCTCCGGCAAGGACGCGGTGGCCCAGGCGCAAAACCAGCTCAAGACCACCCAGGGCGACCTGATCGACCTGATCTGGCAGCGAGCCCAGTTCGAAAACGCCATCGCCGTGCTCATCGGCCTGCCACCGGCGGAATTCAACCTGGCGGAGGTCCAGGACATCCCAAGCCTGCCCCAGATCCCGGTGGCGCTGCCCTCCCAACTGCTCGAGCGCCGGCCGGACATCGCTTCGGCAGAGCGCTCGGTGATGGCCGCCAATGCCAACATCGGCGTCGCCAAGGCCGCGTATTACCCGGACCTGACCCTGAGCCTCAGCGGCGGCTACAGCAGCAGTACCTACGACAACTGGGTGAGCGTGCCGAACCGCTTCTGGTCGGTAGGGCCGCAACTGGCGATGACACTGTTCGATGGCGGCCAGCGTTCGGCGGAAGTCGATCGCACCGTCGCGGCCTACGACCAGACCGTCGCCACCTATCGCCAGACCGTGCTCGATGGCTTGCGCGAGGTGGAAAACTACATGATCCAGCTCAAGGTGCTGGAAGACGAAGCCCGCGTGCGCCAGGAAGCCCTGGACGCCGCCCGGGAATCCCTGCGCCTGACGCAGAACCAATACCGGGCCGGATTGATTGCCTACCTCGACGTGGTCACCGTCCAGGCCACCGCGCTGAGCAACGAACGCAGCATGCTGAGCCTGCAACAGAGCCGCTTGATTGCCAGCGTGCAACTGATTGCGGCGTTGGGCGGTGGTTGGGATGGGCAGTTAAAGACGGATGAGTAAGTCAGAACGAAGCAGGTCCCTGCGGCGAGGGGATTTATCCCCGCTGGGCTGCGCAGCAGCCCCAACTATTTTTGTCACTGCGGTACGTCAGGCAGGATGCAAGAGGGGACGCTTCGCGCCCCAGCGGGGATAAATCCCCTCGCCACAGGGGGCACCTTAGCTTGGTCGGCAGCCAAGTCCCGCTTTTGGCCGATGCACTGCCTACGTCCTGCCGCGATGGCTTGTTATAGTTCAGGCCTCTTTTCAGCCGGTAAAGGATCACTGCCATGTCGCAATACCAAGCGTTCAACGTCGAACTTGCCGATAACATCGCCCATGTGCAGATCAATCGCCCGGAAAAGATCAATGCGATGAACGTTGATTTCTGGCGCGAGATCATCGAGATCTTCCAATGGATCGACGACACCGATGAGGCGCGGGTGGTGGTGCTCAGCGGTGCCGGCAAGCATTTTTCCTCCGGCATCGACCTGATGATGCTGGCCGGTGTGGCCAACGAGCTGGGCAAGGACGTGGGACGCAATGCGCGCCTGTTGCGGCGCAAGATCCTGCAACTGCAAGCCTCGTTCAACGCCGTGGACAATTGCCGCAAGCCGGTGCTCGCGGCCATTCAAGGCTATTGCCTGGGCGGAGCCATTGACCTGATCGCCGCATGCGACATGCGTTATGCCGCCGAGGACGCCCAGTTCTCCATCAAGGAAATCGATATCGGCATGGCTGCCGATGTTGGCACATTGCAACGCTTGCCGCGGATCATCGGGGACGGCATGCTGCGTGAACTCGCTTATACGGGGCGTACCTTCGGTGTCGAAGAAGCGCGCAGCATCGGCCTGGTCAATCGTGTCTACAGCGACACTGCCAGCCTGCTCGACGGCGTGATGGGCATTGCCAGGGAAATCGCCGCCAAGTCGCCGATTGCCGTGACCGGCACCAAGGCAATGATCAGCTACATGCGCGACCACAGCATTGACGACGGCCTGGAATACGTCGCCACCTGGAACGCCGCCATGCTGCAATCGACCGACCTGCGCGTGGCCATGACCGCCCATATGAGCAAACAGAAACCCGAATTTCTGGATTGACTGACCATGACTTCACGCTGGACCACCGCAGTACTCGATACCGATCTTCCTGGCGGCTGGGCCGTGGCCCGTAGCCCGGAAGGCTTTCTGTTCGACGACAACGGCGCGCTGTTCCCCCGCGAGTGGCTCAAGCGCCAAGACCTGTCGATCCTCGCCGAACACGGCATCGGTCACCTGGATGGCGAGCCGGTCTACCTGTTGGAGTTGCACAGCCCGCTGGACATTCCTGGCTGCAACTGGAAAGGCCTGCGGGCGTTCATGCTCGAGGACGACCACACGCTGTACAAGGTGTTGGGCTATGCGGCGCAGATCGGCACCTGGGCCCGGGAGCATCGCTTCTGTGGCAGTTGCGGCAAGCGCATGAGCCAGATTCCGTTGGAGCGGGCCATGTATTGTGACGCCTGTGACCTGCGCCATTACCCGCGGATTTCACCGAGCATGATCGTGTTGATTACCCGTGGCGATGAAGTCCTGCTGGCCCGTTCGCCGCGTTTCGTCACGGGCGTCTACAGCACCCTGGCGGGGTTTGCCGAGCCCGGCGAGTCGGCCGAGGATTGCCTGGTGCGGGAAGTGCGTGAAGAGGTCAGTATCGAGGTGAAGAACATCCAGTACATGGGCAGCCAGTGCTGGCCGTTCCCCCATTCGATGATGCTCGGTTTTCACGCTGAATATGCCGGCGGCGACATCGTGCCCCAGGAAGATGAAATCGAGGACGCCCAATGGTTCAACGTCCACGACCTGCCACCGTTGCCGGCCTCGCGCTCGATCGCCCGCTACCTGATCGACCTTTATGTGGCGCGGCGCTTAGGCCACGCTGAACCAGTGCTGCCAGGCTAGACGCACGGTCAAGCCCAGCACCACGGTGATGAACACCGGTCGGATGAACTTCGCGCCGCCGCTGATGGCGGTGCGAGCGCCGAAGAACGCGCCGATCATCACCGACAGGCCCATGCTCAGGCCAATGACCCAGTCCACCTGTCCGGAAAAGACGAACACCGACAGCGCCGCGATGTTGCTGACGAAATTCATGCTGCGCGCCACGCCGCTGGCCTTCACCAGGTCGATGGGGTAGAGCAGCAGGCTGCTGACCGTCCAGAACGCACCGGTACCCGGCCCGGCCACGCCGTCATAGAAACCCAGGCTGAAACCCTGGGACGACTGCCAGGTCTTCTTGATCGGTGCGTCGCTGTCCAGCGGTGCCTTGGGCGTGCCGCCAAACAACAGGTACAGGCCGCAGGCGAAGACGATCACCGGCAGCATCTTGTTCAGCCACTCGGCAGGCAGGTAATGGGCGACGATGGCGCCGGTCAGGGCCCCGACCAGTGTGCCGACGAGGGCGTGGGTCCATTGCCTCGGGTGGAACAGCTTGCGCTTGTAGAAGGTGAAGCTGGCCGTCGCCGAGCCGAAGGTCGAGCTGAGTTTGTTGGTCCCCAGGACCAGGTGAGGTGGCAGGCCTGCGGTCAGCAGCGCCGGCGTGGTCAGCAGCCCACCACCACCGGCGATGGCATCGATGAAACCGGCAATGAAGGCGACAACGGCAAGGATAGCGAGGGTAGTGAGGTCAACGCTGAGTTCGAAAGGCATGGAATGGGCTTATTTTGGCAGGTCGCAGAAGGACTGCGGGAAGGCCGGTATGTTACCCATAATGGTGCAGGGCTGCGACTGTCTCTAAGGCCTGTGACGTTCCCGTGGCGAGGACGCTTGCTCCCACTGGGTTGCGAAGCAACTCCAAAGCCTGCCACCCTCCACCTGGCACCCCGATGTAGCTGTCTGGCGGAAGCTGGCCATTGGACGAATTTTTTTTGAAATCAAGGGGTTGTCAGCCTAGGCAAATGAGTACATAATTGCGCCCATCGAACGCACTGGGACGTAAAAAATCTCAATGTTTTCAAGGAGATAGCTCTGAGTAAGTGGCTTGTTTCCTGATCAGGTTTGTACCGCGGTTGATGTGGCTGCATTGCATCAAGCGTCTTGAGGCCGAATAGCAAAATGGTTATGCAGTGGATTGCAAATCCACCTACGCCGGTTCGATTCCGACTTCGGCCTCCACTTTTAAAAAGCTCTGTAGATCTATGATTTACGGAGCTTTTTTATTTTCGAAGCATTGAAAGGTTTTGCGTTGAAAAGGGCATAAGCTACCTTGCTTCGCAGAGGAGGGATGTATATATTCCCCCCTCTTGCTGCACCAGCCAGGACTTCGGCCATTGGATTTTGCCGACGTTGCCATGGTTAACCGCGCTACCGCCCGAATGGCGAAACTGGTAGACGCATGGGACTTAAAATCCCCCGCTCGTAAGGGCGTGCCGGTTCGATTCCGGCTTCGGGCACCATCTAAAATCAAGGGTTTGCGAGCGAAAGCTAATGCAAACCCTTGTTCGTTTCTGGTCCGCAATTTTGACGCTGGTCCGCAATTACTTGGTGGGCGATACCTTTTGCCTATCCGGTTCCGAATGTACTGTTCGGTCATTACCACCGTCGTATGCCCGAGTTGATCTCTTGCCTGAAGAATATCACCCGTGGATTCGGCCTTGTCGGTGCCGGCTTTTGCCCGCAGATCCCTCATCTGAAATTCAGATTTAGCGACCTCGGCCGCTTCTCTGGCTAAATCAAATCTCCTGCGCAACATGGCCACTGTCATCGGTGTGCCGTCCTCCGTGACGATCAATCGCGTAGATCGAACCTTGTGGTTCGATTTGCGGGCCATGATCCTGTCTATCACAGCCTTCAGTTCCCCCGTCACTTCGATTCGAAGCTTCGCCTTTGTCTTACCCTGCAGAACCCACAGCTGCCCGTCCCGAACGTCTCGCTCGTCCATCAGCCGGGGGTCTGTCACGCGCTGGCTCGTCAGATAGGCAAGGTCCATCGCATCCCGCAAGCCGGAGTCTGCTTTCTCGTAGACGCGTTTGAACAGCTCATCTTCGACATAGGTGTTCCGGCCGGTTTCCTTGTTGCCCTTGATGCCTGCGCACGGGTTGGCGAGGGCCGTGTAGCCTTTATCCCTGGCGAAGTTCCATATCGCACTGAGCAAAGCCCTCTCGCGGTTCGCCCTGACCGGCGCGGCCTTCCGCCAGGTCAGGTACTGCCTTACGTGAAGGGGCTCGATTGTTTCCAATGGCGCAGGCGGATCATCAAAAAACGCGATCAGGTTTTTCACTTCGCGCTTGTTGTCGAGCTGCGTCAGTTTGCCTTTCGTCGGAACGACGTCGACCATGTATTTCTCGGCGACGTAGCGGAAGGTGATCACCTTCGACACCAGGTCGGTCGCGGTACGATCGCGCTCGAGCTTGGCGTACTCCATGATCGCAAGTCCGTAGTCGCTGCCAAGGGGGATTTCTTTGCGGTCCTTTCCGCCGGTGTCGTAGTAGTAATACACCCGGCCGCTGCGCTTTTTGCGCTCCCGCAGCCGGGCTATAGAGCCAGGTTTGCTCGGTCTTCGTCCCATTTCAGCTAGCCTTGCGTGGTGTCCATACGGGTTTTTCTGTTTCAAAAATGCCAACGGCAGTAACGGCCATGGCCGTAACGCTCGGCCAACCGTTCACCTTGATCGTGTGCCGAATGCCGTTTTTCTTGAGGTTTTGAATTTGCCCTGCCTTGGTCCGCGCGCCGGTGAGCTCGCAAACCTCCTCGTGGGAAAGAAACTGGATGCTCATGAGCTACTCCATGCCGCGTGCGGCGGCGGAAAGGGTTACGCGGGCCGCGCCTTCTGGATGATGTAAATGACGATGCAGCCGGTGGCAGCGAGCCAGACCAGCGAGCCGAAACCCATGGTGATGAGGGCCGCGTCCGTACCGTGCTCGAGCATTCCCGGGACGGCGTAGGCGAACCAGAGGAGGCTGACCAACAGGTACAGCAGCGCGCCGATCAGGACTTCGAACAGTTTTTTTGCAGACATGGGTGTGCTCCATGCCGCGCGTGGCGGCAGAAGGGGGTTATTGGGTGGCTTTGGCGATGGCCTTTGCCAGCCTTACCTGGGTGCCGTTCCCGTTGCCGGACGGCTTGATACGATTGATCACTGCCAGCGCCTCAATGGCGGCAGCAAGTAGTTCTGGCGCCGCGGAAATCAGTCGCGCATCGGCTGGGCTCTGGCAGGCGAAGTAGCCGTCGACGTTTTGGAGGAAAAGGTTTTCCTCGCCGTGCTTGCCGTTGAAGGTCACACAATCCTTCATCCGACGATGAACACCCCAAGGGCCAGGAGTAATTGGTTTTTCGGACATGCAGAGTTCCTCGCCCGCCGTTCACCGGCAGGCTGTGGGGGGGGTTAGGCGCCCTTGAACGGGACGACGTTCTCGAGTTCTTGCTTGACGCCCCCAGAGTCGCGGAACGACTTCCATTCGGTGTGGTGGGCTGGGCAGTAATCGAGGTCGATTCCAACCCGGGCTGAGTGATAGCCGCAGATCGACCGGTCGCAGGTCTTGCCATTGCCGACCGGGAAGTCGCAAAGGTTTATGCCTACGTCTCCGCATTCAGCGCAGTGGGGGCCGAGCTTCCCGCACATGACGCCGATCTTGCGCCGGTCTTTGTCGTAGATCGAATAGCAGGTCATGGCCTTGGCCCTCGATACACCAGCAAGGCCATGTGGAGCACGGGGAGGATCATGGCTGAACCCTCTTGAACTCAACGACCCAGACCCAGGGGTTGGCGGCAAAACTGTCGGCGCCGTTGATCGAGGACCAAAGTCTGGCGAATGCCCTGGCAGCAGTCGTTTCGAGTGGCGATTCCCCATCGTCGGGGCCGACCATGTAGCCAGTGCAGATCGGCCAGCCGTCATCGGGTCGAAAATCGACACCGATGATTCCCTCGGCCAGCGCTTGGGCATCGCGGATGTCCTGCAACCGCTCGACGCGCACGTCGATTATCTCCAGCAGGATGCGGCTCACCCAGCGCGGCATGTGGATGGATGGCCGGGTTTTGCCAGGCGAGATCATCGCGCAACCGGTCTGCCTGACGGCCTCATCTGCCGGGTAGCGGATCGGCTCGCCCTGGCTCAGTTCGCGAGGCGCGACCGAATCAAGTTGAGCGTCAGCTACCCACGCTTCGCGCACCCACAGCCGGTCGCCTGGTTTACCGTAGGGGCAGCACTCGTTGACAAAGTGCTTAGTTACCGGCTTTCCATAGCCGTCCTGTCCGTAGTTGGAATTACCTACGCAGAAATTGCCACTGGCATCGATATGCGGCTGAATCTTGACTGCCCGCCGGGTGACTGTCTTCCGGTCCTCCAGGATGGCGCGCACCATCGGCGCCGAGAACAGGATTGGCCGTTCCTTTATTTGAGACATGAGTCGTCCTTGCCGCTATAGCGGCTGACATTTGAATAGGTTATATCTTTATACTGGAGTGAAAAAATGGAGCAGGAGGGTTGTAAAATGATCTCCGGAACTGATTACGAAAAGCTCAAAAGCTATCTTGATGAATTTGCCAGAGAGTCCGATAGAGGGTGCGCTGTCCTCGTTCTATGTACTTTGGAAGACTTACTTGTTCAGGCGATAAAGAGTAGATTGCCAGAATGTGGTAATGATGAGTTGAGAAACATTGCGCCTCTTGGTCGACTATCGGTCACCATTTCCAATGGTTTGCTCCTTGGGATACTTTCAGAAGATGAAAAGAAAGACTTCTCAATATTAGTTAAAGTCAGAAATAAATTCGCTCATGGTGCTTTTTTGGATTTGAGCTTTGCGCATGCTGACATAAGTCATCTCTGTAGCACGCTGACGCTGTGCGATCGTCTTTCGGAGTTTGTAACCAAGAAGCCTAGGGCACGCTTTATGTTTTCAGCGACTATGCTTTATTTAGTTTTGCATCAGCGTTCCTCAGACGAAACATGGCGATTAGAAGTTAAGGGTGAAACAAATTTCGAAATTGAATGAGTACCTGATAGAAATCGAAGGTGCAGTTTCGCTGATCATGCTGCCTCCTGCTGCTGTTCCTGGCGTAGCGCCTCTTGTACGGCCGCGATGATCCGACACAGGTAGTTCCAAGCGGGATTGGGCTCGACCGCCTTGTCGTCCACCATGTACCACCATTCGGGGCCCAACAGGTCTGTTAAAAGCTCGCCATGCTGGTGCGCATTCGTGATTGATTCGATGTTTCGCAGGTCTTCGATCTGGTCGAAAAGATCGCAAGCGTCCTCGTTGTCGAGGCTATCGCCGAACTCCCAATAACCCTTGCGCATGCGGCGCCGGTCAATGACGGCTTTCCTCGCCAGGTTCAACAGCGCTTCGTTCGAAAATCGCATCGCGCCCTTGCTGGGCGAGAAGTAGCCGATGATGTAGTGCTCATCCAGTCGACAGAAGAACTGAGCTATTGTTAGACCGTCCCACATCCCGCCCCAGTAGGCGTGCCAGCTCTTTTCCCAGCAACTGACGGTGATCTTGCTCTTGCGTGGTGCCAGGTCTTCCAGGAACACCGTGATCGGGTCCAGGCCTTGTGCGCCGGTGATTACCAGCTTCGTCACTGTCGAGCGCTCGACCTTCAGCTGCTCGGCCTGTTTGTTTTCTGCGGGCATGGCTATGTCCTTTGCCGGGGCGTGCCCGGGCGGTGGCGTGCATTAGGGGAAATGGAAAACCCACAAGAGGATCGGGGTTCAGGGGACTGGGAGACTTTTAAGTGACATACACGGACAAGAAAGTCACAACCAACCCCTGAGCTACCGAATGAAAAAAATCATCGCAGAACTGATTTACCAGCTTCTCGTCGAAGTATTGGGCCAGGCACTGACTCGTCTGGCGGAATGGCTTTCAGCTATGCCGCTCGCTTGAGCTCTTCGATGACGATCTTCCCGGCCAGTGGCGGTACCGCGTTGCCAGTCATGTGCATGGTCAGCCGATGATTGTCCGGGCGCTTGGTGTCTGGTCCGAAGGACTGGGCTGCCAGGGCTTCGTCCGCCGACATCATTCGCATCTCGTCGCCGCGCACCAGGGCCCAGCGGTCAAGCGTGGTGATCGTGCCGATGGGCCGATCCAGGCTTCGCCCAGTCAGGCCGGAGCCCGAGCCGTAGTAAGGCATGATGAAGCGCTCACCGAAGCGCTCGCGGCCATTCTTCACACGCAGCAGTGTTGACTCGGCGCGCCCAGGCTTGTCGATCTTGCTCCAGTTGCCGGCGTCGAAGTCCAAGATGTGGCGGGCGGGAACGTGCTGGCAGCGGGGCAGCTGCAGGTGCAGAGGGGCCTTGCTAAGGGAGCAAACCATGAACAGACGCACGCGGTGCTGTGGTACGCAGAGATCGGCACAGTCCACGATGTGCGGCGCCAGCGCATAGCCGAGGCGCTGCATTGCGTAGGCCCAGGCGGGATACAAAACCCAGCCCATGAAATCAGGCACGTTCTCGATTATGGCGAACTCTGGCCGGTTAACCTCCGCGTTGGAGACTGGCGCCCACGCGGTTGAGCGCGATTTGTCATGCTTCGCCTTGCCGTTGTCGCGACCTCGGGCCTTCGTGTGGCCCTGGCAGCACGGAGAGGCCAGCATCAAGTCATGCTTCGGCACCTGCGACCAGTCGGCTTGATGCAGGTCCTGGCAGATATGTTGGGTGTCGGGATGGTTGGCCGCGTGCCATTCCACTGCGTCCGGCCAATGGTTGGCAGCCCAAAGAACCTGCGCGCCGGCATCGCGGGCGCCAGTAGACCATCCGCCGAGACCGGCGAACAAATCGATTGTTGTAAACATGTGTATTCCTGTGTCGGACGTATCCCGGGCGGTGGAGAAGGCGAGATCAGGCGGTTGCGGATAGGGCGAGTGTTTCGTCGCCGCCGCGGGAGATTCCGGCATTCAGATCCACCTGGCGGCCGGCAAGCATCCCCGCAATCTGAGCATTCAGATCGATATCGACATCGCGCGCCTTGCGAGCCTTGCCCACGCCTTTGTTTGCGAGGTACTCGGCTATCAGCGCCTTGTCTTGCGCTTCGACGGCGATGATGTCGCGTCCTTTGCTTGCTGGTGGGGTATCGTCTTCGCCCTTTGGAACAAGGGCGATGAGCTTCCCGTAAACCTCGTTGACCCATGTAAGGGCAAAGTGGTCGCCTGCTGTTTCGGGTGAGTACGTGCTGCGATGCACGCCCGCACGCACCGCTGCGACGTATTGCTTGCGGGCAAATTTCAGCTTTGTCAGCAGCGCCTCGAACGCATACAGCGCGATGTGCTGAGCAGGGGTAACCCCCACGAAGGACGTGCGAGCGATGATCCGATCCTTTTCCTTGCAGTACTGCCGGCCGTACAGGGAGGTGCACCCGAACGCATGGGCAACCGCCCCACTCAAGTTCCGCTCCCAGGTGGGAAGGCGTTCAGCGCGGGAGAATTGAGACTCAACTTCACCGACGTCGCTCAACTTCACATCCATTTCGGTCAGCCGGTACTCGCGCATCAGTGCCTGCGCCTGCCGCAGCGCTGTGGCTGCTTCGTTCTCGTTGGCGCTCTGGGCCAGTGCCAGGCAGTGCTTGATCTCGCGGATCGCGCGCTCGAGTTTCTTTTCTTCGATCTGTTGTGCGGACATAGGAATCCTTGTTGAACGTACGAATTTTGGTGAACTATGGTTAGGTGCCACAGGGAGGACCGCAGTGTTGGTCTGCGCGGTTTCAGCCCATGGAGACTTCTTTGCGTCGTTGGGTCGCCTTTTTGCGCCTGGCAGGTAATAATCACAGGCAGTACTAAATTTGATTTTTTCGGCTCGAGCCGAATACAGGGAGGGGGCATGAAGCTTGAGACGATAAAGGTCAAACGATTTAAAGCACTCTACGACGTTGAGTTAAAGAGACTTCCGAAGTTTGGTGTTTTTATTGGCGCAAATGGTAGTGGAAAAACTACTCTATTCGAAGTTTTTGGGTTTTTACGCGACTGCCTAGTTACAAATGTTCGGGCTGCGTTACAGCGTAGGGGTGGGTACAAGGAAGTAGTTTCTCGCGGGTGTGAGGAGGATGGGATATACATAGAGCTTCAATTTCGTATGCCTATTGCAACAGTTGAGCGGTTGGTTACCTACAGTGTATCCATTAAGCTTGAGGATGGCCGACCGGTTGTTGCAGAAGAACGGTTGAAGTACAAGAGAGCCGCGTTTGGTTCTCCGTTTAACTTTCTTATGTTTCGAAATGGTAGTGGGTTTGCTATTGAAAATGAGGAGGACTTTGATCGTCCAGATGAGGAGTTGACGAGGGAGTTTCAGGAGCTCGAAAGTTCTGACATCTTGGCAATTAAAGGTCTCGGACAGTTTCAAAGGTTTAAAGCGGCGAGCGCTTTCCGACAATTAATCGAAAAGTGGCATTTGTCAGACTTTCATATAAATGAAGCCAGGAAGACGCAAGAGGCTGGGTATGCTGAGCACTTGTCTCCTAATGGGGAGAATTTGGCGCTAGTTGCACAGTTTATGTACGAAAATCATCGCGATAGATTTGATCTCGTGCTAAAAAAAATGACTCAGAGGGTCCCTGGAGTTAAAGAGGTAGAAGCCGTAGAAACTGAGGATGGCAGAATTGTTTTGAGGTTTCAGGATGGCAGCTTTAAAGATCCGTTTATATCTAGATATGTCTCTGACGGGACTATCAAAATGTTCGCGTATCTGTTATTGCTTCATGATCCGGCACCACATCCACTTCTCTGCATCGAGGAGCCGGAAAATCAACTGTATCCTTCGTTAATGATTGAACTTGCCGAGGAATTTAGAGGGTATGCCGAGCGAGGAG
Source organism: Pseudomonas sp. NFACC24-1 (assembly GCF_900115235.1). Taxonomy (NCBI): domain Bacteria; kingdom Pseudomonadati; phylum Pseudomonadota; class Gammaproteobacteria; order Pseudomonadales; family Pseudomonadaceae; genus Pseudomonas; species Pseudomonas sp. NFACC24-1. The sequence continues at coordinate 41,752 of NZ_FOVS01000004.1, forward strand.
GGCAAGTCCTCGTCTCTACGCATTCCCCTGACTTGCTTAATAGAATCGACCTAGACGAGATTTATTGGCTATCGAAATCTGAAGGTAGAACTATAATTAGAAGAGCAAGTGAGAATGAGCAACTGGCTTCTTTGATCGCTGAAGGTGATCTACCTGGGACTCTGTGGAAGCAAGGAGCGTTTCCGGAGATTGATCCATCATGAATCTTATTTTTATGCTTGAAGAACCGTCGATGCGATATTTTATTGATGGCTTCATTCATCGCGTTCTCCCAGAAGGCGTACACGTTCAATATTTAGTTCATGAGGGAAAACAGGATCTGGAAAAATCTATCCCTCGCAAGCTTCGAGGGTGGCGCGTACCTAACAGTTATTTTGTTATAGTTCGTGATAAAGATGGTGAAGAACCCCTAACACTTAAGCAGCGTTTGAGGGAGATGTGCGCCGAAAATGAGCGACCGGATGCTTTAATTCGAATCGCTGTGCATCATTTGGAGAGCTGGGTTTTAGGTGATTTTAGAGCCGTGGCGCTTGCTTTTGATAAGCCGAATTTAGTTTCGCTGTCCGTGAACAGAAAATATCGTAATCCGGATGTGTTAGCTAACGCTTCTGAAGAGATATCGAGGATAATACCTGGCTATCAAAAGGTTAGTGGCGCTCGTGAGGTTTCAAGGTTTATAGACCCTGATAATAATAACTCTCCGAGCTTCAATACTTTTTTGGCAGGTGTTAAAGATCTTGTAAGAGCTTATCACGTTTAACTTTTCGGCTAAGTACTTGTGGTTAGTGAGTTTATCGCTATGGCCGTCCCGTCAAAAGAGTCGATATCCATGCGAGCCTCTAACACTTGGGCAAAGTTGATGGATGCCTTCCAAGTCCAGCGGAAGCCCTTGGTCAAGCCGGTAGAGCGCTCAACGATATGATAGGCGTTGCCCTTGGTCACGACATGGTAGCGAATCTGCTGCGCGGGGGCTTCCTTGCCGATCATCGAGTAGAACTCGGCGGTGGCGATGACTGCGCGGGTGCGGAGGGCCTGGAGCCCGGCGGCGCGCTGCTGCATGAGTGATTGCATGGCGGTTGCCTCGGTGTTGGGTTGCGTTTATTCGTCAACACTCTGGCCGCAGGCTGTTTGCCGTTGGGCGCCGGGGAGAGTGCTGACGGAAAAAGGCAGGTCGAAAAAAGCCCGATCGAGACCGGGCTTTTGTTGGCTTCACACAGACCTCCCTATGTGATCGCCGATTGCCTTCGTTGGAAGGGCTTGGTCTGAGCTATTTCATGATGGTCATCCTCAGGGTTGATTGACGTGGGATGCAGGCGGCCGGCACTGCCCGGCACGTATCAGGCTTGGTCGTTAGTACGTGAACGACCCCGCGAATCGCCTGCACTTCGTTGCAGTCATCCCGCCGCACGCTGCAAGTTGCTCCTCCAGTCGCGTGTCTTTCGGCTTATTCTGCCGCTGGATAACTATTCTTGGCGGTTTTCCACTGCTAATCTCGACGGGTGTGAACTCGAAGGCATATGCCATGGACCCGAAGAATCTCGCGGTACTGTTGAAGCTCAAACATGCCATGGAAGAGGCGAACCCGCCCGCCATCTCCACGCCTTTCGAGCCGTCTCCGCCAAAAAAGCCGGCAAGCGGTTGGATCGTCGCGAATTGCCGTTTCTGCAAAACCACGAAGTTCAGCTACCGGGCTGACTGGGTTAATCCTCCCGTCATGTGCGAAGGCTGTCGAAATGAGCGAAAGACTCGTTACAAGCCCGGTGAAGGCGATACGCTTTATGCTGAAACCAAGGTTTTTCATGGCGGCGGCCCAGGCACCGGAAGGCGCAAATGAGCGAAAAGAAGCCAATCAAAAAGAGCGGAAGCAAAAAGCCCTCTACCAAGGAGAAGATCGCCAAATTGCATCAGCAAATTGAGCGCCTCCAAATTGAGCTTGAAGAGGCGGCGCCGCGGCGCGCGGGGCAGATTGCGCAGCAGCTACGATTGCTTAAGGAAAGCCTCATGAAAGAGCGAGTCCATTTGATATCGAAGCTGGAGCGCGTCAGGCGCGTTAAGGTTTCTGGAAGTTACGGATCAGCTCAAAGGTAAGTACCTGCTCTGCTTTCCACAGGGTCCTTTCGAGGGCCCTCTGGAGAGCATCTGTCTCTGTGAGCTATATGCACAGCCCTGAAAGAGTTATCGTAAGACAGTCCCAAGACCATTCAGTCCACGAAAGCTGGGTGGTCTTGGGTTTCTAAATCAGGCGGTTTGAAGGTTTTCGCAAAACCGATCGACTGCATTTATCGACTGATGCTGCCTGTCGCCATCGACAGTATTGGGTCGTTCCCTGCTGATCAAGTCCGATGAAATCGGTGACCCTTCCGTGTGGATGACCACACCCGAATTTTCCATGGCGATTACTCGGTGGAAACCAGTAGCAACGCTCAATACTGAGCCTGCTCGCGAACTGAGGGTACACATAGAGGTAGAAAAATTTTCGAACTAAAAAATCCCTTTATTTTCAATAACAAAGAGAAAGGTTCGATTCCGGCTTCGGCACCATCTAAAATCAAGGGTTTGCGAGCGAAAGCTAATGCAAACCCTTGTTCGTTTCAGTTCCCCCGCTTGTACCGACTCATCACAACCGCCGGCGAAATGCCTCGAGAATATCCCGCGTGCCCTTTTTCATTTGCAGTTGGGCAATGGCATCCAGCGGGTGCCAGAGGCAATCGCTGATTTCATTCTGTGGCCGGGCCGCCGACGAGTCGCTGACTGAGGCTTCGAACACGTGGTGCTCGGTCTGCCCGTCATGGATTCGCATCAGATAGAGCAGGTTCTCGACGTCCAGGCCAGTTTCCTCCGCCAGTTCCCGGATGGCTGCTCCCGCGTGGGTTTCCCCGCGTTCGACGGTACCGCCGGGTAGCGTCCAGCGGCTATTGGCTTTGCGAACCAGCAGGACGTGGCGATTGTCCTCGCAGATGACGGTCGCTCGAATTTTCATGGTGGTGTTCGATCCGTGACTGTCATTAAACTGAAATATATCTGCAATATTTGAGCCTGGCATTAATGGCTCGTTCAAATATCGATTTTTCAGGGTCCTATCCGTAAGACCACGACGGGGTGGGAACGGCTGAGTTCATTTGAGTCTGTTGTCGCTCCCGGTTCTCCTCCTACCGTCAGCGCCGGGCTTTCGACCGGCTATCGCCTCGAAGGGAATCCGCTTCGAAAAAATGAATCCATGTTGGGTGCAATGGCTGCCCCCGGTAGGGGGAAGGACAGACAGATGACCACCGTTGAAGACTTCAAGATCAAATCCCATGAGCTCCTGGTGGAGCTCGATACGGCAACAGCGGAAATGATGAAGCTCATATGTGTCCATCAAATGAGCGGATCGACTTGGGATGAGGCGGTTCAGCGTCAACATGAAGCCTATGAGCGGTGGGTCGCTTATCTGAATGAGCGGGGGTAGTTGCCATGCACGCGCCATGGGCGAAACTCTTTGAACGGTGCCTGAACGGCTGTGCCTAATCCTTAAACCGACAAGAGGATTAGGCCATGTCTGAATTAGCCAGTTACTTCTGGATCGCTGTCGCGGTGCTGTTGCTGCTCGTTGATCTATGGGCGATCGTCAGTGTCTTTCGAAGCGACAAGTCGGCCGGGACCAAGGCCGGCTGGGCGCTGCTGTTGATCATCCTGCCGGTGTTGGGGCTGATCATCTGGGGCGTAGCCGGGCCCCGTGGCATCAAGGAGGGGCCGTCATCACCGGAGCACAGCAAGGGCTAGGAACGAACAAGCTGCGGTTGACGCGCCGGCCTGTCACTGGTTTTTCCAGTCGCCACCGGTGCTTTCGCAATCTTCCTGGGCCTGCTGTAGCTGCTCGACACCATAGTAGTACCAGTTCACCTTGGCATTATCGGGAAGGTTGGCCGATCCACCGTGTTTGTCTTTGCTGGTTGAGCGTGGGTTGGCCAACGCTTCCTGGGTCAGCCTGGCCTGGCAGGTCGCTACATATCCCTCGGCACAACGCTCGACTTTACGTTTTTGGGTGCTGAGCGTTCCCTTGCTTTCATTGCTGCAAGACCAATCCAGGGTTTCGGCGGGCATGCCTTTGTATTCGTAGCAGCTATGGCTTTCGATCACCGGAACCGACTGGCTCTGGGATTGGGTGATGACGTCGCAGCCTTGGGCCATGACGGCGGCGGGGCTCGCACAAGCGATCAATAGCAGGATTCTGGCATTCATGTGATTCTCCCTTTGCGGCTTTTGCACCGGTGCCTATCCATTTCGAGGTGCAAAAAATGTCCGTGTTCCATCAGTTTTCCAACCGGTAGAACTCAAGGGGAACCTCTGACGTGGCGTGTCAGCGGAACTTGGGCAGCGGCGGCTCGGCGGGCTTGAGTGACGTCAGCGCGCTCTGGATCGACGGGGCGTCTTTTTCGATGTCGTTGAGCCGATCGCGGATACGCACCGCGGTAGGGTGCCCGCCCTGATGGTCGACCCAATCGGCGATTTCCTTGCAGGCTGCCGTGAGCCTGGCCTGACGCGATTCCAGCAGGGTGAGCAGGGTGGTGATGGACTCTTTTTCGGACATGTCACACCTCCATTCAGGGTTGATGAGGCAGCACGAAACCCGCCAGGGGCGGGTCATGCTGCGATTTAAGCGTAGTTGAGTTATTTCGGATCTGTCGAAGAATCCGGCGCCCGGCCAGACAGCCGGCGCCGGAAAGGGCACACGTTATTCAGCCGGACTCCTTGACCCAAGTCGGCGCGACACTCGCCCGCCAGCGTACATCGGTAATGCCGTATTTTTCCGCCAGGGGCTTGGAAACCCGCTTGACCTTCTCCCTACCGAATTTCGGTATGCGTCCGACTCCCGCGTCGCAGCTGGCCCAATGCCAAGCCTCGGAGTTATTCATCACTTCTGCGCGAATAATGAATGACTTGGGTTCGCCATGGAGTATGTAGTCAATGATGTAAAGCGATGGCCCGCCCATAAATCCTCCCTAATATAGTCCTATACGGATGGATGCAAAGGCATTGGGAAAATTCCATCGAATTTCCAGACGGTCAAATTAATACCGTGCAAGCTCAAGTGCGGGGGCCACAAAAAATTTTTCGAACAGCCATTGTTTACAGCAAGGAACCAAACCCGGTTACCCTTCTCCAAGGTGGGCTTCAACACCGTCGGCCAGGGATCAAAGGCGAAGCAACGCGGCATCAATTAAAGGCAAAACATGAAAAAAATCGCCAGGGTCCTGTCCATGGCAGCCCTCGCCATCGGTTTATCGGGCTGCATTGGCGCCCCCATCGAACTGACGCCGCAAACCGAACAACGCTTGCACGAACAACCCCCGATCCGTTTCCTGCTGACATTCGATGATGGTCCCAGCGCATCGTCTATCTGGAACCCTAGCCTGGAGGTACTGGACGCTCTCGCAGACAACCCGGTACAGCCCGGCATCAAGGCCGTGTTTTTTCTCCAGACCCGCGGGCCGCGGGCCGGCGGCAGTGATATCGGCCGCTCAGTGATGCGTCGTCAGCAGCAGGAAGGCCATGTGCTGGCTTTCCATACGGCGACCTACTGGCACACCAATCATCGGTTCCTGAGCCCTGATGAGCTGGAGCAATCGCTCACCCGTGGCGGGAGTGATATTGCCGCCATGACCGGTGCGGCACCGTCCCTGGTCAGGCCACCTTTCTGGAGTTTCGACAGGCGTACCGCAGCGGCCTACCGGCAACATGGTCTGCACATCTTGTTGACCGACCTGAGCGCCAATGACGGCAAGGTCTGGGGCATCACGATGAGCCCTCGGCGGCGGATCAACCTGACTCGACAACTGTCCGAGGTGCGCGAGCGTATCGCCGCCGGGCAGTTGCCAGCGGTGGATGGGGTTATCCCGGTGGTGGTGACCTTTCACGACATCAATCGTTATACCGCCCGACATGCCCGCGAATACCTGCAGATCCTGCTCGACAGCGCCAAGGCGACCGGCATGAGGACCGCCGCCAGGCCGTTCTATGATGATCACCAGGCATTGGAGCGAGCGGCCTTGGCCCGGACGGTCGATCACAGTGCAGAACCCGTCCATTTGCCGGGATTGTGGGACTGGTTGTGGGATTCGGATTCCCACTGAGGATGCCAAGGGTGCAGTCGGCTTCGCGACGTCCGGTCGGCAGCCGTGGGGTATCAGCGTGTATGGTAGGTGATGCACCCTTGTTGAAGTCGGAGGTGATCATGAGTACTGCGATGATGACGAAAATGCACATCAACGGTTATGACGTGCTCAGCGTAAACAGCGGCCCATGGAGAGTCTGTACCCAGGCTGACCGGTTGGGCTCATTTGCTTCCCGGGAGGAAGCGCTGGCCTACGCGGCGGCATTACCGACCCGGAGAAGCCGTAGCGATCGGCCTGGGAATACGAAATAGGTGGGGGCGAGCCTGCTCGCGATGCGGTCAGTACATTCAAATTCTGGGTGACAGCCACGCCGCGATCGCGAGCAAGCTCGCTCCCACAGTTTTTTCCCGGGTGCCCATCAAGAGTGTGCCCACCAGATATCTCCTGTGGGAGCGAGCTTGCTCGCGATCGCGGTGGGTCAGACTGCGTCTTTCGCTGATCAGGCACGCGCCAACTCCAACGGGATCTCCAGGGTAAACAGGGCTCCGTGCCCGGGGCCGTCGCTATGGACATGGAGGCGGCCGTTCATTTCAACCGCCGCCAGGGCGCAGCTGTGCAGGCCAAAGCCATGCCCGTCCTTGCGGGTGGTGAAACCATGGTTGAAGATGCGCGCCAGGTTTTCTGGGGAAATGCCTTCTCCGCGGTCCTTGACGCTCAGGCTCAGGTTGGTTTCGTCGAGGATACGGATCCCCAGGGTCATTTCACGCGGATGTTCGCTGATATGCGACATGGCGAATTTGGCGTTGCTGATCAAGTTGATCAGGATCAGCAACAACCTGTGCTTGTCCCCCATGATCGCGGGTACGTCCTGGTAATCCTTGATGACGGTGACGTGGTGCCGGCTCAGGGCGCCCGAGTTCATGCGCAGCGCATCTTCGAACAGGTCGCTGACATTGAGCGGTTCGATCAGCCTGGCGGCCCCTGCGTAAGTCTGTTGAGTCGTGACGATTTCCTTGATGTGATCAATGCTCCTGGTCAACTGTGCCAACTCATCGATAAGCAGTCTCTGTTCGGCGGCAATGGAGTCGACCAACTCGTTGAAGTAACGCGGCAGTAACCGGCCTTTTTCATCAAGGGTAATGAACCGGCCAAGGTCCTCGGCATGTTCGTTCATCATGTTGACCGCTTTCGTGAGTCCGAGCGTCTTGCTGCTCCTCAACTTGCGGGTCACCAGCTCGGCGGAAATATTGACGCTGTTGAGCACATTGCCGACGTTGTGCAACACATTCGTCGCGATTTCGGCCATGCCCGCCATTCGGGCCGCATCCACCAGTTCGCGTTCGGCTTCCTTCAACTCGCGGGTACGTTCCTGCACGCGCTCTTCCAGGCGCTCGTTGGACGATTGCAACGCTTGGTTGATCTGATTGATCACGGCATAGCTGCGCACCAGGCGCACCGCCAGGTAGATCATCAGCAGTGCCATCAGGCTGGCGCATACAGCCAGGTAGATGTGGTATTGACGGTCGGTTGCGGCGGTCCTGCGCTGTGTTTCGTTCAACAGCTCATTGATGCTGTCCAGTTCCTGGGCAACCGGAATGACGCTGATGCGGTCAAGCAGGTCATTGACCATCGGTTGTTCCTGGACAATGGTCTTGACGTGCTGGACGAGGCTGATGAAGGGTGCCTGAAAGGTGGCGGGCAACGGGTGAATGTACTGCTCCAGTTCAGTCAGCTTGCCTTGTATTTCCTGGGCTTTGTCCGTCGTGACATAAAGCCCGAACTCCAGTGTTGTCAGGGTCAGCTCGAGCACATTGGACGCCACGGTCAGGCGCTCCATGGGGCTGTCGATGTGCATGTCGTTGAGCAGCGTTTGAATCTGGTCTTCGGCCTGCGGTAGCGCATCCAGGGACGTGCGCAGCCGGGCATTGTGTTGTTCGAATTGCTCCACCAGCAAGGTCTTGTTCTTGACGGCATCCACATAACCGTTGCGCCGGGACATCCAAAGCGCCGCCAAGGGGCCGGAGTTATTGAGCCGCTCCAACTGCTGCCAGCGACTGTCGGCCTCCGGGGGCGGGGCCAGTGAAAGGTTGTTGTTGATGCCGATCTTCTTCCTCAGGATCTTGCCGTTCCAGTTCGCATCGGATTGTTTGAGTTGACGAATGAAGTCGCGGGACTCGAAGTAGGTCGATGAGTCGTACGTGTATGACTTGATCAAGAAGAATATCAGTGCGGAAAACACAATAAGCGCGATGGCCAGCAAGGCGGGCCATTTATATTTTTTGATAAGAGTGGTCACGCTACTCTCCTGTCCAGGGTGCTTATCGAATGCGTCGGTGAATTGCCGGGGGGAGGGAGTTGCTCAAGGCATGGGCCGAAGGGGAGGCAAGGTAATCGTCGTAATGTGGGGCGTGTCGGTCTGCTTTTGCCTGGGTACACGTTGAACTCCCTGCTAACGATGAACGTCGGGTTCATTGGCAGTGTAGCGTTCGAGAGGGGCAACGCTTGCTCAGGGCGCTCCGGGATGGAGCTGGCGCGGCCAGGGAGGCCGCGCCTGGGGGTTACTTGATGTCGATAAAGGGCAGGGCGCTGTTCGGCAGCACGGTGGTGGGCAGCACGCCATTCCAGCGTTCGGCCTTGGTCAGTTCCACAAGGTTCTGGTTGCTGGCCAGGGCCTGGGCCCGCGCCTTGATGGCTTCGGCTTCGGCTTTGCCGCGCAGTTCGGTGGCCAGCGCGTCTGCCTTGGCCTGTGCCACTTGCGAATCGGCTTCCGCCTGGGCCTGGGTCACCCGGATCTGCGCCTGGACCTGCTCGGTGGCGAGTTGTTGTTCGCGAGTCTTGACCTGGACTTCCGCGGCCATGCGCGCTTCGATGGCCTTTTCATAGGCGTCGCTGAAGTCGATGTTCTCGACCTGGACGCTGTCGATGATCACCGGCCCGGTAATGGTGGCCTTGATGGCCGTGGAAATATCGTTGACCAGTTGGACGCGGTTCTGCACGGCAGCCACGGCGTTGAACTTGCCAAAGACGTTTTCCACCTGGGTCGGCACCTGGCGGCTGATCATCCGGTCGCGGATGCCTTCAAGGTCCTTGAACTGGGTATAGACCTTCGCCACATCGGAAGGGGCGATATGCCAGGACACGGACACCTTGAGCTGGGCGGACTGTTGATCCTTGCTGTAGGCCTGCAGGTCTTCGTAGGCGGTGACTTGGCTCTGGACGCTGATCATGCGTACGGATTCGATGAAGGGCGTCTTGAAGGACAATCCCGGTTCCACCACCCCGACCAGCGCCCCGTTGCGCAGCAGCACGCCGCGCTCGGTCTCGTCGACCGTGTACCAACTGCCGAACAGTACGCACAACAAGACGATGCCGATGATTGCAGCACCGATGGAGCCGATGGTTTTGCTGGTCACTTTTCTTTCCTTGAGCGGCGGGGCGGGGTTTGCCATAGCGATGTCCAATGCTGAAGCTGCAATAGGCATTCTGAATGCCAGACACGAAAAAGCCCTGAATAATCAGGGCTTTAACGTTAGAATATGGCGGAGGCGATGGGATTCGAACTCATGGACCTGTTACAGTCGACGGTTTTCAAGACCGTTGCCTTAAACCACTCGGCCACACCTCCGTATTGCGTTGCGGGCGCCATAATACCCGAATGAAACACACTGTCAAACTCTCTACGTAGCTTGTTACAGAGCGTCTGTTATGATCCTTGCCACTGAATGTTTCAAAACCGGAGGAGTGTCGCCATGCGCGAACAGGATTACGCAGTGAACAACAGCGTGCAGGCTGAGCAGCTAGAGGTTAGCCGCGTCCTGCGCAACACTTATGGCCTGCTGGCACTCACACTCGCTTTCAGCGGTGTGATGGCCTACGTCGCACAACAGATGCGGGTGGGTTACCCGAATATCTTCGTCGTGCTGATCGGTTTCTATGGTCTTTTCTTCCTCACCAACAAACTCCGTGATTCGGCCTGGGGCCTGGTGTCGGCTTTCGCCCTGACCGGCTTCATGGGCTTCCTGCTCGGCCCGATCCTCAATCGCTACCTGCAAATGCAGGGCGGCGCCGAAGTGGTCAGCTCGGCCTTTGCAATGACCGCCCTGGTATTCGGTGGCCTGTCGGCCTACGTGCTGATTTCCCGCAAGGACATGAGTTTCCTCGGCGGTTTCATCACCGCAGGTTTCTTCGTCCTGATGGGGGCCGTGCTGGCCAGCTTCTTCTTCCAGATCAGCGGCCTGCAACTGGCGATCAGCGCCGGCTTCGTGCTGTTCTCGTCGGTCTGCATCCTGTATCAGACCAGCGCCATCATCCACGGCGGCGAGCGTAACTACATCATGGCGACTGTCAGCCTGTATGTATCGATCTACAACCTGTTCGTCAGCCTGCTGCAGCTGTTCGGCCTGATGGGTCGTGACGACTGATTGCATCCGCGATGAACGAAAAGCCCGCTTCGGCGGGCTTTTTTTCGCCCGCGTTTCGAGTTGTGGCCAATGGCCAACAAAAATTCTGAAACAGATGGCACCTTTGAATAAATGATCTACACCTAGGAAATGGAAGCGTATTGCCATGGGAGGCAAGAAGTGGATCGCTGGGTTACCTACCTGAATTTTCCCCCATTACGTATTCGGCCACCGAGCCCGGTCTGGTCGTGGCCGTTTGTTGGGATTGGGAGGCTATCAAGGCGACTCCGCAGGACCGTGAGCAGGCTTGGGCATCGTGCTGCAGCCTGATAACAGAAGGAGGCCCTGTACATCGGCCAGGAAGTCGATGCAATAGCAGGCGCTTCCCTATAAGGAGATATCGATGAAGCAGCCTCAAGGAAAGATCATCGCGTGGCTGGCCCTGACGGGGGCATTGTCCACCGCAAGCGTCCATGCCGGAGTCTTCCCCGATTTCGGCTACGCCCCGCCCAAGAGTGCATACTCCGGAGCGCCGTTCCAGCTCAGCCAGGATTATCCGAAGGTGGCCCCGGGCGCATCGTCGGTACCGGCATTCTTCCAGCATTTGCCCAAGACATTCTCCAATGACTTTGAAACCTGGCGTCCGTACATGGAGGAAGTGAAAAAATATTGCTTGGAAGGCAATACTGAAATTGGCTGGAAGGTACAGAAGAACAAGATTCGCCCGTGGTATCACATGCCTTGGCAGCATTACGGCCCCAACGGTCGTGAAGGCATCAGCGGGCTGACCAAGGAGGCACCGATTCAGCCCGGGCAATTGGCAAGTACACAGACCGACAGCGGGCAGACCTACGCGGTGGGGATCTATAACGACATAGGGGCCTACACCATCGGCCAGGTCTGGAAAGACCCGGATAATCCAGATCCAAGCTATACCTCCAAACCCAAGAGTTTTGCCAACGGCACGGTGGTCTGCAAGGCGCTGTTCGCCGATATAGACGTCAAGACGGTGCCGTTCCTGGCGAACCCATTGCTCTGGAACGCTTACACCACCGAAACCTTCACCTCGACAAAACGGTCAGTCACCAAGGTGGCGTTGATTCAGATGGACATTGCCGTGCGCGACACCCGCGTGAGCGATACCGGCTGGCTGTTCGGCACGTTCCAATACAACGGCGCCAAGACCGGCAAGGCGAACTGGAACAATCTGGTGCCGGTGGGGATCATGTGGGGCAATGATCCGAAGGTAACCGGCAACGACTTTACCAACCCCAAGCCGGTGGTCACCAAGATCAACCCGGCCCTGAAACAGACCGCGATCAATGCCAACACCCAGGAACTGCCACCGACCCACCTGGGTTGGAACGGACGACTCAATGGACCGGTGGACAACCCCCAGGCGTCCTGCCTGAGTTGCCACATGACCGCCGAGTACCAGCAATTGGCGATCATGAACCCGACGTTCCAGGCCAACCCGCCACCTGTGGGGGGCGATGTCTGGATGCAATGGTTCCAGAACATTCCGGCCGGTCAACCGTTCAGCCCGGGCACGCAAAGCACGGACTACAGCCTGCAACTGTCCGCAGCCCTGGCCAATTTCTATGACTGGAAGTGCAACCACAGCGGCGTCTATGCCGATGGCGTCAATGCCTGCACCAAGCTCCAGACGCTCAAGTTGATCAAAGCAAGCAACGCGCCAGAGGAACAAGTGCACAAAGTGCAGCGCAGTCCCGAGTTGGAAGAGCTCGAATAACACACTTTCCCGGCCTCGGGCGACCCGAGGCCGGTTTCCACTCACGCCATCGGCGGCAACCGCCGCTTGACCGGGGTCTTCTTGACGATGGCCGTATTGGTCTCGGCATGGACATTGAGCTTGTCCAGCAAGGTATCCAGCTGTTCCATCGAGCGCACATGCAGGCGCGCGATGAAGCAGTCGTCGCCGGTGACCTTGTCGCATTCGGTGAATTCAGCGATGGCCTGGATCTGCCGCTCCACTTCCTGCAACTGCCCCGGTAGCGGGCGGATGCGCACGATGGCCTGGAGTTGATAGCCGAAGCATTTGGGGTCCACTTCGACGGTGTAGCTCTTGAGCACGCCGCGTTCCTCGAGCCGGCGAAGACGTTCGGCGACACTGGGGGAGGACAGGCCGCTTAGGTTTGCCAGGGCCTTGAGGGAGCGTCGGGAGTCTTCCATCAGGGCACTGATGAGGACCTGGTCAATGTCGTCAGTCATTTCAGCTCCATTAGGCGAATGCGTGAAGTTGCCTTGATAAAAAAGGTCGAAACGCAGTTTAGCCTTTTTCAAGCCATGGAGAAGGTTCGGGTCGGCTCGGCATACTGTGCCACTTGCTGAAGGAGCCTGAAGATGGACAAGACCTTACGCCGTGGTTCGCTGGAAATGACCGCCGCCATGCTGATCTCCGGAACCATTGGTTGGTTCGTGCTGGTTTCCGGCTTGCCGGTGCTGGATGTGGTGTTCTGGCGCTGCGTGTTCGGTGCCGTGACTTTGTTGTTGATCTGCGCCGGGTTCGGCTTTTTGCGGCCCGGCATCCTCACCCGGATCACCTTCCTGCTGGCGGTGCTCAGTGGTGTGGCGATCGTCGGTAATTGGGTGTTGTTATTTGCCTCTTACTCCCGTGCTTCGATCGCCATCGGCACGGCGGTGTACAACGTCCAGCCGTTCATGTTGGTAGGCCTGGCGGCGTTGTTCCTGGGGGAGAAAATCACTGCGCAAAAACTGTTCTGGCTGGTGGTGTCGTTTCTCGGAATGCTGGCCATCGTCAGTGCCCATGGTGAGCAAGGGCAGGGTGGCGGTGACTATCTGCTGGGCATTGCGTTGGCGTTGGGGGCGGCGTTGCTGTACGCCGTCGCGGCGTTGATCATCAAGCGCCTGACGGGCACGCCACCCCATCTGATCGCCCTGATCCAGGTCAGCACCGGCGTGTTGCTGTTGGCGCCCTGGGCGAACTTCTCGGCGTTACCACAACACGCCCAGGCCTGGGCCAGCCTGTTGACCCTGGGCATGGTGCACACCGGCGTGATGTATGTGCTGCTGTACAGCGCGATCCAGCGGTTGCCCACCGCGTTGACCGGGGCTTTGTCGTTCATCTATCCGATCGCGGCGATCTTCGTCGACTGGTTCGCCTTCGGCCATCGCCTCGAACCGCTGCAATGGCTGGGGGTGGCGGCGATCCTGCTGGCGGCTGCCGGCATGCAACAGGGCTGGGGCATCAAGTGGCGTCGCCCAGCCCTGTCGTAGCCCTCCTGGCGTGGATCAGAAGATGTAGTCCGTGGTCAGGAAGTTGGAATCCCGCTCACGGATGATGTCGCTGATCAACGCCTTGTTGCTGTCCTGGAACTTGGTCGCCACGAGTGTGCGGATGGAAAAGGTGCGCAGCGCATCGTGGACCGACAAGGTGCCCTCGGCCGAGTTCTTCCGGCCATTGAACGGGAAGGTGTCCGGGCCACGCTGGCACTGGGCGTTGATGTTGATGCGGCCGACCTGGTTGGCGAAGGTGTCCACCAACTTGCCGACTTGTGCCGGGTCGGTGCCGAAAATGCTGAGCTGCTGGCCGAAATCGGACTCCAGCACGTAATCGACCACAGTATTGAGGTCGCGGTACGGCACGATGGGCACGACCGGGCCGAACTGTTCTTCGTGGTAGACCCGCATCGCCGTGTTCACCGGGTACAGCACCGCCGGATAGAAGAATGAGTTGCGCGACTCGCCACCGTGGACATTCTTCACCTCCGCACCCTTGGCGACCGCATCGGCGACCAGTGAATGCAGGTAGTCGACCTTGCCCGCCTCGGGCAAGGGCGTCAGCGCCACACCGGCTTCCCACGGCATGCCGGGTTTCAGGCCGGCCAGCTTGGCGTTGAATTTCTCGATGAATGCCGGTGCCACGTCTTCATGGACAAACAGGATTTTCAGCGCCGTGCAGCGTTGGCCGTTGAAGGACAGCGAGCCGGTCAGCGCCTCGCTGACCGCGTTGTCCAGGTCCACATCCGGCAGCACCAGCCCGGGATTCTTCGCATCCAGCCCCAGGGCGGCACGCAAGCGGTGCGGGCGCGGGTGGAGTTTCTTCAGGTCGCTGGCGGCCTTGTTGGTGCCGATGAAGGCAAAGATGTCGATCTTGCCGCTGGCCATCAGCGCGCTGACGGTTTCCCGGCCGCTGCCGTAGATCACGTTGATCACCCCCGCCGGGAAGCTGTCGCGGAAGGCTTCGAGCAGCGGCCGTACCAGCAGCACACCGAGCTTGGCCGGCTTGAACACGACGGTGTTGCCCATGATCAAGGCCGGAATCAGCGTTGTGAAGGTTTCGTTCAGCGGATAGTTGTAGGGCCCCATGCACAAGGCCACGCCCAGGGGAACGCGGCGGATCTGCCCGAGGGTGTCCTGTTCCAGCTCGAACCGGCTGGAGCGGCGGTCCAGTTCCTTGAGGGCATTGATGGTGTCGACGATGTAATCGCAGGTGCGGTCGAATTCCTTCTGGGAGTCCTTGAGGTTCTTGCCGATCTCCCACATCAGCAACTTGACCACGGCCTCGCGCTGCTCGCGCATGCGCGCCAGAAAGGTTTCCACATGGCGGATGCGCTCGGCGACGCGCATCGTCGGCCACTGGCCCTGGCCGCGATCGTAAGCCCGGACGGCGGCGTCCAGGGCGGTGAGGGCGGTCTCGGCATCCAGCAGGGGCGTGCTGCCGAGAATCACTTGTTCATCACCCAACTCGCCGGTCAGGTAGACGGGGCTGCGGACGACGGCCAGCGGCCCTTGCCAGGTTTGCAGGACGCCGTCGACCAGGTATTCGCGCTGCTCGATCCGACCTTCGAGGCGGTAGGCGTCGGGGATGTCGGCGGCACCGGGGAACAGGTTGGCGAGGAAGGGGGCTGTGGTCATGTCGTTACTCCATCAATGAAATGAGCCATGGGCGAACGGCTTGCAGGCATGAAATGCTTTTAGCGTTATACGCCTTAATGGAGGTGTTTTTTAAGTGGCGGCAGATCGCTTGCGCCGGACGACGTTGTAGGAGCTGCCGAGCGAAGCGAGGCTGCGATCTTTCCCTAGACACTTGAGTCTCAAGCGAAAGATCAAAAGATCGCAGCCTCGTTGCACTCGACAGCTCCTACACAGCTCCTACACAGCTCCGGGATCACCAGCGCATCCGCACTCCCATGCTGGTAATGATGCCGTTGAGATCGTTGTCGTCGACGTCACTGCTGTAATCGGCGCTGACATACAGGCTGACCGCCGGCGTGACACGGGCCACCAGGCCCAGGCCGACTTCGACGGTGGAGGATTTTCGGCTGCTGCTGATCTTGTCGACCTTATCCAGGGACACCGTGCTGGCATCCTGGACGGTGTGCCACAGGTTGGTTCGCAGGTAAGGCTCCACACCGAGGCCGTTGACCTGGTAGTTACCTTTGAGGCGTGCACCAACGCGGCCGCTCCAACTGCTCAATTCATCGCCGGAGCCGCTTTCGGCATTTGGCGTATCGAGGGTGACGCGCTGATTGATCAGTTGCGCCTGGGGTTCGACCACCCAGTGGGTGCTGATGCCAATAGGGAAGCCACCTTCGACCGACAGCGTCACCGCATGGCCTTCGGTGGCCTGGCGCTGGCCTTGTTCGGTGCGGCTGTAGCCATTGACCCGGCCACCGCTGGCACTCAGGTCGACGTGCCAGCCCGCGGGACCGGTCAGGCTCCAATAGGCGCCGAGGCTCGAACCTTTCAGAATGAGGGCATCTTTGTCCGGGTCGGCCAGCGCGGGCATCACCAGCAGGCCGCCGCCGGTTGAAGTGATCTGGTGTTGCCCACTGATCAGCCCCATGCGCTGGGTATGACCGTCGCCGTTGCGCAATGTGAACAGGGCGGGGCTTTTGCCGGAAGGAGGTTCACTTCCAACAAGTGCGGTATCGAGGTGGGTGGATGATGTTCGGTCGTACCAGGGCTGCACGGTCTCCTCGGCAGGCCAGGCCTGGACCTCCATGGATGAAAGCAGCAGCAACGATGTCGAGACGGTATGGAAAGTGGTGGTGAATTCTTGTGGACGGAGGGAAGTTTTCATGGGGGCCTGCCTTGCAATCGCATGCGTTTCTCGCTTTTCTGGCGTCTCTCCTACCCCGAATGAGGGGCGACCGAATGGATTGGGGCAAGCCTCTGGCGGCCCGTCGTGACGGGTTCCAGAGGCCTGCCCCTGACTGTATTTCCGGGGGTAGTATGGTGTAGTCAAGAAGACTGATGGCGGCGCGTCAAGAAAACGAACGATGAATGGCATGGTGAAATCAGCGCTAATAAAGCGCTGATTTCAATTGGTTATTGTGTTGGATATTCGGGCGTCAAGCCTCTGTCGTAGACCCTGCCTACCAACTGATCCGCAAACCGACGTTGCCCATGACACTGTGTTGCTGGTTGCTGTCGAGGTTTTGGCTGTAGTTCGCGCCGGCGTACAGGGCGACGCTGGGCGCCAGGCTCACGGTGACGCCAATCCCGAGGTCGCCGGTGGAGGCGCGCTGCTGGGTCTCGACCCGTTCGGTGTCGTCGAATATCACCGAATCGGTGCCGGAAAACGTATGCCAGAGATTGGCGCGCAGGTACGGTTCCACGGGCATGCCGCTGATCTGGTAGCGGCCCTTGAGGCGTGCACCGAGGCGGCCGGTCCAGGCACCGTCGGAATCGAATTCGACCTTGGAGACCCCATCGTTTTGTGTATCCAGGGAGACCTTTTGGTAGATGATCTGGGCCTGGGGTTCAAAGTCCCAGTCAGTGGTCACCTTGAAGGGGTAGCCGGTCTCCGCCGAAGCGGTCAAGGCGTGCCCGCGATTGTCGATTTTCAGGCCGCGCTCGGAACGGTTGTCGCCGTTCAATCGCGTGCCCATCACCACGGCGTCGACGTACCCTCCGTTGGGGTCGGTGAGGGTCCAGTAGAGCCCGTAGCTGTCGCCGTCGAGTTCGATCTTGCCCGCATGCCGGTCTTCGAAGCCCAGGTTGAAGCCTTTGACGTCGCCGTTCAATTCCGTGTGCCCGACGAAGAAGCCAATGCGCTGGGTCTGGCCGCCGGACAGAAGCGAGCTGTACAAATCGTTGCCCACCTGGAACCCCTTGATCGACCCATCGAACTGTGGGGTCACCGTACCGGCCCAGGTTTTATCCAGGTCTACGCCATAGACCCGACCCCAACCCGCGCCGAACGCGCCGGTTTCCGTGAGCAGGCGCTGGTCACCCTGACGGTCATGGAACGTACCGAGGGCCATCAGCGTCAATTGCGCCGCCGCCGGAGGCAGCACCGACCAGGTCGGCACTTCCGGGCGATACAACGGGATGGGGGCCGCACCGGGCACTGCGGTTGGCAGGGGCGGTAGCGTCGGGACGGGGGGCGCGCCCGGCGCGGGAGGCGTCGTCGGGATGGGCGCCGCTACCGGTCCGGCGACTACGGTGGAGCGCAGGTACCAGTTGTTTTGATTACCGGTCACGCCGCCTTTGAACAGGCGGTAATCGAACGCGCCGGCCGAGACGGACTGCGCCAGGGAAAAGGCATCGATGTTACTGACCGCGCCTCCCAGGGCCTGGACCACTTCGATGCCATCCTGAGTCGTCAGTGCGCCCGTGCCGCCCAGGTTCGTGACTGTGATGGCGGTATTGCCGGTGAGCGTCCCGCCATTGACCACCAGCTTATCGCTGGCGGAGCCATCGGCGCCGACTGCCGTTTGCACATGCAACTGGCCATTGTTGCCAACGTAATTGCCCTGGACGGTAAGCGTGTCGTTGGTGCGGGTGTTGCCCTGGGTGAGGTCTATCGTGCCGGCATTGTTGAGCGTCGCCAGTTGACCGGCAGTAAAAGGGGCGATGACGCCTTGGGTCGCCGTCAGCGTGCTGCCGCTCTCGATGTTGAGCGTCCCGGTGCCGGTGGCGCTGTCACCCAGCGTCAACGTGTCATTAAGGTCCAATTGCGCGCCTTGGGTGAGGTTGACCGTTTCCCAATTGAGGTAGCGGGCGCCGGTGCCGGAGGTGCTGCCTTCAAAGGTCAGGATGTCTTGGCCCAATCCGCCATTCACGCTGGGGGTGATGCTCAGTCCGGTTTCATCGAGGTTGCTCAACAGCGCCGTGTCGTTGCCGTCACCCATCAGGATGGCCGAGTGAATGAGGCCGCCGCTCCACTGAAACTGGTCATCGCCGGCACTGGCCCGGACCTCACCGAGGATTTCGCCGCCGCTGACGGTAATGCTGTCGTTGCCGCCGCTGACACTGACATTGCCGCCGATGCGTCCCGCGGAGAGGATGATGGTGTCCTGGCCGAAACCGGTCACCAGGTTGCCGATGATATTGCCGCCGGACATATCGAAAACGTTGTCATCGAGCTTCATGTCGACCCGGCCGATGGTACCGCCCGTCATCTTGGCGATGTCGCCGTCTTCGAACGCGTCGACGATGGTGCCACCGGTCATCAGGAAATCATCGAGGCCGTCGCCTTGGGCCAGGGAGAGGATCCTGCCGCCGTTCATGACGAAAGAGTCGGCTTCCGAGCCTTGCTCGACATCACCGTCAATCACGCCGTTGGCGTTGATCTCGATGGTGTCGACGCCGGTGCCGAACGTGACATCGCCGGTAATGACGCCGCTGCCGTTGGCGGGCATGGTCAGGCTGTTGTTGCCTGAAAGGTCCGTCAGCCCGGGGCTGGTGCCGCTGTCGCAGACATAGGTGTCATTGCCGGCGGTTGGCGCCAGCGTGCAGGCTGCCATGGCGGCGGGTGCGGGTAACAGGAAGGGAGCCGATACCCACAAGGCGTTGAACAGCCGATTGAATCCTTTATCGTGCCGAATCATGTGCTATCCCTCTGCATCGGCATCCCCATGGATACCGGTTTCAGCATCGGTTGCACAACAGATGGCACACAGGGCCTGGCAACGCTCGCTGTATGGAATGGCACGCTAGCAACGAATGAAGGGCGTCGCTACTGTCAGAACTTACAGGTCCACGGGCAGAAAGCGTCAGGGAAGACCCGCGCTACAAATGCACTTCCACCGAAAGCGGCAGATGATCGCTCAGGTGGGTCCAGGGTTTGTTGCCCAGTATTTGCGGGGAATGACTGCTGGCGTTGCGCAGGTAGATGCGGTCCAGGCGCAACAGCGGGAAGCGGGCCGGATAGGTCCGGGCGGGGCGGCCCAGGTGGTGCTCGAAGGCCTCGTGCAAGTAACCTCGGCGGGCGAGGGCGAGGTTGCCGCGCAGTTGCCAGTCATTGAAGTCACCGGCAATGATCACCGGGGCGTCCTCGGGCAGCGAATCGAGCAATTGGCAGAGCAGTTTGAGCTGTAGCTGGCGATGGCTTTCCAACAGGCTCAAATGCACGCAGATCCCGTGGACCGCGGCGTGGCCAGGCACGTCCAGCACGCAATGCAACAACCCGCGCCGCTCGGGGCCGGTGATGGACACATCGAGATTGCGGAACTGGCGGATCGGGTACTTGGAAAGCAAGGCGTTGCCATGGTGGCCATCGGGGTAGACCGCATTACGGCCATAGGCGAAGTCGCTCCACATGCTGTCGGCGAGGAATTCGTACTGGGACGTCTGGGGCCAGTTGTCGTAGCGTGACGCGTGGCGGTCATGTTCGCCGAGCACTTCTTGCAGGAACACCAGATCGGCGCCGGTACTGCGCACCGCTTCGCGCAATTCGGGCAGGATGAAGCGCCGGTTGAGGGCGGTGAAGCCCTTATGAGTGTTGACCGTCAGGACCCGCAGCCGATGAACCGCCGCAGGCGCGTCCGATGGCATTGGTTCGACGGCTCGCCAATCGGGATCTTGAGTCACGTTCACTCCTGAATCAGACGTACTTGTTCATGCGACTGATCCAAGGCATCGGCAGTTCCGGATTTTTCGTGTCCCCGCCGATCGCTATCGCAAGCACGCTCGCTTCACAGTTTTTGGCGGTGTGCCCAGATGTTGCGTACACCATCGATCCATTGTGGGAGCGGGCTTGCTCGCGAAGACGTCGGTACATCCAACATCATCACTGAATGTACCACCGCCTTCGCGAGCAAGCCCGCTCCCACAGGGGGGCGCACGCAGAGGTTGCATTCCCAAAGATCCAATGTGGGAGCGAGCTTGCTCGCGATAGCGGTGTATCTGAACCACCGCCATCGCGAACAAGTCCAGTTTCTACAGGCAGGCGTTCAGATGAAGACTATCTCATAGGGCAAGCCCATCCGGTCAAGGATGACCCTGGGCAACAGCGGGGCGATGCCGCTCGCCGGTTCGCCGGCGAGTTGGCTGACGTAGGCGTGCATGGCGTGACGTTTGCGGGCGGTGGTCCAGACGTCGAGACGCAGTTTGCGGGCCCGGTGCCAGGGGATCTTATTCTGCTCGCGGACCGGCCAGTGCCAGGCCCATACCGGCAGCTCGTTGAACGCCACTCCGATCCTGTCGGCGGCCAGGGCCCCGGCGCGTCCGACGGTGTCATGGTCGCTGTCGCCGTCCTGGCGCCAGGTGCTGAACACCACGTCACCGGGTTGCAGGTGACGGGCAATAAACGTGGCCAGTTCGGTTTCGTGTTCGGCCAGGCTTTTTTCCGGAAAACCACCGCGCACCCATTGCAGGCCATGGGCGGCGATGCCCAGGCGATGCAGGGCGTCGACGCTTTCCTGGGGGTGAGGGCGGTGGGCACGCAGGCGTTCGTCGTGCCACAGCGGTGAGCCGGGGTGGACCAGGGCGCCATCGGTGACCGAGATCAGCAACATGGGCTGGTCCAGGTTGTTCAGCAATTGCAGCAATCCGCCACAGGCCCCGACCTCATCGCCCGGGTGCGGGGCAAGGATGACGGCGCGAGCGCCGGCGGGAATGAGGGTCTGGGTACTGATGATCGGAATATCGGCCAGTTGCGCGGCACTGTTCCAGATTTGCGGGTACTGCCGGCCAGGCAGGCGAGAGGCGGGCTTCATAAGCGACATCCTTGTATGTATTCAATCTTTCAGCCATGCACCGGGCCTACTGTCCGATGGCACCGATGGGGCATGACTGCGATTCACAGCGCTCCGAATCCTGGAGACTACCGCAGGGGGAAGTATTGACCATGTCAGCCGATCCGTCTCGTGACATGTGCATCTGAGCTGCATTTTTTTCTTGAATCTGGACGGTGTGGAATAAAAAAAACCGCGTCCTTGCGGTTCCTTATGGCTGTTTACAGAAGGTATTTCAATCCTCTTCTTCGCGTTGCAGCTCGAACAGCAGCAGCGAGCGCCCGGTGACCGAGTATTCGGAATCGAAATCGAAGCGCTCCTGCCCACGAACGGTTGGCTGGTTGGTGTCGACCATGCAGGTCCAGAAACTGCCCTCCGGGACTTCCGGCAAGCGGAAATTGACGATGTCATGATGGGCGTTGACCACCAGCAGCAGCGTCGCATCGCCCCCTTTGCGCCGAATACCGGTTTCCTGGGCGCGGCCATCCATCAGCATGCCGAGGCAGCGACCATGGCTGTCCTGCCATTGTTCGATGGTCATTTCGCTGCCGTCCGGGGCCAGCCACGTCACGTCCTTGACGCCGATGTCCTCGTTGTAATTACCCACCAGGAAGCGTCCGCGTCGCAGGATCGGGTAGGTCAGGCGCAATTTGATCAGGCGCTTGACGAACTTGAGCAGCGTCGCGCCATCCTCGCTCAGGTCCCAGTTGACCCAGCCAATCTCGCTGTCCTGGCAATAGGCGTTGTTGTTGCCGTGCTGGGTACGGGCAAACTCGTCGCCGGCGACGATCATCGGCGTGCCTTGGGCCAACAGCAGGGTGGCGAAGAAGTTGCGCATCTGCCGATGACGCAACGCGTTGATTTGCGGATCATCCGTCGGGCCTTCGACGCCATGGTTCCAGGACAGGTTGTTATTGCTGCCGTCCTGATTGTTCTCGTCGTTGGCTTCGTTGTGCTTGTCGTTGTACGACACCAGGTCATGCAAGGTGAAACCGTCGTGGGCAGTGACGAAGTTCACCGAAGCATACGGCCGCCGGCCACGCTGGTTGAACATCTCGCCCGAGGCGGTCATTCGGCTGGCAAAATCGGCGAGTTGGCCGTCATCCCCCTTCCAGAAGGCGCGTACCGTGTCACGGAACTTGTCGTTCCACTCGACCCAACCCGGCGGGAAGTGTCCCACCTGGTAACCCCCTGGGCCACAGTCCCAAGGCTCGGCGATCATTTTCACCTGGCGCAGCACCGGATCCTGGCGGCAGGCGACGAGGAAGCTGTGGCGTTCGTCGAAACCGTCATGGTAACGGCCGAGAATGGTCGCCAGGTCGAAGCGGAAGCCATCGACGTGCATTTCCGTGGCCCAGTAGCGCAGGGAGTCGGTGACCATCTGCAGCACGCAGGGATGGCTCAGGTCCAGGGTGTTGCCGGTCCCGGAGTCGTTGATGTAGTAGCGCTTGTCATCGGGCATCAGCCGGTAGTAGGAGGCGTTATCGATGCCGCGCATGGACAGGGTGGGGCCCTGTTCGTTGCCCTCGGCGGTGTGGTTGTAGACCACGTCGAGGATGACTTCCAGGTTGGCCTCGTGCAGGTGGGCGACCATCTCCTTGAACTCGGCGATCTTGCCGCTGGCCAGGTAGCGCGGGTCGGGCGCGAAGAAGGCAATGCTGTTGTAGCCCCAGTAATTGGTCATGCCTTTGTGCAGCAAGTGCTGGTCATTGACGAAGGCATGGATGGGCAGCAGTTCCACCGAAGAGACACCCAGCTTGCGGATATGCTCCAGCACATCGTCGACCATCAGCCCGCCGAACGTACCGCGCAGGTTCTCGGGCACCGACGGGTGACGCATGGTGAGGCCGCGCACGTGGGTTTCATACAGGATGGTCTTGTCCCAAGGCACGCTGACGCGCTGGTCGTGGCCCCAGGTGTGCGCGGGGTCGATGACTTTGCACTTGGGAACGAACGGGGCGCTGTCGCGCTCATCGAAACTGAGGTCGCCGTCGGGGTGACCGATGGTGTAGCCGAACAGGGCTTCGGACCACTTCAATTGACCGACCAGTTGCTTGGCGTAGGGGTCGATCAGCAGTTTGTTCGGATTGAAGCGATGGCCGTTCGCCGGATCATAGGGACCATAGACCCGGTAGCCATAGATCAATCCCGGGTGGGCATCGGGCAGATAACCGTGGTAAATCTCATCGGTGTACTCCGGCAGCTCGATGCGTTCGAGTTCGACTTCGCCGGTATCATCGAAAATGCACAGTTCGACCTTAGTGGCATTGGCTGAAAACAGCGCGAAATTGACCCCGAGGCCATCCCAGGTTGCACCCAGTGGAAAAGGCAGCCCTTCACGAATCCGCGAAGCCTCGATAACGGGCGGCGGCGTGGTTTTGTTTGGACGGGTCATAGTTGCTCCTGCAAAAAAAACAGACAGATACGGCGATGCGGT
The DNA here is from genome assembly GCF_900115235.1 of Pseudomonas sp. NFACC24-1. Lineage (NCBI taxonomy): Bacteria > Pseudomonadati > Pseudomonadota > Gammaproteobacteria > Pseudomonadales > Pseudomonadaceae > Pseudomonas > Pseudomonas sp. NFACC24-1. Next base: position 65,633 of record NZ_FOVS01000004.1, read on the forward strand.
TCACTTGAAAGGGATGACATCACCCTTCACCTGTGGCGAGGGGATTCATCCCGTTCCGTGTGACAAAGTTGCTTCTCTGTGAGAGCAAGGTTTGCCCGCGACGAAGCGATGGGGTCCTCCAGACATCGAGGCACTGTTTCGCGACCAAGCCTTGCTCCCACCTGACGAGGAGACCGGTAGGACGAATCAGACCGCCGACGGCTTGCGCGGTGCCCGAGGTTTTTTGTCAGCGGCTTTGTTCGCCGGGGGCACGATCGCTGCGGTCGCCGCGGAAGGCTTGGCCGCTGGCTTGACCTTGGGCGTGGTGCTTTTCGCGGCGGTCTTGGCCGGGGTTGCCTTGGTTGCAGCAGGCTTGGCGCCATCGGTCTTGCTGGCCGCCGATTTACTCGCCGCCTTGGGGGGCTTGCTGGGCGCCAGCGCTTCGGCTTCAGCCAGTTTGCGCGCCATCTCCCAGTGGCGTTTTTCCTGCCCAGCAGGCTTACCTTCCGACTCCCAGATCTGATAGGCGAATTCGCGAATGCGTTTATCGTCGGTACTCATCGCAGTGCTCCTGATTCAACTCAAGGTTGGATAAAGACATTGACCGGGAAATTCCCCAGCGCGGTGCTGATCAGCAGCTCCCTTTGGGGTGTGACTGTTGCGCTTGAAAAAAGTCCCTTCAGTTTTTCATCCTTGGCGGCGAACGGTAACGATACGCGGGTATCGCCCCAATCCGACGCAGCCACCAGCGGCACGGCACTGTTTTCCAGCAAATGCGCCGCATGGACAGGTACGACAACGATCGCCCGTTGTTGCGAATCCTCACGCATGAAGGCCATTACCCGATGGGCCTGCTCGCCGAGCACTTGCAGCGGTTGATAGCGGCCCTGGCGCCACAACTGCGGATACTCGGCTCGCACGGCCAGCGTCCGGGCGATCAATGCCTGTTTGATCCGGCCGTCACGCCAATCGCGTACCAACGCGGCTGGGGTGTTGTCGGCCTGCATCGCTGCGCGGCGTGCCTGGAAATCCACCGGGCGGCGGTTGTCCGGGTCCACCAGGCTGAAGTCCCAGAACTCGTTGCCTTGGTACAGGTCCGGTACGCCGGGTACGGTCATGCGCAGCAAAGTTTGCGCCAGACTGTTGAGGGCGCCCGCCGGCGCGACGGCCTGGACCGCTTCGGCGATGGCGCTGCGCAAGGGCAGCCCCTCATCGCCCAGCAGCAGGCGTTCGAGGAACATCTGGGTGGCTTGCTCATAAGCGTCGTTGACCGCCGCCCAGCTGCTTTGCAACTTGGCTTCGCGCAAGGCCTTGCGTTGCCATTGCCACAGGCGCTCGTTGTAGGCGGCCAGCGCCTGGTGGTCCTGGAGGTCGAGGTCCAGCGGCCAGCTTCCGAGCAACGCCTGGTACAGGATCAGTTCATCACCGGCCGAGGGCGCCGCGGGGTCGCTGTGCAGCGAAGGCGAGAGGATGCGCCATTGTTCCACGCAGGCGGCGTACCAGTCGGCGCGCTCGCTGAGCACGGCCAGCCTGGCGCGGGTGTCTTCGCCGCGCTTGTGGTCATGGGTGGCGGTGGTCATCAGGTTGTCGGGAAAATGCTCGAGGCGTTCGGTGCACACCTGATGGAACGTCTGCGCCGGGGCGCTGAAACGCTCGGTGTCATAGCCCACGTCGTTGCGCGACAGCAGCACCGCCGAGCGATAGAGGGCGGTGTCCTCCACGGCCTTGGCGGCGGCCGGCGAGGTCAGTTGCTGGAAGCGTACGCAGGCGTGGCGCAGGCGTTTGCGCTGGCTGCCGCGGGGGCGTTGCCGCCAAGGCATACCACCGAGCCAGCCAGCCAGGCAGTCGAGCACCGGCCAGTCGGCTTCGCTGAGGGTTTGCCGGGCGCCTTCCAGGGCGTGGTTGAAAAACACCTGGTCTTCAGCAGAGCGACCCAACGGCGTGATGTAGGTGCGATACACCGGGAAATGCACGATCAATTCCTGCAAGGCCCGCCGAATCGCGCCCAGGGTCAGGTCTCGGGTCATCACATCGTCCCGGGCCACTTGCAGCAGGGCCTGGGCAACGCTTTCGAAATCCCCGGCCAAGGAACCATTGAGTATCTGCTGGCGAGCCAGGCGGGCTTCTTCGATGAAGTGCGCCGGCCGCTCACTGTGCCGGCTCCAGAATTCGGCAAGGGGGCCGGCACCGGCCGGGTCATGCTGCAACAGCGAGACCTGGTTCATGAACTCGTAACCGGTACTGCCGTCGATGTTCCAGTCCCGCCGCAATGTCTCGCCATCGCCGAGGATCTTCTCGACGAAAATCGGCAGGTGACGGGTCGGCGACAGCGAATTCACGCGTCGGCGCAATTTGCGGCAGTAACCACGAGGATCGGCAAGACCGTCGATGTGATCGATCCGCAGCCCATCCACCAACCCTTCGCCGATCAATTCGAAGATCTTGGCATGGGTGGCTTGGAATACCGCCGGACGTTCGACCCGCAGCCCGCCCAATTCATTGACATCGAAAAAACGCCGCCAATTGATGTCGTCCGCCGCGGTGCGCCAGCTGGCGAGCCGGTAGCTCTGGCGCTCCAGCAACTGATGCAGGCGTTCGAAACCCTGGGGCTGGGTAGCGTCGTAGCCGGCCAGGTTGGCCTCGATGGCAGCCAGGATGCCGGCGTGTGCCGCCAGGTCCCGCAGCTCCGTTTGCAGCGGGCGGGCGAGGGTGTGGGCGTCGGTCTGGTAATTCAGCGTGGTGAAGCGCTCAGCCAGGGTCTTGAGCGATTCGGCCTGTTCGACGGGCAGGGTTTCGGCGGGTTTGAGCAGTTCGCCGTAGTGCATCGGGCAAATCGGGAAGCGGTGTTCATAGTGCTCGACGTAGAAGCTGCCGTGGGCGGCATCCAAGCGCAGTCGCAAGGTGCCTTCCTGCAAGGCCACGCCGTAGTCGCTGCCCAGGAACGGCAGCAACAACTGGCCTTCCATCAGCGGGTCGGGGGAATGCCACTGGATGTCGAAGAACTCGCCGTAGGGGCTGAGTCGACCCCATTCCAACAGATCCAGCCACCAGGGATTGTCATTGCCGCCGACGGCCATGTGATTGGAGACGATGTCGAGGATCAAGCCCATCCGGTGCTCGCGCAAGACTGCAACCAGACGCCTGAGCGCGGCTTCGCCACCCAGCTCGGGGTTGACCAGGGTCGGATCGACCACGTCGTAGCCGTGCATGGAACCGGCCCGGGCCTTGAGCAGCGGAGAGGCATAAATGTGGCTGATGCCCAGCGCGGCGAAGTACGGCACCTGGGGTATGGCGTCGTCCAGGGTGAAACCTTTATGGAACTGCAGGCGCAATGTTGCCCGCAGAGGTTGGATCAATGGCTGTTTCATCGGTCACGCTCGTTCGCCTGAAGTCGCGCGCAGGCGAGTATTTCCAGACGCCGGGCGGCGTCCGGGTGATCCAGCAGCGCCTGGCTCTGCTGGGCCAGGCGGCGGCGCCAATTGGGATGGGTGTCGATGGTGCCGGGCAGGTTGGCCTGCTCCTCGATGCCCAGGGCATCTTCGAGCGGCAACAACACCAGTGGTGCGCGGGTGTGGCCGAGGAAACGTACGCTGGCATCCAGTACCTGGTCGGTCTCGCGGTGTTCTTCGCGAAAATTCTGCGGATCCTGATTCAACACTTGGCGCAGGCCTTCGCGTTCGCGCTCGCGGTGTTTGCGCCAGTCCATTTCGGTGTGGGAGTCGATCAGGTCCAGCCGGGCGTTCCAGTCAATGTCGTGACCGTGCCACCAGCCGTTGAGCGTTGGCAAATCATGGGTGCTGGTGGTGGCCAGGGCATTGTCCGGCCAGTCGAGGATGGGTTTGAAGTAGGTGTTGTCCTGTTCGAACAACAGCACGCGCATGCCTAGGATCGAGCGGGCGCTGAGTTTGTCCCGCAAACCATCCGGCACGGTACCGAGGTCTTCGCCCAACACGATGGCCTGGTGCCGATGGGATTCCAGTGCCAGCAGGCGCAACAGGTCATCCACCGGGTAATAAAGGTAGGCCCCGTCGCTGGGTGGGGCGTCGTTGGGAATCACCCAGAGCCGTTGCAAACCCATGACATGATCGATGCGCAAGCCACCAGCGTGGGCAAAGTTGGCCCGCAGCATTTCAATGAAGGCGCGAAAGCCGTTGCGCACCAGGCCTTCCGGGGAGAACGCCGAAATGCCCCAGCCTTGGCCGGAGCGATTGAGAATGTCCGGCGGTGCGCCTACGGTCAACGATGCGAGCAGTTCGTCCTGCCGGCTCCAGGCCTGGCTGCCGGCGCCATCGGCACCTACCGCCAGGTCGGCGATCAGGCCGATGCCCATGCCGCTGGATTTGGCTGCGCTCTGGGCGCGTTCCAGGCAGCGGGCGATCAACCATTGGCAAAAGGCGTAGAAACCGATTTCGTCGGCATTTTCTTCGGCGAAATGGGCCAGGACCGCGCTGCGCGGATCGCGCCATTCTTCCGGCCACTGCCGCCAGTCGAGGCTTTCGCCACGGGCGGCGCGTTCAGCCTGCAAGGCCTCGAAGCGGCAATGATTTTCCAGGGCCTCGCCGCTGGTGTGGCGGAAACTGCTGAAGTCTTCATGCAGCGGATGCGCGCCCTGGCTGAACCCGTCGTACAGGGCGCGGAGGATTTTCTGCTTGGCCTGGGCGGCGACTGGCCAGTCGATCAGCGGCTGCTCTTCCAGGTTGCGCAGTTGGTTGGTCAAGCCGGTAGCGTCGATGGCGGTGCGCAGGGCGCGTTCACCGAGGATGGTGCCGGGGGCGGCGTACAGGCTGTTTAGAAACAGTCGGCTGGACGGCGAGTAAGGGCTGTAGCGCCCGGTGTCGCTGCTGAACATCGCGTGCATCGGGCTGATGGCAACGGCCTCGGCGCCGCGTTCGCCGGCCACCCGCACCAGTTCCTCCAGGGCCTGGGTATCACCGAAACCGCCGTCCCCAGGGCGTCGCAGGGCATACAACTGCGCGCTCAGGCCCCAGGTCCGGGGCGTCGGGTCGTCCACCGCATCGGCCACGCTGTAGCAGCGGGCGGGTGCGACGGCCAGGGTGAAATGCTGGTCCCGGATGTGGACGTGCTGATAACCCACCGGGACCATGCCCGGCAGCTTGCCGTCGGCATCGAGGTTCAGATTCAGTGTCGCGCCGTCTTCGAGTTTGATTTCGCAGGGGGTCCCGGCCTCGAAGTAGCGGCTCAAGTCCAGGCTGACCCCGACATCGGCGGTGATCAGCGGTGGCAGTTGATGGTTCTGTTGATCTTTCTGCAACTGCAGCAGGCTGGCGTCGATTTCCTGGGCACTTCCAGCTGGGTGGCCCAGGCCTGTGAGGACTGAGCGCAAGACCGCTGCCGAGACTTTCTGGGCCCGGCCATTGGCATCGATCCAATCCACCGCCAGGCCAGCTTGGCTGGCGAGGATTTCCAGTTGCACATCGCTCATAGGCGCTCTCCAGTGATGTTGGGCAAGGTTGTCGCCTGCGTCAGACTGACCAGCGCGCTGTAGGGCGCAAGGACGCCCTGTTGCAACAGACCCACGACCTGCGGCGGATGTTCGAAAAGAATGCGTACCTCTTCCGGGGCATGGTGTGCGACGGGCTGCTCGCCAAGGTTCAGGTCGATGCGCAACACACTGCCATCGCCCAGTCGCCAGCGTGCGCTGACAGCACCATGACCCAACACATCGGCTCCAAGGGCCTGGGCACCGGGCAGGCGCGGGACGATCTCTTCACGGCGGATTTTCAGCAGTTGGCGATACAGCGCCTCGCTGGCCTGCTGCTCCACGCGTTGCGATTCCAGGCTTGGACGTGAAACCTCGAAGGTGCTGGCCGCGTTGGGGTCGGGAATCCGCTCGCGTTTCTGCGGATCGGCAAAGGCACTGAACGCCTTGAACTCGTTGCGTCGGCCTTCGCGCACGAGTTCTGCCAGTTCGCCGTGATGACTGGTAAAGAACAGGAACGGTTGTTCGGCGGCCACCTCATCGCCCATGAACAGCAGCGGGATCATCGGTGACAACAGCAACAAGACTGTCGCCGCTTGCAAGGCCTGGGACGGGGCGAGCTGATGCAGGCGTTCGCCCAGGGCACGGTTGCCGACCTGGTCATGGTTCTGCAGGAACAGCACGAATGCGCTCGGTGGCAGGTGACCGCTGGGTTCGCCCCGGGATTCGCCGTGACGATTGGTGTGGCCCTGAAAGACGAAACCCTGGCTCAGGCAACGTGCCAGTTGTTCCGTCGGCTGCTCGGCATAGTCGGCGTAGTAGGCGTCGGTCTCGCCAGTCAACAGCACATGCAAGGCATTGTGGCCGTCGTCGTTCCACTGGGCGTCGTAGCCCTGTTCCAGCAGGCTGGCCTGGTTGTGTTCGTTTTCCACGGTCAGCCAGACATGCCGGGCCGGATCCACCTGTTCGCGCACCCTGGCCGCCAGTTCCTGGAGAAAGTCCGGAGCTTCGATGGCGTGTACTGCGTCGAGGCGCAGGCCGTCGAAGCGGTATTCCAGCAGCCACATGAGCGCATTGTCGATGAAGAAGTCCCGCACTTCCCGGCGGCGGAAATCGATCGCCGCGCCCCAGGGCGTGTGCTTGTCTTCGCGGAAGAAGCCCTTGGCATAGCGGTGCAGGTAGTTGCCATCGGGGCCGAAGTGGTTGTAGACCACATCCAGGATGACGGACAGCCCATGGCCGTGGGCGCTGTCGATCAGATGCTTGAGCTGTTCAGGCGTGCCGTAGGAGGCTTGGGGTGCGTAGGGCAACACCCCGTCGTAGCCCCAATTGCGATCGCCGGGAAACTGCGCCAGCGGCATCAGCTCGATGGCGGTGACGCCCAGCCCGGCCAGGCGGGCCAAATGCTGTTCGACACCGTTGAAACCGCCCAGGGCGCCCACGTGCAATTCGTAGATCACGGCTTCGTGCCAGGGACGGCCACACCATTGGGTGTGTCGCCAGGGGTAGGCATGGGGGTCGACCACCACGCTGTGACGGTCGATGTCGCCGGCCTGGGCGCGGGAGGCCGGGTCCGGCACCTCCAGTTCGCCATCGATGTTGTAGCGGTAGCGGGTGCCGGCGGGGCAACGGGTCTGGATCATGAACCAGCCGTCGGCTTGGGGCAGTAGCGGTATTGAATCTCCAGTGTCGAGTTCGACACTGACAAAAAAGGCATCCGGGGCCCAGAGGGCGAAGCGGGTGTGCTCGTCATCCAGCATGACCGCCCCGTGGGTCCATGTCTCAGGCGTCCTTGACGTCATTGTTACCTCATTGTCTGGCCGATTTTCCCAGTGACTTCGCCACCAGCTGTTCGTAGAGTTCGGCGTAGGGTTCCACGGCCTGGCACCAGTTGAACGGTGCCGACATGGCCCGGCAGCGCATGGCGTTGAGCAGGCCCGGGAACTCGAAGACCTTGAAGGCGCGGCTCAAGGCTTGTTGGTAGCTCTCCACGGTGGACTCATCGAACAGGAAACCGGTGACGCCATCTTCGATGGTGTCCGCCAGGCCTCCGGTATTGCGCGCCACTGGCAGCGAGCCAAAACGTTGGGCGTACATCTGGCTCAAGCCGCAGGGCTCGTAGCGCGAGGGCATCAGCAGGAAATCGCTGCCGGCGAACATCCGCCGCGCATCGGTTTCGTTGAAGCCGATGCGCACGCCGATGCGGCCGGGGAAGCGCAGTGCGAGTTCGCGCATGGCTTGTTCTTCCTCCGGTTCGCCGCGGCCGATGATGGCGATCTGGCCGCCGGATTCGACGATGAACTCGGCGACTGCTTCGGTCAGGTCCAGGCCTTTCTGGTAGACCAGGCGCGACACCACGGCGAACAGCGGGCCAGTGGAGTCGTCGAGGCCAAACAGTTCACGTACATGGCTGGCGTTGACGGCCTTGCCTTCCCAGTCACCTATGGCGAACTGACGGAACAGGTGGGTGTCGGTGGCCGAGTCCCAGCTTTCATCGATGCCGTTGGGGATGCCGCTGAGCAAGCCTTGTTGGGTCTTGGCAGCCAGGAAACCGTCGAGTCCGCAACCAAACGCCGGGGTGGTGATTTCCTGGGCGTAGGTGGCGCTGACGGTGGTGATATGGCTGGAATAGGCCATCCCGGCCTTGAGGAACGACAGTTTGCCGTAGAACTCCATGCCTTCCTGTTGCAGGGCGTGCTCGGGGATGCCCAGTTCCGGGCAGGACGCCAGGCTGACCACGCCCTGGTACGCCAGGTTGTGGATGGTGAACAGGGTCGGGGTGCGTTGCCCGCGCCAGTGCATGTAGGCCGGCGCCAACCCTGCTGGCCAATCGTGGGCGTGGACCAGATCCGGGCACCAGTGGATCTGTGCCAGGTTGGCGGCGATGTCGGCGGCGGCCAGGCCCAGGCGGGCGAAGCGAATGTGGTTGTCCGGCCAGTCGCGACCGTTGTTGGCTCCGTAGGGAGAGCCTTCGCGGGCAAACAGTTCCGGGCAGATCAGTACGTAGATCACCAGGCCGTCGGCCATGTCCATGCGCCCGATCTTGCAGGGCGGTAGTGCTGCGTGGCCGCCCAGTTCGCCGACGATGTGGATCGGATTGCCGCTGTTCATCACTTGCGGATAGCCAGGGATCAGCACCCGAACATCATGCAACCCGGCCATGGCCCGAGGCAGTGCCGAGGATACATCGCCCAGGCCGCCGGTCTTGACCAGGTCGGCGATTTCCGAGGTGACGAACAAGACTTTCTTGCGATTGGGATTCTGTCGAACGACGGGGAGCAGTGCCTTGCCGCCGGTGGCCAGCACCGGGGCCGTCGGCGATTCGGCCGCCGGCGGTAATTGAGAACGGACTTGTTGTGGTTCCAAGGCAGCACTGATCATAAATATCTCCCATTTTCTCGATCTGTTTCCGGCAAGCGCCAGAGCTGTTGTTTCATTGGCCGAATCCTGCGGCCAGGCGCACAAGCGCTACGCAAGGAAAGCGAACGGCTACCCAAACGCGGCGAAGCGAATCAGCTGAAGGAGCTGTTGCAAGGACCAGTGCAAGGACTGCACCAGTCGCTGTTGCCCTACCTCTAACCTGACCTGTCGCCGTTGCGAAAAGTTTCGACTTTTTTTCGTCTGGATGACCGGTCGGTTTTCCCCCCGGTTTGGCAGTCTAGGTCATATCCTAGAGCGGTGCGCCTCGGTTCGTCGCATTGTCCGACAATCACGTTTTTTAGCGGCAATGTCTTACACGACGAAGGGGAGTACGCACCGACGAAGTGCAGTTTCCTGCAAAGAAAAAAGTGTAGGGGGAGGGCGTTGGTTCATTGGCGTGCGCGATGGAATGGCGCGATGCACCATTGGAGGGCGGGTGGAGCGATGGCGTTTCGATGTCAACTGCAGGCACTCGAAACACACTATTTTTGTGGGAGCGAGCTTGCTCGCGAACGCAGTCTATCAGTCACACATTTGCTCGACTGATACACAGCATTCGCGAGCAAGCCCGCTCCCACAGAAGGAAGTTGTCCTGAGTATTTGGGTAGGAATCAGCCCGCCGGCGTCAGCAACCGAATCGGCTGGCCCGCCGCCCAGGCCAGCAGGTCTTCGATCATCAGGGAATAGAACTGTTGGTAATTCTGTCGGCTGACGTAACCCACATGAGGTGTGGCCAGCACGTTCTCCAGGGTGCGGAATGGATGGGCCAGAGGCAAGGGCTCCTGGGCGAAGACGTCCAGGGCGGCACCAGCCAGGCGCCGGTGCTGGAGGGCGTCGATCAGGGCGGTTTCATCGACGATTGGCCCGCGGGAGGTGTTGACCAGCAGCGCCTCGGGTTTCATCCAGCCCAGCGCCTGGGCATCCACCAGGCCGCGGGTGCGTTCGCCGAGCACCAGGTGGATCGAGAGGATGTCGGCCTGTTCGAACAACGCCTGCTTGCTGACGTAGGTCACGCCCACTTCGGCGGCCCGCTCGGCGCTGAGGTTCTGGCTCCAGGCGATGACCCGCATGCCGAACACCTGGCCGAACTGCGCCACCCGTGTACCGATGCTGCCCAGGCCGAGGATCGCCAGCGTCTTGCCGTGCAGGTCGCCACCCAGGCCTTGCTGCCACAGACCGGCGCGCAAGGCGTTGGCTTCCTGCACCAGGTTGCGGGCCAGGGCCATGATCAGCGTCCAGGTCAGTTCGGGCGCGGCGTGCTTGTAGCTGTCGGTGCCGCACACCTGGATGCCCAGCTCGGCGGCGGCCTTCAGGTCCAGGGCGGCATTGCGCATGCCGCCGGTGAGCAGCAGCTTGAGATTGGGCAGGCGGCGCAGCAGGCCTTCGTCGAACACGGTGCGTTCGCGCATCACGCAGATCACCTCGAAGTGCTGCAAGCGTTCGGCGAGGGTGTCGCGGTCGGCGGGATAGTCGTGAAGAAAGGTCACTTGGCCGACGCCGTCCAGCACCGACCAGTCCACCACACCGCGTGCCACATCTTGCCAATCGTCTATGACTGCTATTTGCACCGCCATGGAACACCTCGTCAGGGAATGGGTTTGTCCAGCCAGCCCAGCAGGGCTTTGTGGAACCGATCCGGCTCTTCCATCTGCGGGGCATGCCCCAGATTGGGGAACTCCACCAGAGTCGAGCGGGGAATCAGCCCGGCAGTCTGTTTGCCCAATACCTCGTAATGGCCCAGTTTGGCCTTTACCGCCGGCGGCGCGATGTCGCTGCCGATGGCGGTAGTGTCGGAGGTACCGATCAACAGCAGGGTGGGTACGGTCAGGTCCTTGAACTCGTAATAGACCGGCTGGGTGAAGATCATGTCGTAGATCAGCGCCGAGTTCCACGCCACCTGCGTATGACCGGGGCCCTTGTTCAAGCCGGCGAGCATGTCCACCCAGCGGTCGAACTCAGGTTTCCAGCGGCCGGCGTAATAGGTCGTGCGCTCGTAATTGCGGATGCCCTCGGCGGTGACTTTCAGCTCACGGGCGTACCATTGGTCCACGGTGCGGTAGGGCACGCCCAAGGCTTTCCAATCCTCCAGGCCAATGGGGTTGACCATTGCCAGGCGCTCGACCTGGTCGGGGAACTGCAAGGCGTAACGGGTGGCGAGCATGCCGCCGGTGGAGTGGCCGAGAACGATGGCTTTCTGTACACCGAGGGCCTTGAGCAAGGCCTGAGTGTTGGCCGCCAGTTGCTGGAAGCTGTACTGGTAATGCTCGGGTTTGCTCGATGTGCAGAAGCCGATCTGGTCCGCGGCGACGACTCGGTACCCGGCTTCGCTCAGCACCTTGACCGAATCGCCCCAGGTGGCGGCGCAGAAATTCTTGCCGTGCATCAGCACCACGGTGCGGCCATTGACCTTGCCCTGGGCCGGCACATCCATATAACCCATCTGCAACGATTGGCCCTGGGACTGGAAGGCGAAGTGCTTGAGGGTATAGGGGTATTCGAAGCCCTCCAACTGGGCGCCGTAGGCCGGGCCTTCCGGTGGGCTGGCGGCCTGGGCGAGCAGGGGTAGGGCGGCGCTGAGCAAGAGGCTGGGCAACCAGCGGGTGGGGGTTCGGAACATGGTCAATCTCCTTGTGGCCGCTGCCGATCCTGGCGCGACCCGATTATGGCGACATTAACCACAGGCAACCGAACGGCCCGAATGTTCAACCCATCCAGCCCAGCGTGGCCAGGGCGAGAACGCCGTAGCGCAAGCCTTTGGCAACGGTCACGATCAGCAGGAAGCGGCGCCACGGTTCACCCATCACCCCGGCCACCAGGGTCAATGGATCGCCGATGATCGGCAACCAACTGAGCAGCAGCGACCAGCGGCCGAAGCGCTGGTAATGCACGCGTGCCTTGTCCAGGTGCGTCGGGCTGACCGGAAACCAGCGCCGGTCCTTGAAGTGTTCCAGGCGCGTACCCAGCCACCAGTTCACCAGCGAACCCAGGACGTTGCCGAGGGTGGCGACCCCCAGCAACAGCCAGACAGCATAGTGCTCGCTGAGCAACAGGCCGACCAACAAGGCCTCCGATTGCAGCGGCAGCAAGGTCGCCGCGCCAAATGCCGCCAGGAACAAGCCGATATAGGCTTGGCCCATCAGTGGGCCGGGTAATCCGCCACTACGGTTTGGGTCCCGTCTTTTTTCAGGCCGATCACTTGATAAGCGTCGCTCATGCCGTCCATTTCCATGCCGGGCGAGCCCATGGGCATGCCCGGTGCGGCCACGCCGAGCAGGTCATCGCGCTTGCCCAGCGCCAGCACCTGGTCGGCCGGGACATGGCCTTCGACGAATTTGCCGTTGATTTCGGCGGTGTGGCAGGAGCGCAGGTTCGGCGCCACGCCCAGGCGTTGCTTGACCGAACTCATGTCGGCCTCGACATGGTCATTGACCTTGAAACCGTTTTCTTGCAAATGCGAGATCCACTTTTTGCAGCAGCCGCAATTGGCGTCGCGGTGCACATCGATGGTGACCGGTTCCGCGGCCTGGGCCAGGGTGGTCATGAACAGGGCGCTCAAGGCGAGCAGGTGCAGGGGGTTGGCCATGAAGGAGGTCTCGTGTCGAACGGTTAGGCGCAAGGATAACAGAGTAGCGGGCACGAGCTGACAGGGGCCTGAGGCGGGGATTACAGAGTTGTCAGGTTGGGAGGGCGAATACAGTCCTGTGGGAGCGAGCTTGCTCGCGATAGCGGTTTGTCAGTCACTACTTTGTAGCTGATCCGACGCTATCGCGAGCAAGCTCGCTCCCACAGGGGGATGGTGAAGTTCTAGCGAACCTTGAACCGACCCATGATCGCATTCACCCGTGTGTTGGCTTCCAGCAGTTGCCGGGTGTTGGTTTCGCTGGCCAGGCCACTCTCCACCAGCTCCTCCACCATGTGACGGATTTGCACCATGCTGCGATTGATCTCCTCGGTCACCGCGCTTTGTTGCTCGGCGGCCGTGGCGATCTGGGTGCTCAGGCTGTTGATCTGGCTGACCGAGCCGGCCATTTCGTCCAGGCCCGAGTTGACGCGGGAGGTCGCGTCGGCGGCCGACTGGCAGCTGGCCTGGGTGTTTTCCATGGCCGAGACCGACGAACTCACGCCTTGGGTCAGGCGGGTCAGCATTTCGTTGATTTCCGAGGTGCTGGCCTGGGTGCGGGCGGCGAGGGCGCGGACTTCGTCGGCCACCACGGCAAAACCACGGCCTTGCTCGCCAGCCCGGGCGGCTTCAATGGCGGCGTTGAGCGCCAGCAGGTTGGTCTGCCCGGCGATGGCGCCGATCACACCCAGGATCTCGGTGATGCGCTGAGCGTCCTGTTGCATGCTCTCGACCTTGCGGGTGGCGCTGGCCACTTCATCGATCAAGGCCACCACACTGTTGGAGGCCTCACCGACCACCACGCGGGAACGATCGGCATGCTCGTTGGCGCGTTGAGTGAACGCCGCGGTCTCGGCCGCGTTTTGCGCGACGCTTTCAGCCGTGGAGCTCATCTGGGTGATGGCGGTCACGGTCTGGTCGGTTTCCGAGGCGTGGCGCATCAGGATTTCGCTGGTGTGGGCCGAGGTCCGCTGCAGATCGCCCAGGCTCGACGCCATGGCGCCGGTGGCCTGGGTGACTTCACCGATCATATCTTGCAGGTAAGCGATGAAGCGGTTGACCGAGTGCCCTATCGCCCCCAATTCATCCTCGGCCCGGATGGTGATGCGTCGGGTCAGGTCGGCATCGCCAGTGGACAGGGCGTCGATGTTGCCTTTGAGGACTTTCATGCGATGGGTCAACTGGCGGATCGCGTACAGCTGCATCAAGACCAGCAGGATCACCATCGGGATCTGCAGCAGGCTCAGCGTGCTCAGTACATCATCGCGCTGGGCCGTGATCAGGCGAGTCGGCAATGCGGTGGCAAGGAACCACGGTGAACCTTCGATAGGGCGCATGAAAAAGGTACTGGCCTCGCCCTTGTTGTCGAACTCCACACGTTGCAGCGGCTTGTCGCGGTTGGCCAGGCCCGCCTTGACCTGGGCGGCGAATGGCGAGGTGGCCGCCAGTTCACTGATGTTCTTCAGCACGATCGGACCGCTGATGCGCGAACTGTTGCTGATGATCTTGCCGTCGCCTTCGACGATCAGCATCTCGGCGCTCAGGTCGGCTTCCTTGCGTGCCACCAGTTCATTGAAGAAGCCCAGGGTCACGTCGATGGTGGAAACGCCGTAAGGCACGCCGTTTTTCTGGATGGCCATGGCGCAGTTGGTGCGTGGTTCGGCGCTGGCGTCGTCTTTATAAGCCGCGGCCCAGGCGCATTTGCCCGGTGGGGTGGCCATGCCGCCCTTGTGCCAGGGTTGTTCGTAATAGTTGGGCGCGGCGTCACTGTTCCAGAAGGTATTGACCACCAGCTTGCCGGACGCGTCGCGGTGCCAGAACGTGCTGAATTTGCTGCGTCCTTCGGCCCGTTGGTTGGGCAGGGGCCAGATCCCGCCGCCGAAGACTTTCAACTCGCCGTACTGATCCACCAGCCCCGGCAACACTTTGTCGATGGCATCGCTGTCGAGCAACGGGATGGTCTGGGTGATGCTGCGTTGCTGCGCCTGCACCTTGTTCAGTTCGCCCTGGATCTGCTCCGCAACCTCGGCGATGCGGTTAAGTGCCACTTGCTCTTCCGTCTGGCGCAGTTTGGGCGCGACCAGGTAACTGATGCCCACCACGGTCAGGAGGGACAACACCAGCATGAAAATGACCAGAAACAGGGTGTAGCGAGCCTGAATCGTTCGGAGTGAGGGCATGTGGGGAGTCCTTGCACGAAGGCGACGTTCTGGAACTGGTGAATGGGCAGTTCCGTATATATCGGCCTTGGGGGACGCAGCTTTAGGTGTCGGTAGCCAAGGGATAAACCGAGCGGATTGCACGAAGACGCGCCTTCGGCTGTACCATAGGGCCCCGTCGGTGAGTCGTCATTCCGGTAGATGAGGTATGGATCGGCAAGCCTTCGGATACAGAACGGATACATTCAGGAAATTGGCAATGACTCATTCGCAACGTTTGAAATACTCGATTCTGATCGTCCTCGTCGTCCTGGCAATCATGCTGGGGCTGTCCTGGATGCAGGGCAAGGGCATGATCAGCGAGCAGCTGTTTCAATACATCGCCATTGCCGTGGCGGTCATCGTGGTGGTGATCAACGGCGTGATGCGGCGCAAGGTCAAGCCCTGAGCGCCGCTTTCATTCCTCGGCCTCGAGCACGGCCATCGCGCTGGGGTGCAGGCGGTAGCTTTTATCGGCGTTGAGGGTGACGACGCCCTCGCTGCACAGGCGCTTCAACACCTCGCGCACGCTGAGAAAGGACAACGGGATGTCCAGCCCCAGTAACTGGCTGTGCACACCACGCACGCCCAGGCAGCGGTTTTCGTGGGCGGCCTTGAGCAACGCGTCGATGACTTTGAGGCGAATCAGGCTGGTCCTCAGCCCGAAGCTCTTGAGCAGGCGCCTGATGTGGTCATTGCCGCCGCGCTCTGGCGGCCTCTCGAATTCACGGTGGGTGGCGCTCAGCGAGACGCCGGTCGGCCTTGGCTTGCCCTCCATGGGCTGTTGCGCGTTACGCATGCAGAAACTCCTTACCAGCCAGATCAGAAAAGGTCACGAATACTCTCCTGTTATAGGACGAACGAGGACGCGCAATCATGAGGGTGGCGATGTGAAAAAATTGCCCCTGCTTCGTCAAACCCCCGTATTCAAGCGGCGTGCGGCCATTAATTTTTTTTCATCCGGTTCGTTTTCAAGGTAGGCACATTCCGGTTCAGCACACGGCGTGTGATTTCCCAGGCGGGCCGAGTGCTTGTCTACTGGCGCACCGGTAGCCGTCCTGGTTTCTGCAGTTTTCATCAGGAGTGAACGTGAGAATGTCCGGGCAGTTATCGAGGGTTGGCCTTGCAGGTGCTTTTCTAGGGATCGCCCTCGGGCTCAGCCCCGTGGTCAATGCACAGGACGATGGGCAACAGGCCAGTGCCGAGATCCGTCGCACCCGTTTTGGCGTGCCACATATCCGGGCTCAGGACGAGCGTGGGCTGGGTTATGGCATCGGGTATGCCTACGCCCAGGACAATCTGTGCCTGCTGGCCAATGAGATCGTCACGGTCAATGCCCAGCGCTCGCGTTATTTCGGGCCCGAGCAGGTCACGGTCGAGCAGCGGCAGAACCGCGTCAGCGATCTGTTTTTCAGCTGGCTCAACACGCCGCAAGCGGTCTCCGGTTTCTGGCAGGCCCAGACGCCTCAAGTGCAACAACTGGTCGAAGGCTATGCGGCGGGCTACAACCGCGCATTGGCCGAGCGCAAGGCCAAGGGCCTGCCCGAACAATGCGCCAGCGATTGGGTACGGCCGATCACTGCGCTGGACCTGGTCAAATTGACCCGTCGGTTGTTGGTGGAAGGCGGCGTCGGCCAGTTCGCCGAAGCCCTGGCTGGGGCGCAACCGCCCCAGGCGACGGCACTCGCGCACACCCCGGTCGCCGGTTTCGTCGCCGCGGCAACCCGGCAGCAGCGTTTTGCCCTGGAACGCGGCAGCAATGCCCTGGCCATCGGCAGCGAGCGCTCGTTCAACGGTCGCGGGATGTTGCTGGCGAATCCGCATTTTCCGTGGGTGGGCGGCATGCGTTTCTACCAGATGCACCTGACCATCCCCGGCAAGCTGGACGTCATGGGCGCGGCGCTGCCAGGCCTACCGATGATCAACATCGGTTTCAGCCAGCACCTGGCCTGGACCCACACCGTCGACAGTTCCAAGCATTTCACCCTGTACCGGCTGCAGCTCGACCCGAAAGATCCGACCCGCTACCTGCTCGATGGCAAATCCGTGCCGATGAGCCAGCAGACGGTCGCGGTGGACATCAGGCAACCCGACGGCCAGGTACAGACGGTTTCCCGCGTGGTCTATGGCTCGCAGTTCGGCCCGATCGTGCAATGGCCCGGCCGGCTGGACTGGGATAACCAGTTCGCCTACAGCCTGCGGGACGCGAACCTGGAAAACGATCGCGTGCTGGCCCAGTGGTACGCCATGAACAAGGCCGTCACCCTCAAGGATCTGCAGGACGCTGTGCATAAGATCCAGGGTATTCCCTGGGTCAATACTCTGGCGGTGGACGACCAGGGGCAAAGCCTCTACATGAACGTGTCGGTGGTGCCGAACGTCGACGCCGACAAGCTGGCCCGGTGCAGCGATCCCAGGGCCGGATTGCAGCTGATCGTGCTGGATGGCAGCCGCAGCGAATGTGCCTGGGGCAGCGATTCCAACGCGGTGCAAAAAGGCATTTATGCCGCCGACAAGCTCCCGCAGCTGCTGCGTCGCGATTACGTGCAGAACTCCAATGATTCGGCCTGGATGGTCAACCCTGCGCAGCCGTTGTCCGGTTATTCCCCAGTGATCAGCCAACAAGGCCAGCCGCTGGGCCTGCGGGCGCGTTTTGCGCTGGAGCGGGTGGGCCAATTGGCCAAGGGTGGGCCGGTGAAGGTGGAGGATTTGCAACGCATGGTCATGGACGACCAGGTTTACCTGGCTGACCAGGTGATGCCGGACCTGCTCGGCGTTTGCACCGATGACCTGGGGGGCGATGCGTCGGCATTGGTCGAGGCCTGTGCCAGCCTCAAGGCTTGGGATCGCAAGGCTGGCCTGAATAGCGGGCTGGGGTTCGTGTATTTCCAGCAGATCATGGAACGGCTGCAGGCGGTGCCTGATTCATGGCGCGTTGCGTTCGATCCCAAAGACCCGCAACGCACCCCCCGCGGCCTGGCGATCGAGCGACCGCCGGTGCTCAAGGCTGTGCGCGAGGCCATGCTGGCTTCGGTGGAGGCGGTGAAGGTCGCGGGGTTGTCTAAAGACAGCCGATGGCAAGACGTCCAGGTGGCCAGCAGCGGTAGCCGACAGACGCCGATCCACGGCGGCCCTGGAGAGTTGGGCATCTATAACGCGATCCAGAGCGTGCCGGGGGCGAACGGCAAGCGGGAAGTGGTCAGCGGTACCAGCTATCTGCAGGTGGTGACGTTTGACGGTAAAGGTCCGCAAGCCCAGGGATTGTTGGCATTCTCCATTTCCAGCGACCCAGCTTCGCCTTATTCGGCCGACCAGACCCAGGCGTTTTCGCAGAAGCAGTGGAGTGTGCTGCCTTTCACCGAACAGCAGATCAAGGCCGATCCGCATTATCAGGCCGTGATTATCCGTGAGCGTGATGAGGCGGGCAGGGTGGCGACGCAGTAACCGCTGTTGTGCTTGCTCGCGATGAGGGCGGTACATTCCAGATCGAGTCAGGCTGATCCGCCGCTATCGCAAGCAAGCTTTGTTCCCACAGGGAGACTTTCAGTTATTGGACCGGACGCTGCCCGATGGAATTGAGCACCGGGTTGCCGTCCTTGTTCTGGGTCAGGTAGACCGGCAGGACTTTGGGCAATGAAGCCACGAGGTTCTGTACTTCGCTGATGTTGTAGACACCACCGACACGCAGGCCGCCAGTGCTGTTGTCAGCCAGCATGACGGGACGGTCGAGGTAGCGGTTGATCAGCGGCAGTGCATCGCTCAGGGCGAGGTCATCCAATACCAGCTTGCCGTTGCGCCATGCCAAAGAGCTGTCGTTCTGGGGCGTCTCGCGGACTTGGGGCTGATGATCGCCCGCCTTGTAGCTCGCCTGCATGCCCGGCGAAAGTTGCAGGCCGTTACGGGTGAGGGCTTGGTTGCTGGTGACCCTGACCGAACCTTCCACCAGCGTGACCCGCACCTGGTCCTGGTACATCCAGACGTTGAAGCGAGTACCGGTCACGCGCACCTGGCCTTGGCCCGCGCGCACGACAAACGGATGCTGTTTGTCATGGCTGACGTCAAAAAACGCCTCGCCCTTTTCCAGGGTTACGCGGCGCTCGTTCTTGTAGTTGGCGAAGGTCAGCTCGCTACCCAGGTTGAGCTCCACCTGGCTGCCGTCGCTCAGGGTGATATGACGCACGCTCGTGCCGGCTTCGAACCGCTGGTAGGAGTTGGCGATCCAGTCCAGGTTCCAGCCGGTGTAGGCGGCCAGGGGCAGGCCGACGACGAACACCGCGGCGGCGACAGCCAACCGGCTCCAGCGCGACCGCGGCCTGGACGCTGGCGTGGCGGCGGCAGCCTCGACACGCGGCAGATGGTCGGCAACATCCCAGATTTCCAGCATGGCTTCGTATTCGAAAGCATGCAGGGGATCGGCATCGTGCCACTGCTTGAATGCCTGCCGTTCGGCATCGGTGCAGTCGACGGCATGCAATCGCATGCACCAATGGGCTGCGGCATCGGTGATGGCGTCGTATTCGGCTTCCGAGAGGGTATGTTCGGTCATTGATTCGTCCTGGTTTGCCGCATTCTAACCTTCGGCATGAGCTGCCGAGAACTGCCGTCATGGCGTTTGCGCATCAATGAGCCTGTTTTTTTCGCTCAAACATCAGTCGTAGCCTACCGTCGCATACTTTGCGTGAAAAAAAGATCAACAACTCTAATGCCAGTCAGTTAAGCCCCAAACCCGTGGGAGCAAAGCTTGCTCGCGATTGGGTGAGCCAGTCGACAACGCCATTGCCTGATCTACCGCCATCGCGAGCAAGCTTGGCTCCCACAGGCTTTGTCGTTTGATCCTTAACTGACTGGCATTAATCACCCCACCTCCATCTTGTGCAATTCACGGCACGGCAAGTTGCCGGGAGGGACGCGCATCGAGTTGCCGTCCTAATTCACAAATCAATAGCGTGATCGAGTCGGCGTTGCGGAGTATGACGTCGATGCGCTTGCCCGGCAAAATCGGATCCAGAAAATCATCACGGGCAATATCCATGGTTCTGGCGCCAGTGATCTTCAGGATCTCCCGGGTTGTTTCTTTGTACAAAGGCAGCAGCTCAAACTTCTTGTAGGTGTTGTCTGCGCTGTCCCATTGCGTAAACAGTTTGGATTTTGGGGTGGTCAACGAAAGTCCGTTGAGTTGCAGGTCCTTTTGCTTGGCGTATTGCACTTGCCCTGGATAAGTCGCTGTTGAAATCAAGTCGAGGAAGGGCAGTATCGCGTCCAGATAGATGATATCGAGGGTATCTAACATCTGATGGGAGACTTCATGGATGAAGGTCGCCGCCTGGGCATGGGCGTCGACATTAAAGGTGTCGGGGACGACGGCCTTGTACCCATCCAATTCCATGTCGAAGAAAAACTGAGTGAGGTAGATTCTTCCAAGGGCGGTCGGTTCCAGCACGAATGCCGTGGCTCTGTCCTCCAGGTGTTTGAGGTGGCCGACAACGATGCGGCTGGCATTTTGCAGTTCCCAGGAAGGATCGGCCAATGCCTGGCATATCGGCGAGATCGCGGTTTCTATTTTGCTGATAAGACTGGCGTCGACGTTGCTGACACCAAAAAACAATTTAAGGTAGCTGTCCAGTCGAGAGCCCGGAAGAACGTGTTGCTTGAGTTGATGGAGGTTGTGGAGGGCATTGAACGAGTAGAACCGCGCGGTCTCCAGCGCCTGCACGACCGCATTTGCCCGATAGGGGTATTTCCGGCGTATTTCCGTCATGCCGCGAGCTTCAATATTCAATGAACCTTTGGCTTTGAAGTCGCTGTAGGTGATGGCCATCTTCGACCCGGCCTTGCCAAAGCGGATGGTATGGCGTTGTGGGTCGATTCCCCATGTCCGGCCATCCGGGGTTTTCAATAACGGTCCCTCGCCGTGTTCATGGATGATTCGCCAGGTTTGGCCGGCTTTTGCCACTTGAAAGACTTTGCCGGCCAAGGGGATATAAAGCTTGCCGTTTTCCATGGCCTTGTAAGTCCCATCAGCTAGGTTTTTTTGCAGGCTGGACAGACTGACGCCCGTGGCTTCGAATACGCCCAGGTCGGTGCGCAGTTGGCCGGTGGAAGCGATGTCCTTCCAGTTGAGCGTCGACGGGACATTTGGCAAGGCGGGTTCAACGGGATCGAGCAGGCCGAATGTATCGTCGCGATTGAGCAGGCCCAGGGAGACCATCTCGGCGGCACCGGCGATGAAGTTGTGCAAGCCGGTTTTCCAGTCATGCGCTTGCAGGGCCTCGGAAGAAGCCTTGAAGTCCTGGTAACTGTCCCACAGCGTTTCTATGAACGTCAGTTTGCCTGGCAACTGTCTTCCCACTAACCGGATGCCCGAGCTGAACAGGTGCAGGACGGTACTCCAGTCGAATTGGCGCTTGTCCTGTGCCTGGGAGCCCAACAGCTCTGCCAGCAACCTGGTGTTGTCATCGAACAGCGTGTCGAGCAGGTTTGAGCGGACAGGGTTGGAACCCAGGGTGATTTCCGAAAGGTGCCCGAGTGTCGAAGCGAACAGGTTCTTGAAAATGGCTTGCTGGTTTTCGGGAAGCCGGTGGACCAGCAAATCCTGGAGCGCGCCGGGCGTGTTGAATGCCGCGACCACACTCGCTTCGTCCTTGAATTCGGTAAAGCAATGACCTGAGTGATAAGGGGCATACAGGACAAGGGGGTTGCTTGCCTGGGCGTTCGAACCCACCAGGTAAAGCCCAAGGGCCTTGACCGCCGCCGCGCCGCCGGTCTTGATCAGTTCCACTGGGCGAAACACTGCGCTGGCGCCTTCGACCGCGTTACGGGCGATGGCGTCCGGCATGTCCAGTACCTGGCGAATCAGGTCGAATGCCTTGCTGGAGAGATGTTGCTGCAGGTGCCGGGCGTGAGCATGTTGCAGCAGTTGCCAGGGGAGTTGTCGGCGGAACCGTCGCTTCCTTTGCTGGGCCGGTGCGGACGCCCCGGAAAGCGTGTTCACGACCTGTGCTTTATAGGCGGTGGGAATATCCAATGACGATAATATTTGCCTGACCGCCATCTCGTTCAGGCCGTCAGGCAGTTTGTGCGTGGAGGTTGACGAAATCTTGAAGCCGTTTCGGGTCACATCGACATGATGCAAGGCAAAGTCGGTCAACGCGCAGGCCGGCCCCACGACGGCAAGGTTCGGTGTGATCTGCAGGGTGTCGGGGTCGAGGTTTTTTCCAGGGAAACGTGCGTCCAGTGACGTTTTCAGCTTTTTATGCACGTAGGTGCGCAATGGCTCGATACCGTCGAGGTAGTCCTTGGCATCGGCATCGACCACGCTGTTCTTGTACTGCTCGAGCAGTTCGATATGCAGGCGTCGATCTTCCAGGGACGCCGTACCGAGCCAGGCGGGCAGTGTCTGTTGTCGCCGGTTGGCTTGGGCGATGTCCACGGCGCGCTTCAGATTGGTGGGCGCGCCTTTAGCCAACAAGGCGTCGAGACTGTTGCGTAACGCCGATCCGCTGAGTTTCCAATCCCCGACCTTCAATGTGCTCAAGTAATTGCGCTCGCTCTTGAACTGTTCGATGAACGAATTCATCCGATTCACCAGCACATTGTCTTCCAGCAGTTCATAGGCCTGGAGTTGGTAGCGTGCGTGGGGCATGCGTTGAGCGGGCGCCAGGTTCGAGAGCCAGGCAAAGCGTTTTCGAGTGTCCTGCAGGTTTTTGTTCAGTTGCTCGGTGGCCAGGTCGACGCTAGCAAAAGTCTGTAGCCCTCCGGTGGGGGACCAAAGGATGGCCATGCCCGAGTAGGGGGTATCCAGGCCGCCGCGCTCGGTCATTAAAAAACAGTTGGCCAGGCGTAGGGAAATCACGCGCTCTTCAGTACGGCACGCCAGCTTCAACGAATAGACATCTGGTCGAAAGCCTCTGACGCCCAGGCGCTGCGTGCGGTCCGGGTAGTCGGCGTCGTAGGCGAAAACGTTCCTGATCAAGTCATGGGCGGCGGCCGGCAGCGTTGCGTCACGCTCCCTGAGTTCGGCCTCGGCGCGCAGGCCCAGTGAGAAAACGTTGGTCAGTTCAGGTAGCAGCTTGTCCAGCCCGCTGTGCAGCGAGGCCGTGTTGGCGGGCGGCAGCTTGATGAAGTGGGTGTGAAAAGCGTCTTCGACATCGGTGTAGCTCTTGATCTTCCTTTCCAGTTGGTCGGCCATGAAGTTGGACGGTCGCAGGTCTCCGTAAAACACCGGTCGTGTGCCCCAATGCCCATCGGTTTTCTGATCCAGCAGGTTTTTGTTGATCAAGGTGCGGATATCCAGCGCCTTGTCGATGAGTGAGTGGAGGTTGACGTCGCCCTGGCGGGACATTTCCAACGCGTAGTGCAAGTTGTCCAGCTGTTTGGCAATGATCGCGTCAGCCAGGGATTCGGCCACTGGCAAGTTCACCGATTCGCCCGACACTTGCGGTTGGTCGAAGCGCAGAAAACGGTTGCGTTCTGCCAGGCTCAAGAGGTTGTAGAGCGCTTGCCCGGGCTCGACTGTGGCGGCGGGCTTGAGCAGCGCATCCTTGAAGCCCAGGTAGTTGGCGACCTTCTGCAGGCCGTGGCTGGGGGTGTAGAGATAATGATCCTTGCCGCTGATCATCAACGAACCCGCCAGCTCGACAAAACGCGGTGCATATTCCCAGAGGCGAATCGTTTCGATGAACAGCAGTGGCTCTTCCCGGCGCGAAGGCCTGAACAGTCGAAGCAGCTCCTGGCTTTGGGCCTGGGTAAGCTGCCCTTTTTCACGTTCGATCAGGATCGCGGCCTGCAGTGCGTCACGAATGACGCGGGCAAGAAAGTGGCGGCGCGACAGGTGGAAGGGACTGTTCGCCTGCCAGTAGGCATCGATGCATTGGCTGAGTTTGGGGATCAGGTTCCTGGCCGTGGCCTTGATGATGCCTTCCCATTGTTGCGCCGTGTGCGCGCTCGTACCGGGGTGTGTCAGGTCGACGTCATGCCCGGCAGGCCAACCCTGGTGGTGGAAGTACACCAGCACGGCGTCGCTCAGCGCAATGCTCTCAGTCACCGGGATTGCCAGGGTGTCGCCCAGTGGGGGGGCCTTGCGCAACGCCACGCGGGCCTGTCGTTGATCGAAGTCGGGAAGCTGCTCGTTCAATGCCTGGTCAAGCATCGAGGTCAGTGTGGGCAGTTTGATCAGCTCATCCACCATGGCCAGGGCATTGAGGCGCTGGGCGTATTCGATGGATTCGATCTGCGCCTTGAAAACTTCTTCGTTGATGATCTGGCTGGTTTGTGTGATGTCGGTCGTGCTGTTCAGTTCGCTGCGCTGGGAAATCGACAGGTAGCGAAACAGATCGTCGCGCCCCGCGGTGTCCTGCAGCATTTCATTGATCTTGTTTTCGAGGGCTTGCGGGTCGCTGAACTGGGTAATCCCCTTGTCCGGCGTGTAAAGGAACGCAGGCTTGTGGTTGGTTCCGTCGGTATCTGGCAGGGCCTTGAGGGTAAAGCAGCCGGCCAATGGAATCGGCGCCTTGTCCTCGGCCTGGAGCAGGATCGTCTCGGCGGACATCGGCGGTATCTGCGCCGCGCGTTGCGCATGGCTGGGCAGGGAGACATGGTGCAACCAGTCGAGATCGGCCTGGGTCAGCCCGTGGGGAGCGGTCAGTTGGTCCAGGCGAGTGGCGTTCAATACCTCGGGAAATAGCAGTGGCGTGGTTTCAGTGGTCATCGTCGCTTCTCGATCAAGGCGCCGCGAATCGGGCGCAAGCGCTCAGACTAGGCAGCGATGCATGGGCAAGGGTGGTACATAGTTATTGCACGCCGGGCTTCTTCGATCGGCAGCGGGGAAGGATTGACAGTGCGCGCCTGAAACAGTGTTTAATCACCGGGCGGGTCCTTCACGCTGTTGCTACCTCCAACAATCATTCCGGAGCTTCAGATGTCTGCACCATCCGATCATGCCGCTTCTTGCACCCTGTCCTTCGATGCTCTGGTGAGCTTGCTGGAGAAGATTTTCCTGCGTCATGGCACGTCGACCGAAGTCGCCCGGTGCCTGGCTGAAAACTGCGCCGGGGCCGAGCGCGACGGTGCCCATAGCCATGGGGTGTTTCGCCTTCCCGGTTACGTCTCGACGCTGAACAGCGGCTGGGTCAACGGCAAGGCGGTGCCGGTGGTCGAAGACGTGGCGTCAGGGTTCGTCGCGGTGGATGCCGGTAATGGCTTTGCCCAGCCAGCCCTGGCTGCCGCGCGGCCATTGCTGGTGGAAAAGGCCCGCAGCGCCGGTATCGCCGTCCTGGCCATTCGCAACTCCCATCACTTCGCGGCGCTCTGGCCGGATGTCGAGCCGTTTGCCTACGAAGGCCTGGTGGCGTTGAGCGTGGTCAACAGCATGACCTGCGTGGTGCCCCATGGCGCGGATCGTCCACTGTTCGGCACCAATCCCATTGCCTTCGCCGCGCCGCGGGCCGACGGTGAGCCGATTGTCTTCGACCTGGCCACCAGCGCCATCGCCCACGGTGACGTACAGATCGCTGCGCGCAAGGGCGAGTTGTTGCCGCCAGGCATGGGCGTGGACAGCCTTGGCCAACCGACCCGCGACCCCAAGGCGATTCTCGAAGGCGGAGCGCTCCTGCCGTTCGGCGGGCACAAGGGCTCGGCGCTGTCGATGATGGTCGAGTTGTTGGCGGCGGCCCTGACCGGGGGTAACTTTTCCTTCGAGTTCGACTGGAGCAATCATCCGGGCGCCAAGACGCCGTGGACTGGCCAGTTGTTGATCGTGATCGACCCGAGCAAGACCGCCGGGCAAGACTTCGCCGAGCGCAGCCGGGAACTGGTCAGACAGATGCATGGCGTCGGGCTGCGGCGGTTGCCGGGAGATCGTCGTCATCGCGAGCGCAGCAAGGCCAATGAGCAGGGGATTAGCCTGGACGAGCGGACTTTGGCGCAGTTGCGGGAATTGGCGGGCATTTGAACCACCGGCTTTTATCAAGGCCTTGCACTGCCGTGACACGTTGCGCCAAGCCTTCTACTATGACGGCTTCTTTTCTCTGGAATCGCCTGGATGAGTAAGCCCGGCCAAACGGTGCTGGTTGCGCTGCGCAAGATGATCGCCTCGGGTGAGCTGGCCGCTGGCGAGCGCTTGATGGAAATTCCCACGGCTGAGTTGTTCGGCGTGTCGCGCATGCCGGTGCGCATGGCGTTCCGCACCCTGGAGCAGGAAGGGCTGCTGGTGCGCTTTGGCGGGCGAGGTTTTCAGGTGCGTTCGGTCAGTGCCGAGCAAATCGCCGGGGCTGTGGAGGTCCGTGGCGTGCTGGAGGGCCTGGCGGCACGGCAGACGGCCGAGCATGGTTTGTCTGAAGAAGCACGCGCGATACTCGAGCAATGCCTGGTGCAGGGGGATGAACTGTTCGCCAAAGGTTATGTGACCGAGGATGACCTGGAGGTCTATCACGACCTCAACATGCGCTTCCATCAGGTGATCGTCGAAGGCAGCCACAACCCGGCGATCGCCGACGCCCTGGCTCGCAACGATCATCTGCCTTTCGCTTCAGTCACCGCCCTGGCGGTGGATCGCCAGAACATGGCCGGCGAGTTTCGCCGCTTCAACTATGCCCACATGCAACACCATTCGGTATTCGACGCACTGATCAATCGCCAGAGCGGCCGTGCCGAGGCGATCATGCGCGAGCATGCCAATGCGACCCTGCGCTACGCCGAAGTGTTCGGCTCGGCGTTGGCTGACGAGCGGATGACGGTGATACTGCGTTCGGAGTAACTCGCCCGGCAGAATTTCTCTCACCCAGATCCCTTGTGGGAGTAGCCCCAGGATTCGCATACGCCACAGATCTTCTGTGGGAGCGAGCTGCTCGCGATAGCGGTGTGTCAGTCGCCATCAATGCCGCAGAGCCGGCGCCATCGCGAGCAGGCTCGCTCCCACAGTATTCGGCCTTAGAGATCCAGCACCAGCACCGGGGTTTTCGACCTGGAGCAGCACGGTGTGAACTGGTCGTTGCAGGCCTGTTCGGCCTCGGTCAGGAACATGTCCCGATGCTCCGGCACGCCTTCCAGCACGCGGGTCAGGCAAGTGCCGCACACGCCTTGTTCGCAGGAGATCGGGATCTCGATGCCATGGCTCTCCAGCACCTGCACCACGCTGCGGTCCGCCGGCACCTCGAACACCTGGCCAGTACGGGCGAGCTTGACTGAAAAGCTGCCGTCGGCACGGGTGTCGGTAGGGGTGGCGGCGAAGTATTCGCGGTGCAGGCGGTCTTCCTGCCAACCCTGGCCTTTGGCGGTGTCGAGGATGTGCTGCATGAAACCACCGGGCCCGCACACGTAGAGGTGCAGGTCGTTATCGGGTGCGGTCAACACCCTGGCGGCGTCCAGCAGGGTTTCTGGTTCTTCATCGAAATGCAGGAACACCCGGTCAGCGTAAGGGGCCTGGCGCAGGCGTTCGACAAAGGCAGCACGGTCTCGGGAGCGGGCGCAGTAATGCAGCTCGAATGCTGCTCCGCTCTGGGCCAGGTGCTCGGCCATGCACAGGATCGGCGTAATGCCGATGCCTCCGGCAAACAGCAGGCTGCGCCGGGCCTGGGGAGCAAGGGAGAACAGGTTGCGTGGTTCGCTGATGTGCAAGCGCATGCCTGGCTGGATCCGCTCATGCAGGCTGCGCGAACCACCGCGGGACGCCGGGTCCTTGAGCACGCCAATGAGGTAGCGATGCCGTTCCTCGGGATGATTGCACAGCGAGTACTGGCGAATCAGCCCGTCGGGCAAGTGCACATCGATATGGGCGCCAGCGGTGAAGGCCGGCAATGGCTCGCCGTCGACACGGGTCAGCTCGTAGCTGCAGATATCGAGGGCTTCGCTGTGTCGCGCCGTGACCTGGACTTCGATCATGGCCGTTGCTCCGCCAGCTGTGGCTGCTGGCTGCTGGCGATCAAGCCGGCTTGAGGTTCGCGCTCCCGTGCGATCCAACGCTCCAGCACCCGTCGGGACTGCACGCCGCCAGCATCGATGTTGAGCTTGAGCAAGTTGCGCTGCGGATGGTCCAGCAGGTTGCGCTGCTGGCGTTCGAGCATTTCCAGGTCTTCGCTGAAAATCTTGCCTTGGCCTTCGCGAATGGACGCGGTGAGGGCTTCATCCTGCGGCTGGAAGTGCCGGGCCATGCCCCAGAAATACCAGATCGAGGTCTCGGTTTCCGGTGTGATGAAATCCACCACGATGCTCGACGCCTTGAATTGCGGCGCGGCGTGATAACCGCCGTTGCCGGCATGGGCCACGCCCACTTCGATCAGCACATGGCTGGGCGGGGTGAAGCGGCAGATCTGCCAGCGGTCCACCGGCACGTCATCGGCCAGGTTGTTGCCGCGCAGGGCCATGCGCCAGAACGGCGGGGCCATGATGTTTTCCATATGGCGGGCGGTGACCACTTCATCACCTTCTACGGTGGTCACTGGCGGCGCCTCGTCGATTTCCTTCTGGCCGATGCTCGAGGCGTGGACGTAGGTTTCGTGGGTCAGGTCCATCAGGTTGTCGATCATCAGGCGATAGTCGCACTGGATATGGAACAGGCCGCCACCGTAGGCCCATTCATCGCTTTCAGCCCATTCCAGATGATGGATCAACGCCGGGTCGGCCAGCGCCTGGTCACCGGGCCAGACCCAGATGAAGCCATGTCGTTCCTGCACCGCGAAGGTCTTGTTGCAGGGGAATCCCCGTACCCGTTGCCCCGGCATTTCGACGGTCTTGCCATCAGCGCCCATCACCAAGCCGTGATAGCCGCACACCAGGTTGCCGTTTTCGACGTAGCCCAGGGAGAGCGGGGCGCCGCGATGAGGGCAGAAGTCTTCCACGGCAGCGACCTGACCTTCATGGCCCCGGTAAAAAACCATCTTTTCACCGCAAATCTGCCGGCCCAGGGGCTTGTCGGCGATTTCATCGGGGGTGCAGGCAACGTACCAGGCGTTTTTGGGGTACATGACGGATCTCCAGGCGGATGTTGTTCTTGTTTATGGATCCATTAACTCTCTTAACTAATTTCTTTGTCAACGTTTTTGCTGGATAAATGGATGGTTGGCTTGATTGATGGATCCATTGTCGGGTCGGTGGACGATCGGTGGATGATCGCAGGCCGCTGGCATCCGGGCTTCATTGAACGGCTGCAGGTGCGCTATGGTGCGCAGAACGAAGTATTCCTGGACCTGCTGGACGGGTGTCTGATTGTCTTGCGGGCTTGCTGCTGCACAACACGGAGTGACTCATGAAGACCAAAGCGGTACTCACCGAGCAGGACGTTGCGCAATTGCTGGTGGCGGCCAAGGAACTGGCGCACCAGCGCCAATGGGCCGTTTCGGTCTGTGTGGTGGACGACGGCGGTCATCCCCTCGGGCTGTTGCGCCTGGACGATGCCTCGCCGTTATCGGCCTACATCGCGACGGAAAAAGCCCGCACCGCTGCCATGGGCCGGCGCGACAGCAAGGTTTTCGAAGACATGATCAATGGTGGTCGCTACGCGTTTCTCAGCGCTCCGCACCTGCAGGGCATGCTTGAAGGCGGGGTGACCATCCGCCACGACGGCCAGTGCATTGGGGCCATCGGGGTGTCTGGGGTCAAGGCCGAGCAGGATGCTGAATTGGCTCGTCTGGCGGTGGAAGCGGTGTTGCCTATCACCCCGCAAGCCTGACGCTGACGCTGACGCTGAGGACGAGGCTGATGACCTGTGGGAGCGAGCAAGCCCGCTCCCACCGGCAATTGCACAAATCTTCCAGACGTCATCCCTACGAGCGGTTAATCTGCTTCGGTCGGATACACAAAACGAGGCGGCTCATGACGGCGCGCAACTGGATCGATCTCAAGCAGGACGCCACGTCCGGTATCGAGACCGTGCGTGCGCATTTCGAGGGGCATGCCTATGATCCCCATTGGCATGACACCTACCTGGTGGGCGTGACCGAGCAGGGTGTGCAGCAGTTCCATTGCCGCCGCCAGCAGCACAACAGTACGCCGGGCAAGGTGTTCCTGCTCGAGCCCGGCGAGTTGCATGACGGCAACGCGCCCCACGACCACGGGTTTACCTACCGCACGTTGTACCTGGAACCCCAATGGCTGGAGCGCGAGTTGCGCTCCTTGTTCGACGGGGCGCCGGACAACGCCCAATTGGGATTCGCCGCCACCCTGACCGACGATGCGCGACTGGCGAGTGCCACGGCCTTGGCCTTCCAGAGCCTGCATGAGCAGGAAATCCGCATCGTGCGTCAGACGGCCCTCGATACCTTGTTGGCCAACCTGACCCAACACCTGCACTGGCGCGCGCGGATCAACCCCGACCCACGTCTGCCATTGGTGGCGCAACAGGCTCGCGATTACCTGCACAGCCACCTGAGCGACGACATCGGTCTGGACGACCTGGCGCGGGTCACCGGTGTGGATCGTTTTCGCCTGAGCCGTGCATTCAAGGCGGCTTTTGGCCTGGCGCCCCATGCCTATCTGATCCAGTTGCGCCTGGCCCGTGCGCGGCGCTTGCTGGCTTCTGGCGAGAGCGCCGGGACGGTGGCAGCCATGCTTGGTTTTGCCGACCAGAGCCACTTGGGGCGCTGGTTCCAGCGTGCCTATCGCCTGAGCCCGGCGGACTACCGCAAGCGCTGCTCAATTGTTCCAGACTGAGCGGGCCTTCGTGGGGATGATCGAGTGACGATCATTCACCGAGAAGTTGCTCCATGGACCAGTTGCTGCCGTTTGCCTTGTTCGCCTTTGTCGCCTCCATCACCCCGGGCCCGACCAATATCCTGGTGCTGAGCCATAGCTCGCGCTTTGGCCTGGCCACCACCTTGCCGATCATCCTCGGCGCGTGCGCGGCGGCAGCCTTGTTGGTGCTCCTGGTCGGCACCGGATTGGGGGATGTGCTCGCGCGCCATGCCACGATTCAAACATTGCTCTCATGGGCCGGCATTGCCTGGTTGAGCTGGATGGCTTGGCAGATTTTCAGCGCCCCGGCCCAGGCCATCGACCCGGACCGGCCTGCCGAGGGCCCGCGACTGGGCCTGGCGGGAGCGGCCGGGTTGCAGTTGGTGAATCCCAAGACCTGGATGATGGCGCTGGCGGTGGTCAGCGTGTTTGCCGGCGCCGAGGCTGACCGTACCGTGCGGGTGCTCTGGCTATCCCTGGCGTTTTTCGCGATTTCCATTCCGTGCATGACCCTGTGGGCCTATCTGGGCCTCGGCGCTGCCCGGTTCTGCCGTTCCGCTGCGGCGATGGGCCGGTTCAATCGGACCATGGCGGTGTTGTTATTGGCATCGGCGTGGTTGACCTTGGTGGTCTGAGAGATAGGAGGACTGGGGAGCGTCGTTGTGGCGAGGGGGCTTGCTCCCGCTGGGGTGCGAAGCGCTCCCGGACAGGCAGCGCTTCGCTAAGCCTCGGTCTATCGCAAGTCAGCTTTGCAAGTACACCGCATGGGTATGGGTGTACTCATACAAGCCATGTTTCCCATCGGCCCCACCCACCCCGGACTTCCGCACGCCGGCATGGAAACCCTGCATGGCTTCGAAGTTTTCGCGGTTGACGTAGGTCTCGCCAAAGTCCAGGCCACGAATGGCGTGCATGGCCCGGCTCAGGTCCCGGGTGTAGACCGAAGAAGTCAGGCCGTAGTCGCAGTCGTTGGCCAGGGCGATGGCCTCGTCCAGGTCGTCAATGATCTGGATCGGCAGCACCGGACCGAAGATTTCCTCACGCATGATGTCCATTGATGCGTTGCAACCGGCCAGTACCGTGGGTTGGAAGTGAAAACCGCTGGAGCGATCCGCCACGCTGCCGCCGCTCACCAGGCTGGCGCCTTGGCTGAGGGCGGTTCGAACCTTGTGTTCAACGCTGTCCAGGCCCTGGCGGTTGATCAGCGGGCCCATCTCCACATCGGCTTCGGCGATCGGGTCGCCGTAGCGGGTGGCAGACATCGCCGCGCTGATCCGCTCGATGAATTGATCGGCGACCTTGCGTTCCACGTAGACGCGTTCGGCACAGTTGCAGACTTGCCCGGTGTTGATGATCCGTGAGTCGCGAATGGCTTTCACCGCCAGCGCCAGATCGGCATCCGCCAGCACAATGGCCGGGGCCTTGCCGCCCAGTTCCAGGTTGAGCTTGGTAATGTTCGGTGCCGCCGCCGTCATGATCCGCGAGCCGGTGGCGACGCTGCCGGTGAAGCTGATCATGTCCACGCCTTTGTGACCGCTCAGGGCAGCGCCCACCTGGCCGTCGCCGCATACGACATTGAACACGCCGGGTGGCAGGTCGGTCGCGGCGACCAACCGGGCGAACTCGAAGCAGTTGTTCGGGGTTTCTTCGCTGGGCTTGATGACGATGGTGTTGCCGGTCAACAGCGCCGGGGCCATCTTTCGAGCGATCAGGAAAAACGGAAAATTCCACGGCAGGATCCCGGCCACCACGCCCAGGGGCTTGCGGAACAGGAAGATGTTTTCACCGGGGCGGTCGCTGGTGATGATCTCGCCTTCGATGCGCCGGGCCCATTCGGCCATGTAGTCGAGGTAGTCAGCGGTGAAATTCACCTCCACCTCGGCCAGGGCACTGATCTTGCCTTGCTCCAGGGTAATGGTGTGCGCCAGGTGGGCGACGTTTTCCCGCAGTTTGGCAGCGATGCGGCGCAGGTATCCGGCGCGTTCGATGGCCGGTTTGGCCGACCAGTCTTTCTGCGCGGCACGGGCGGCAGCCAGGGCCTGATCGACGTCGGCGGCGTTGGAAGCCGGGACCCGGGACAGCAGCGCCCCGGTAGCCGGGTTGAACACGTCCAGGTGTGCCTCGCTGTGGGTGAACTGGCCGTTGATGAAGTTCTGGAACACAGGAACGGATGACATGGCGGTGTCCTTCAGTAAGTGCGCGACGGCGCTTGAGCGGTGGCGGGTTCGCGGTAGAGGGCAAGGGTGGCAAGGGCACTCTGGCGCAGCAGGCTGATGTCGATGGCCACGGCGATGAACTGGCAACCCCAGCCCTGATAACGGCGGGCGTCTTCTTCGTTGGGTGCGAGGATGCCGCAAGCCTTGCCGGCCGCGAGGGTGGCATTGACCGCGAACTGGATACGTTCCTGGACTTCGGGGTGACCAGGATTGCCCGCATGGCCAAGTCCGATGGACAGGTCGGCGGGGCCGATGAACACCGCGTCCACCCCTTCGACGGCGGCGATGGCCTCGACGTTCTCCACTCCGGTGCGCGACTCCACCTGGACGATCAGGCACAGCTCTTCATGGGCCGTGCTGAGGTAGTTGGCGACGCCATCCCAGCGGGTGGCGCGGGTCAGGCCTCCGCCGACACCACGCATGCCGTGGGGCGGATAACGCATGGCGCGCACCAGGGCCTGGGCTTGTTCAGCGGTCTCGACCATGGGAATCATCAGGGTCTGGGCGCCGACGTCCAACAGCTGCTTGATGAGGTTGGCATCGCCGGTCACCGCTCGCACCACTGGCGCGGTGGCATAGGGCGCTACGGCCTGGAGCTGGCTGAGCACGCTGGGCACGGTGTTGGGGGCGTGTTCGCCGTCGATCAGCATCCAGTCGTAACCGGTGCCAGCGACGATTTCGGCGGCGTAACCGCTGGCGAAACCGGCCCAGATGCCGTACTGCGTATGCTTGGAGGTCAGCGCGGCCTTGAAGGCGTTGTGGGGCATGGTCATGGTGGGCTCCTCTAGCGGTTATAAGGCCTATGCAGTTGGCACTCAGGGTTCAGCGTCACGCCGAAGCCGGGCTGATCGAGGACCGACAGGCGCATGCGGCCTTGCACCGGTACCGGCTCGCCCAGCAATTGCGGGTGGAACATCGGCACCACTTCGTCTGCCTTGGGCGCCATCATCAGGAACTCGGCGAACGGGCTGTTATGCCGGGTGGCGACGAAGTGGTAGCTGTAGACCGAAGAGCCGTGGGGGATCACCAGCGCGTTGTGGGCGTCGGCCAAAGCCGAGATTTTCACCAGTTCGGTGAGCCCGCCACACCAGCCGACGTCGGGCTGGATAATGTCGCAGCAGCCCATTTCCAGGAGCATGCGGAAGCCCCAGCGGGTGGCCTCGTGCTCGCCGGTGGTCACCAGCATGCCCTTGGGGACGTTTTTGCGCAGCGCCGCGTAGCCCCAGTAGTCGTCGGGCGGCAGGGCTTCTTCGATCCATTTCAAGCCGTGCTCATGGGCGCCGACCGCGAGTTTGGTGGCGTAGTTGAGGTCCAGGCTCATCCAGCAATCGAGCATCAGCCAAAAGTCCGGACCGACCCGTTCGCGCATCGTCGCCAGTGCCTCGAGATTCTTGCGCAGGCCTTCTTCGCCTTCGGCCGGGCCGTGATGCAAAGGCATCTTGCCGCCGATGAAGCCCATTTTCTGCGCCAGGTCAGGCCGTGCACCGGTGGCGTAGAACTGCAACTCATCGCGCACCGCGCCGCCGAGCAGTTGATGCACCGGTTCCTGGCGGATTTTGCCGAGCAAGTCCCAGAGCGCCAGGTCCACGCCGGAAATCGTGTTGATCACCAGGCCCTTTCGGCCGTAATAGAGCGTCGATTGGTACATCTGGTCCCAGATCTTTTCGATGTCGGTGACCCGGGCTCCCTCGACGAATCGCGCCAGGTGCTTCTCAACGATGTAGGCCGCCGGCTCGCCGCCGGTGGTCACGGCAAACCCGACCGTGCCATCGTTGGCCTCGATCTCTACCACCAGGGTGCCGAGTACGTTGATGCCGAAGCTGCGGCGACTCTGGCGGTAGTCCGGGTATTTGCTCATCGGTGTGGCGATGTGATCGTCGATCCAGTGGCCGTCCGCCTGGTCGTGATAATCCGCGCCGCCGCCTCGCAGGACGAAGGCGCGGACGTGTTTGATAGTGGGGATACCCATTGTGCAGCTCCTTGAGTTAAACCGTGGCCGGTGTGTTCGAAGCGCGTTGGCCGGGGGAGTGGATGCCCAGTACCAGCAACGCGGCGATGACGGTGGTGGCGGCGAGCAGGTAAAGGCCGGCCGCAGGAGAGTGGAAGGCGCCTTCGGCCCAATTCTTCAGCACCGGGGCAATGAAGCCGCCGAGGGCACCGAAGGAGTTGATCAGCGCAATGCCTGCCGCAGCGGCACTGCCAGCCAGGTAACTGGAGGGAAAGGTCCAGAATACCGGCTGCACGGCGATGAAGCCGGAAGCGGCGAAGCACAGGGCGATGATGCCCAGAAGTGGGCTGGACACACTGACCGAGCAGGCGATCCCGGCGGCGGCCATCAACAGGGTCAACGCAGCCGTGCGGCGACGCTGGCCAGTGCGGTCGCTGTAACCGGGAATCAGGTAGGCCGCGCACAGCGCACAAACCCACGGAATAGCCGTGACCAGACCCACCAACAAGCCAACCTTGCTGCCCAGCAACCCGGCCACTTGGGTCGGCAGGTAAAACACCACGCCGTAGACGCTGGCCTGGATCAGCAGGTAGATCAGGCACAGGTAGAGCACCGAAGGCTGGCACAACACGCTGAGCAGGCTGCGGCCATGGGATTGTTTGTGTTGGTCCTCGGCATCAAGCAGTTCCTGGACCTGGCGGCGCTCTTCGAGCGTCAGCCATTTCGCATCGGCGGGGCGGTTGTCCAGGTACCAGTATGCCCACACGCCCACCGCCGACGCCATCAGGCCTTCCACGGCGAACAGCCATTGCCAGCCGTGAACACCGACGAAACCGTCCAGCTCCAACAACAGTCCCGACAGCGGGCTGCCGAAAATGAACGCCAGCGGCGCACCGAAATAGAAGAAGCCCATGGCCTTGCCCCGGGCCGCCGAGGGGAACCAATAGGTGAGGTAGAGGATCACGCCGGGGAAGAATCCGGCTTCGGCCACGCCCAGCAGGAAGCGCAGCACGTAGAAACTGGTTTCGTTGTGGGCGAAGACCATGGCCGCCGACACCAGGCCCCAGGTAACCATGATCCGGCACATCCACAACCGCGCGCCGACGCGGTGCAGGATCAGGTTGCTGGGCACCTCCAGCAGTGCGTAACCGGCGAAGAACACGCCCGCACCAAACGCGAATGCGGCGTCGCCGATACCGGTGTCGGCCTGGAAGGCCTGTTTGGCGAAGCCAACGTTGGCCCGGTCGAGAAAAGCCATGATGTACATCAGCAACAGGAAGGGCAGCAGGCGCCAGGAAATCTTGGCCAGCACAGACACAGGAAGAGTCTTCATCGCGGGAGTCCTTTAGCAGGTATTTGTTCTTATGGGCTGGACTGTACGGCGGGCGATTGATGCGTTACAAATCGAATCTCGCTAACAACCGATACCTTCAAGGTATCGGTAATAAGGGGCCTATCCATGACTCATCCAGTATCGTCGCGCAGTCTGTTCAACCGCCTGCGCTACAAGCACTTGCACATGCTGGTGGCCTTGAACGCCAGCCAGAACCTGCACCGGGCTTCCCAGAGCCTGAACATGTCGCAACCGGCAGCGACCCGGATGCTGCACGAGATCGAGGACATGTTCGGTTGCGACCTGTTCGAGCGCATGCCCCGGGGCATGCGCCCGACCGCCCTGGGCCAGGAGCTGATTCGCTTCGCCGAATTGGCCCTCAGCGGTCTGGACCGCTGCGCCGAAGACCTGCTGGCCCGTCAGCAGGGCGGTTATGGTTACCTGTCCATCGGCACCATCATGGGGGCGGCGCCGGACCTGGTCATGGACTCCATCGCCCGGATCAAGGCGCTCAATCCGCAGCTGCGGATCCGCATCATGGGGGACACCAGCGACCAGGTGATCCAGTTGCTGGAGCAGGGCCGCATCGACCTGGCCATCGCCCGGCGCAACGCCTCCACCGACAGCGAGCACTACGAGTTCGAACAACTGGGCAATGAACGGCTGCTGGTGGTGGTCCACGCCGGCCATCCCCTGGCCCGGCGCAAAAAACTGGACCTGGCCGAACTGGTCAGCGACTGGCCGTGGATCCTGCAGCCGGAAACCAGCCCGGCGCGCATCGGCCTCGATCAAGCGTTGCAACGTCTTGCGCTGCCGACGCCCGCAGACATCATCGAATGTAGCTCGGTGTATTCCATGCAACAGCTGATTCAACTGACCGACGCGATCATGGTGCTCTCGGAAACCGCCTTGCGCGATTA
Source organism: Pseudomonas sp. NFACC24-1 (assembly GCF_900115235.1). Lineage (NCBI taxonomy): Bacteria > Pseudomonadati > Pseudomonadota > Gammaproteobacteria > Pseudomonadales > Pseudomonadaceae > Pseudomonas > Pseudomonas sp. NFACC24-1. The sequence goes on from NZ_FOVS01000004.1 coordinate 102,369, forward strand.
CCTGAAGATGGGCCTGGTGGTGGCGCTACCGGTGGCGCTGGACGTGCAATTGGCGCCGTTTGGCTTGTTGCGGCGCAAGGGGGAGCCGGTGAGTCGGGAGCTGGGGTTGTTCATTGATCTGCTGCGTACGCAGGCCGCGGCGGGAAGGTAGCGCCTGAGCGCTTGCTGCGCTGACGCCGGCAACCCCTTGCAACGGTTGCGCGGTTTCAAAAACCGATCGGTTTGGAGAGCATCGGCCACGTCAACGCACTCAATCGCCCCCAAGGATGGAGGTTCCACCATGTCTACCCTCGATAACCATGTCGAGTTTATCCAGGCCAGGCTGCCCGCCTGGCTGAAACGAGCCACACGGCCCCGGCAGGAGCGCTTCAGGGTGCTCACCCGGCAACTGCAACACGACAGCGATGCACTCAACGCATTGCTCAAGGACCTGCCCACGCCCTATGCCTTTACCCTCGACCTGCTCAAGGTGCAGCCGCAGGTGCAAGGCTGGAGCCAGGTCAATGGCCGCGGCGATATCGCGGAGGCCCTACGTCGGGCAAGGGTCCGGCGCAGCTCGTTCATCACGGATCCCTCGCTGTCGGTCGTCGAGGCGGCCATGCGCAACTACCCTCCCGACGATGCCGTCACCGGCAGCGCGTTCGATCGAAAAGGCGAGCTTTTCATCAAGGGCAAGCCTGGGGAGTTCTATCGTTGGGGCGCCCCGGCGGACACCGCGCCGCTGCCCATGACCCCGGCCAGTTTTGCCCGCCTGTGCCGCAGTGTGGATGTGGGCGGGGCTTACCGGCGCTCGCTCGAATGGCGGCTGCCGCGTATCGGTCATCAGGTGCCCATCGTCGCCGCGGCCTACATGGCCTATGCCCGCAGCCAGCTCGCCTATGATGCCTACGAGGCGAAGCTGGATGGCCGCCTGGACAACACCGGTGAGCGCTTGCTGGCCCACGTCGGCGTGCAGTTGGACGATCGGCCCGTGGCGCCGCTGGCCTGCGAGGTCAAGTCGCTGGCGTTGCTGTCGGCACCGTTGTTCGGCGCTCGGGTGTACTGGGGGCTGGCAGGGGACGCCAAGGGTGTTCGCCCGATCGTGCTGCACATGCCCCATGATGCAGTGGCACCGCTCAAGCAGTTTCCCAGCTTGCAGGCACTGTCGGCCGAGCTGACCGAACGGGTTCGCAAACGCAGTTACCGCCAGACCCTGTTGCGTTATCTGCCGCTGCGTCTACAGGCCAGCCTGGGGTCGGCCCTGCACGACCAGGTGGAGTGGAAGGTCACGGACAACCCCAATCTCTTCCAGGAAATCCATGCCCGCATCACCGGGTGGCGGGAGGGTGAGCGAGGCGAGGACGGCAACCCTCGACGCATTCGGATCCCCGCGCCCAAGGTGGCCTGGGGCCTGGATGACCTGCGCGAGGATCCCTGGCACTCCACCTACCACGAATGGCGCGGTCATACCTTGGCCAACGCCTCGGCGTTGATGGTCCCGACCCGAGATCAGGATTGGCGGGCGCTGCTGGCCCGCCTCGAATACTGGGAAAGCCTGGTCGAGCGTTCGCTGATGGTCGCCGCGACCTTTTTCCCGTTCTGCGCGCCCGTCGGCATGGTGGCCGCCGCGGTAGGCGGGGTGCGTCTGGTGTATGAAATCTTCGAAGGGATCCAGGCGTTCAATGAAGGTCACGGGCAAGAAGGTATCGAGCATATCTTCAACGCGTTGTTCGGGGTCGCCCAGGGCGCTTACCTGGGCTTCATTGGCGCAGCCATCGAGCCCATGCCCGTGGCAGACGGCACCACCCGGTTGTGGAATGGCGATGTGCGCCCCTTTGAAGCACAGCGTTTGCCTCCGGTGGAGGCCGAGCAGGACGCCTGGGGTGTCTGGCGCACGGAGGACGAGGCTTGGGTGCGAATCGAGGATCGTTACTTCGAAGTGCAAGGCACGCAGGACAACATGAATCTGCGCCTGCCTCCCGGGCATAGAGGCGTTGCACCGCCGCTGGAATGGAACCGCACGCGAGGCTGGCAATGGGCGCACCGCAACCCCTTGCAGCGAAGCGGCCTGGAGCTGTTGCGAACCTTCGCCGAGACGCCCGCCGAACTCGACGACTCTACGATCCTGACCTTGCAACGCCAGGTCGGTATCAGCGAAGCGCATCTGCGCTACCTGCAAGTGGAGGCGCGGCCAATGCCGGCCATATTGGCCGACGCCCTGGACGAGGCACGGAACTGGCAACGGGTGCGGCATACCATAGAACGCCTGCGCCGTGGCGAAGCACCGCAAGGAACGCATCTTCGCATTGTCCAGACTCTCGTGGAGTTGCCGGGCTGGCCGCAAGACATGACCTTGCGCTACCACGATGGCGTCAATCTCTACCCGGTAGGCGATACGGCCGACACCCGCTCCATCCTCCTGACCAAAACCGACCTGGCCCACGACGCCTGGGCCGCTCGCATCCTGGAAGGCCTGAGCAGCGACGAGCAAACCGTACTGTTGGGGCAAAGCAGTATCGGTTTGCAACCCCTGGAGCGAAGTCGCCTGTTGGCCAGCCGTTGGGCCGCACGCCTGGAGCGTGACGCCAGGCGGGTGACGATGGCCATGGGCAGGTCTACCCGGCTCGATCCACTGGCAGTGCCCTTGGTCCAGGCATTCCCGAGCCTGCCTGAATCCATCGCCAACGAGCTCGTTCGCGACGTGACAGGCGATGACCGGCTGCGTTTGCTCGAGGGGCGGGTGGCTGGGGACCTCGGCAGGCGGGCGGCCGAAGCGTTGCGCGAGCTGCGCTTGAGCCGTGCGTTGCGCGCCCTGGAACGTGGCGAAAGCAGCGTCGATCGGGATCGCATCGTCATGGGCCTGCTGGCGGATATGCCCGGGCTCCGCGCTCGCCTGCACCTGCGCCTGTGGTTGCGCGAGCTGGCGGATCCGGTCGAGTTGGGGGACGCCGGGCCGTTGAAAGTCATCCGCCAGGAAGGTGAACGGTATCGCCCCTTCGACGAAACCGGCGAAGAACTGGCGAACGCCATGGCCCTGGAGGCTGCGCTGCTAAGGGCCATGCCGGACGAAGCTCGCAGCGCCCTGGGCCTGAACATCTGGGAGGCGGACCGGCTGCGCAGCCAACTGCTGGCACGGGCCCTGGAAGACCGGCAAGCCCTGCGTCCGTACTTGGCGATGCGTCGCCTGGGCAGCCTCGGGTCTCGTCCGCAATGGCTGAACGGACACCTGGTTTACCCGCTCAGCGGCCGTGGCCGGCTGCCGTTGCAGGAGTGGCAAGGCAGCCTGCGTCAGCGTCTGGAGCGGCTCTATCCCGCCCACGCGGGAAATGCACTGGAACGGCTGCAGCTTGGCCTGACCGAACAGGCCGGGCTCGAGGGCATCAGCCTCAACGATGTGATCACCCGCCTGGAGCACGAATGGACCACCCTGGACCAGGGGCTGCGCCAATGGGTCGACCAGGAAGGCTTTCATCACCCCGCCGAACAGATACTGGACCGTGAGGCACTGGTCGCGCAGCGCCAGGTCATCGCGAGGGAAATTCGCCGGGCCTGGCAGCGCGCGCCTGACCCGGGCAGGGAGGGCGCAGAGTTGGTATTGCGGATAGAAAACATCAACGTCGGCCGGCTGCCCCCCGTCAATGTTCGTTTCGAGCACATCGAATCAGTGGTGCTGGCCAACCTGGAGCTGGTCGAGGATCCTTCAGATTTCCTGCGCATGTTCCCCGGCATCGAATCGCTTAGCCTGCGGGGCAATCACCTCACCGCCGTCCCCGTTGCGGTAGCTGAGTTGCGGGCGCTGGTGGATCTGTCATTGGCCCGCAACCCGTTGCACTTGAACGCGGAGGTGTTTACGCCGCTGCTGGGCGACGATCCCATGATCCCGTTATGGACCCTGGACTTGTCCGGGATCAGCAGCGGCGCGGCTTCGGGAACCAACGCCGAGGTGCTTGCCGCCATTGGCAGCCTGGCTTCGCTACCGTCCCTGCGTGAAGTCATATGGGCCGACAACCTGGATTTCACGCCCGAGCAGTTGCAGGCCCTGACGGCCACATTGCCCGACCTGCGGGCGCTGAACCTGGCGCGCTGTGGCCTGCGGCTGGACGAGGAGGGCAGTGCCTTCCTGCGCAGCGCCACCGCTTTGCAGGAACTGCGCCTGAGTGGAAACAACTGCCGAGACCTGCCGGAGCTCCCCGAGCTTGCAAACCTGATGACGCTGGCACTGGGCAGGACCGGGCTGGATCGGGTGCCCTCGTTGGCCTTGGCGGTGCTGGCCAGGCATTCCGATGTGTTCATCTCCGATACGTTCGTCGTCGATCTCAGCGGCAACCGTATCACCTCTATCCAGGATGACCTGCTCCCGGCGCTCAACCGTTTGCCGAGCCTTGACACACTTGGAGTCTGGCTTGACGACAATCCCTTGCCCAGCGCCCAGATCAATGCCCTGCGCAATGTGTTTCCCGAGGCGTTTCGCTACACCGTCGACGAGTGGCTCTATATTTCTGCCTCGCTCCAAAGGGCACTGGAGGTCGCCCGTGACGATCCCGGGATGCGGGGTTTCATCGATTGGTTTTCTGGCCGCGTCCGCGAAGCCGACGAGGATTCCCCCGCCGGACTGGCGTTTGGCGTTCGCCAGAGGGCCGGGGCGGTTCTGCAGCACTTCATCGGTTATGGAAACGTCTATGGCCGCCTGCCCACCTTGATTGGCGATTTCGATGTGCAACTTCGCCAACTGCGCACGCGCTTGCAAATCCGCAGCCAGGACAGACAGCAGCCAGACATCGGCGAGCTGGAGGTGCACTTCACGATGTTCGAGTCGGTGATGCGTGCACGGCTGGCCCGGGACGGGGCGCCGTTTGCGAGGTTCCTGGCGGAACACCTTTCCCATTGGGACTTCGCGCTGATGGACCGCTTTATCGATCCGGTGCAACGCCAGGCGCAAATGAGCCGGGAGGCCTTCATCGATTGGCTCAGCGACGCCCAGGATACGTTCAATAGCAACGATCAAACCCCACGTACCGGCGAGATGACCTGGCGACCTTACCTGGGGTTGATGTCCCGCGACTGGCCCGAAGGACTGGCGATTTGGGAAACGGTCGATGACGACCTGGTGAATGCCTTCAGCGAGCCCATCGATCCGTCCCGCTGGCCCCGGGTCATGCTGGATAACCTGGTCCTGCCGGACCCCGAATTACCCAGCCCCTTGGAGCCGGTCACCGAAGGCGAGCGGATTGTCTGGCGTCGCACGGGGCTCGAAGCCGTCGCCGATGTGGATTGGAGGGGCGGCCAGCCGGTGACGCTCAACGAGGATCAGCTACGCCGCACCATGGCCATCTACCGCTCGGTCAAGAGCCGGGAGGTCGAGGCCTTGGTGCGCCGGGTGACCAGGAGCCTGGTTACCGCCTGGTGGCCGGTGCTGCCGCTTTGAAGACCAGCGCCTTCAGGCCACATTGCACATCGGCATCGGGAAACTCCGGTGGGTTGGCCAGCCGCTGCTCGAACGTCAGGCCGGGGGCTTCGCGGGTGACGCCGTCGATGAGGAAGTCCGGGCCGGTGGCCGGGTCATTGCTGCAGGCCAGGACCGTGCCGTCGGCCGTCAGCAGTTCCGGCAGGCGGCGCAGGACCCGCTGGTAGTCCTTGGTCAGCAGGAAGCTGCCTTTCTGGAAGGTCGGCGGGTCGATGATGACCAGGTCATACGGACCGCTGTTGATCACTTTGCCCCAGGATTTGAACAGGTCATGGCCGAGGAAACTCACCTGGCCAAGGTCATGGCCGTTCAGGCGATGGTTGTCACGGCCCCGGCTCAGGGCCGCCCGCGACATGTCCAGGTTGACCACATGCCGCGCACCGCCGGCGATGGCCGCTACCGAGAAGCCGCAGGTGTAGGCGAACAGGTTCAGTACCCGCTTGTTGGCGGCATTGGCTCGGACCCAATCACGGCCGTAGCGCATGTCGAGGAACAGGCCGTTGTTCTGTTTCTTGCTGAGGTCGATTCGGTATCGCAAGCCGCCTTCGGTCAGGGTCCATTCGTCGATGGGGTCGCCCACCAGCCATTGGGTGAGGCTTTGGGGTAGATAGCGGTGTTGCACGGCAAGCGTATGGGCGCCGCTGTTTTTCCAGGCGGGCGAGGCGGCGAGGGCGAGCAGCATGGACATCAAGTCATCCAACTGCACCGGTTCCGGTTCCTTGAACAACGACACCAGCACAATCCCTTGCAGCCAGTCGACGGTGATCTGCTCCAACCCCGGCCAGCAACGGCCGCGACCATGGAACAAACGGCGGGTTTCTTCCGGCGGGGACGCCAGGGCTGTCAGCAAATGGGTCTGCAGGTCATGTAGAACTTGAGGGGTCATCAGGCAAGGCCAGCGATTCGAAAGGCCGGCATTTTAACCTGTGGCGAGACAGCTTGCTCCCGCTCAGTTACGCAGCGACGGCCTGTTCAGCCACCGCTGGTAGCCAGAATGCTCGCCACCTGTTGCGGCTGGCAGTTGAGATAGGCCGAACGCTTGAGCCAGCCCGGGTCCGGGTACCAGGAAAACATGAATTGGCCGCCCTTGAGCTTGTCGATCACCTGCCGCGCCACTTGCGGGCGCACGGCCGGGCAACCCTGGCTGCGGCCGATACGCCCCTGGCGCACGCTCCACAACGGGTTCACGTAGTCGGCGGCATGAATCACGATGGCCCGGTCACGGGCCAGGTCATTGAAGCCCGGTTCGAGGCCGTCCATGCGCAGTGAATAGCCGTGGGTGCCCTGGTAGCTTTCCTGGGTACGGAACAGGCCCAGGCTCGACTGATAGCTGCCCAGGCGATTGGAGAATTGCGTGGCGAAATTTTCCCCGGATTTTTGCCCGTGGGCCACCAGGTCGCGCAGCACCAGCTTCTTCTGGCGCAAGTCGAAGATCCACAAGCGCCGGGCCGTGGACGGTTGCGAGTAGTCGATCACCGCCAGGTGACGGGCCTGGCCGGCGCCATTGGCGACCGCGCATTGCATGGCGCTCAAGGCACTTTTGAGCGCCAGGGGATTGAGTTCCGGCGCTGCCTGGGCGAGGCTGTGGTAAAGCGTTTGCGACTTTGCCTTTTTTTCGGCCAGCGCCGGGCTGCAAATGATGCCCAGGCCCAGCATGAGCAGGCAGAATCGGCGCAAAAAACCCGTTACAGGCGAAGGGGGTCCAACGTGGTGTTCGTTCGCGGCATCCCGTCCGATTTCGTTTGTTTGCATGATGGCGGGTCGTACCTGTCGCAAAATTCACCGTCAACGAGACGGCCATGGATTGGAGTAAAGCAGTTGTTCAAAAAGTCCGCATGTTACCTGAGCCTTTTATTGCTCACTGCGCCATTGGTCGCCACAGCCGAAGACAGCGATCCGGCACTGGTGCAGACCACCCTGGCGCAATTGGCGGCCGCGTGCCCGGACGTTGCGGTGGGTGTCGACTTTCCAACGCTGCTCGACTTGCAGGCGTTCTACCAGCAAAACGCAGGCCAGGAAGTCTGGTCGGACGACGAACGACGGGGGGCGTTGCAGGTCCAGTTGCAACAATTGGCCGATGACGGCCTCGATCCCGCGCGCTATAGCTTGCCGGTCGAGGGGGCAAACCAAGTCCCTCATTGTGCCGACATCGCTATCAGCCGGCGCTACCTGCAAGCCTTGCATGACCTGCGCTTCGGCTATTTGCCGCAAGACCGGCTGGAGCCGGTGTGGAAAGCCAATCCACCGCCACAGGACCACCCGGCCGTGGTACTGGCCATCGCCGGGCTGGGCCTGCAGAACCTGGCCGACGCTTTTGAACAGGCGCGGCCGAACCTGGACCTCTACCGCAACCTGCGCGGCCTCTATGCCCGGCTGCGGCAACAGCCTTTAGCCGAATGGCAAGCGGTGCCGGGCGGGCCGTTGCTGCAACCGGACAAACAGGATGCCCGCGTACCCGCCCTGGCCCAACGACTGTTCAACGAGGGTTACCTGAGCACGCCGCCGCAGGTGAGCGACGAGCACTACAGCCCCATGCTGGTGGAGGCGATGAAGAGCTTCCAGGCCCAGCATTCGTTGCAGGCCGATGGCGTGGTGGGGCCGTGGACCGTCACCGAGCTGAACATCAGCCCGGCCATGCGCCGCGAGCAGTTGCGCATCAACCTGGAGCGCATGCGCTGGCTGGCCCAGGACGTGGAGACCGACAGCATCCTGGTCAACGTGGCGGCGGCGCAGTTGACGGTTTACCAGGGCGGCGCGCCGGTCTGGCAAACCCGTACCCAGGTGGGCCGTGCGCAACGGCAGACGCCGCTGCTCAAATCCCACGTCACCCGACTGACACTCAACCCGACCTGGACCATTCCGCCGACCATCATGCGCGAAGACAAACTGCCCGAGATCCGCCGCGATCCGGAGTTTCTCAGCCGCCACAACCTGCGGATCCTCGATGGTGATGGCCTGCCGTTGCTGGCGGAAGACATCGACTGGGAGCACCCGGGCAACCTCATGCTGCGCCAGGATCCAGGTCCGAAGAACCCGTTGGGCAAAATGGCGATCCGTTTTCCCAATCCGTTTTCGGTGTACCTGCATGACACACCGAGCCAGGCGTTGTTCAGCAAAGGCCCGCGGGCCTTCAGTTCAGGCTGCGTGCGGATCGAGCAAGTGATGCACCTGCGCGACCTGCTGGTAAGCCCGGCCGAACGCGCACGCACCGACACGTTGCTGGCCAGTGAGTCGACCCACGAGTTCAGGCTGGCCCGGCCCGTGCCGATCCTGCTGGGCTACTGGACGGCACAAGCGGACAGCCAGGGCCAGGCGGTGTACGTCCCGGATATCTATGGGCGTGACGCGACACTGTCTGCCGCCCGTGGACGTGCGCTCTGAGCTCAGGCGCATGCGGTCGCGGGCGCCTGGGTGGTTTCGTCGAGCGTTGCGAATAACCGCTGGCCGATAACGCCGGCGGCCTGCAAATGCTGTTGCGGATCGGCGGTTTCCGAGTCGAGCAAACGCTGGGAACTCACTACCTGGGCGCCGCAATAACCGAAAATGCCATGGTCGATCTGCGTGATCATCGCCTCACCGTAGCCGTGGCGCTGGAAGCTGTCGGCATCGGCGCCTCCGACCCCCACCAAATGGACCTGCAAGTGCTGCAGTTTCTGGATGAACGGCTTGTCGAGGCTGAAATCGAACGCCCAGCCGTTGGAAAACACCCGGTCGATCCAGCCTTTGAGCAGTGCCGGCATGGACCACCAGTAAATCGGATAGACCAACACCAACGCGTCGGCACGGTCGATTCTGGCTTGCTCGGCCAGCACATCCGCGGGCGGCAAGGCCTCGCGGTGGTGCACGGCGTGGTCGGCAAAGCTGAAGCGCGGCTCGAAGCCTTCGGCAGCCAGGTCGGCGATCTCGAACGTATCGACAGGGTTGGCGCGGGTGATGCCCTCGGCGATTTTCCCGGCCAGGCTGTGGGTGAGGGAGCGCGGATAGTGGTGGGCCACAACGATGAGTGCATGCATGGCGAAACTCCTTCTGGTCACGAGGTCGTGATGACAGGTATGCTTAAGTTACGCTTAGTAAGTTACGGTTGGTAAAGTTAGCATGTCAAGCACTGACGAACATTCGCAGGCTTCACCTCGTCGTCGTTTATCCCGGCACGACCGGCAGCGCCAATTGCTGGAGGTCGCCTGGCGATTGGTGCGCGAGGAGGGCAGCGACGCCCTGACGCTGGCACGGCTGGCGGACCAGGCGGGGGTGACCAAACCCATTGTCTACAACCACTTCATTACCCGCTCTGGGCTGCTGGCGGCGCTTTACCAGGATTTCGATGCCCGTCAGACCGCACGGATGGATGCGGCCCTGGATGCCAGTGAGGCCACCTTGCAAAGCCGAGCGGCGGTGATCGCTTCTTCCTACGTCGAATGCGTGTTGTTGCAAGGCCGAGAGATTCCCGGGGTGATTGCAGCGTTGACCAGCTCGCCGGAGCTGGAACGCATCAAGCGCGAATACGAGGGTATTTTCCTCGACAAGTGCCGCGCGGTGCTGGAGCCGTTCGCCGGCACGAAGGGCATCACCCAGGCCGGTTTGCGGGCGATGCTGGGAGCGGCGGAAGCATTGTCCAATGCCGCCGCTACTGGGGAAATCAGCGCTGATGAGGCGAAGGAAGAGTTGTTGGCCAGTATCGTGGCGATGGTGACCAGGACCGCCGATAACCCTTCGAGCTGACCCACCGCTATCGCGAGCAAGCTCGCCCACAGGGGAGTCGCGGTGGATTCCGAACTTGAGCCCAACCCTATGTGGGAGCGAGCTTGCTCGCGATGACGGTCTTACGGTGAACGGTGGGTTCGAACGACTGCACTTTTATGAAGCCGCAGGCGGGGTGATCGCACCATCGCAAGGCAGTTGGCGGTGCCTGCGAAACAGCGCAGGAGGCTGGTCAGCTTGCGATGGCTGAGCCGACGGTTTCGCGGCCAGGCCCGCTCCCACAGGGGATCGTCGGCGAATTCGAGGTTGCGAATACAGTCGCGGATGAGGTTTGGCACGCTCGCTGCAAGAGGCTATTCAGGCCCACCGTGAACACAGCCGCGTGGGCAGCCCCGTCGGTCAACGAAGATCGAGCGCCAGCAGGCCGGGGGACAACGGTAGGTCAGGGCGCAGTCGCCGGGCCGATACCGCACAGAACAGGCAAAGACGCCTGGAACCGCAAGGTTTCAGGCGTCTTTTTTTTGCTTTCAAAATCGTGATGGGCTTTTGTCGGGTGCTTTTTATGAATTCCAACGTTGCTTCTCTGAACAAGCTGCAAACGCTGATCGTGATCGGCAATGGCATGGTCGGCCATCACTGCGTCGAGCAACTGATCGAACGCGGTGCCCTCAATCATTACCACGTGCATGTGTTCAGCGAAGAGCCGATGCGTGCCTACGACCGCGTGCACCTGTCCGAGTACTTCTCCGGGCGTGATGCCGAGTCCCTGGCCCTGGGCGAAGCGTCGTTGTACCAGACCGCCGGCGTCACGTTGCACCTGGGCGTACCCGTGCTGGAAATCGACCGCCAGGCGCGCCAGGTCGTCACTGCCCGGGAGCGCATCAGCTACGACAAACTGGTGCTCGCCACCGGTTCCTACCCGTTCGTGCCGCCGATCCAGGGCGCCGAGGGTGACTCTTGCCTGGTCTACCGCACCCTTGAAGACCTGGATGCGATCCGCGCCGCTGCCAGTAATGCCCGCCGTGGCGTGGTGGTCGGTGGCGGCCTGCTGGGCCTGGAAGCGGCCAACGCGCTCAAGACCCTGGGCCTGGAAGCCCATGTGGTGGAATTCGCGCCACGGCTGATGCCGGTGCAGTTGGATACGCAGGGCGGCTTGGCCCTCAAGGCGCGCATTGAAAGCCTGGGCGTCGGCGTGCACCTGTCCAAGGGCACCCAGTCCATCAGCGCCGGCGAGCAGTACCGTTATCGGATGAATTTCGGCGACGACGATTTCCTGGAAACCGACCTCATCGTCTTTTCTGCCGGTATCCGCGCTCAGGATGCCCTGGCACGCCAGAGCGACCTGCAGATCGGCCCGCGCGGCGGCGTGGTGATCGACGATCATTGCCAGAGCAGCGATCCGGACATCTACGCCATCGGCGAATGCGCGGCCTGGAACGGCAGCATTTTCGGCCTGGTCGCCCCGGGCTACCAGATGGCCCGTAGCGTCGCCGCCCGGCTGTGTGGCGAAAGCGCTGAAGCCTTCACCGGCGCAGACATGTCCACCAAGCTCAAGTTGCTGGGCGTGGACGTCGGCTCCATCGGCGATGCCCATGGCAACACTCCAGGTTCGCGCAGCTTCCAGTTCATCGACGAAACCAGCGCCAGCTACCGGCGGCTGGTGGTGGACGCCGCCGGCAAGCGGGTGATCGGCGCGGTGCTGGTGGGGGACAACAGCTACTACGACACCTTGCTGCAATACATGCAGAACGGCATCGCCTTGCCCAAGGATGCCGCCAGCCTGATCCTGCCATCGTCCGAAGGCGCCCCGACCCTGGGCCCGGCGGCGTTGCCGGAAACCGCCACGATTTGCTCGTGCCACAATGTGACCAAGGGCTCGATCTGCTCGGCCATCGACGGCGGCTGTACCGATCTCGGCCAGCTCAAATGCGACACCAAGGCCGGTACCGGTTGCGGTGGTTGCGCGGCCCTGGTCAAGCAAGTGTTCGAGCACGAATTGATTGCCCGCGGCGTCAGCGTCGACAAGAGCCTGTGCGAACATTTCGCCTACACCCGCCAGGAATTGTATGCGCTGGTACGCGTTGAAGGCATCATCAGTTTCGAAGAACTGCTGGCCAGGCACGGTCGAGGTCACACCGGCTGCGACCTATGCAAGCCGGCGGTGGGCTCGATCCTGGCGTCGTGCTGGAACCAGCCGATCATGGATCCATCCCTGGTGGCGCTGCAGGACACCAACGACACCTTCATGGCGAACATGCAGAAAAACGGCACCTACTCGGTGGTGCCGCGCATCGCCGGCGGGGAAATCACCGCCGACAAACTCATCGCCATTGGCGTGGTCGCCAAGAAATACGACCTCTACACCAAGATCACCGGCGGCCAGCGCATCGACCTGTTCGGCGCCCAGTTGCACCAGTTGCCGGACATCTGGGCCGAGCTGATCGAAGCCGGTTTCGAAACCGGCCATGCCTACGGCAAATCCACCCGTACGGTGAAATCCTGCGTGGGCAGCACCTGGTGCCGCTACGGCGTGCAGGACAGCGTGCAGATGGCCCTGACCATCGAAGATCGCTACAAAGGCCTGCGCTCGCCGCACAAGCTCAAGTTCGCGGTGTCCGGTTGCACCCGCGAGTGCGCCGAGGCCCAGAGCAAGGACGTCGGCGTGATCGCCACCGAGAAGGGCTGGAACCTCTACGTGGCCGGCAACGGCGGCATGCGTCCCCGTCACGCCGAGCTGTTCGCCACGGACCTGGATGACGCCACGCTGATCCGCTACATCGACCGTTTCCTGATGTTCTACATCCGCACCGCCGACAAACTGCAACGGACCTCGGTCTGGCGCGAAAGCCTGGAAGGTGGCCTGGACTACCTCAAGGACGTGATCATCCATGACTGCCTGGGCCTGGGCGCCGAGCTTGAAGCCCAGATGCAACTGGTGGTCGACCGCTACGAATGCGAATGGGCCAACGCCTTGAAGGACCCGGACAAGCTCAAGCGTTTCCGCACTTTCGTCAACGACAAGCGCGGCGATCCGGACGTTCACTTCGTCCGCGAGCGCGGCCAGCGTCGGCCGGTTCACGCCCATGAACTCCACCTGATTCCCGTTACCGAGGAGGTGCTCTGATGAGCCAGTCAAACGTCGTTCGCATTCCCGCCCGCGATGTCGCCCAGGAACCCTTGCAGTGGCGCGCCCTGTGCAGCCGCGCCGACCTGGTGCCCAACTCCGGCGTGGTCGCCTGGCACGACGGCAGCCAAGTGGCGTTGCTCTATCTGCCGGAACATGAGGACAAGCCGCTGTACGCCATCGACAACCGCGACCCCAAGTCCGGTGCGAACGTCATCGGCCGCGGTTTGCTGGGCAGCATCAAGGGTGACCTGGTGATTGCCTCGCCGATGTACAAGCAGCATTTCCGCCTGGAAGACGGCCATTGCCTGGAGTACCCGGAGCAAAGCCTGCGGGTGTGGCCGGTGCGCTTGAATGGCGATGTGGTGGAGATTGGCGAGGACTGATCCGCGCCTGCGAGTGAGTTGAAAAGCCGCATGAGAACCTGTGGGAGCGAGCTTGCTCGCGATAACGGTACACCAGTCGAACCTGAGGCTGCTGACCCAACGCTATCGCGAGCAAGCTCGGCTCCCACAGGGTGATGCCTGACTGACAGGCCTGGGTTCAAACATGCCTTTAGCTTTGTGGGGATGAACAATGAAAACCGCTGCTCAACTGGTGCGACTCAAGAGTGTGCAGAACCAGCAGGTCCACAGCATCGCGCCGGAGCAGACGGTGCTCGAAGCGCTGCAGATCATGGCCGAAAAAAACGTCGGTGCACTGCCGGTGATCGAGGACGGTCAGGTGGTGGGCGTGTTCAGCGAGCGGGACTACGCGCGCAAGATGGTGCTCAAGGGGCGGTCGTCGGTGGGTACGACGGTGCGCACCATCATGAGCGCCCCGGTGGTCACCGCCGACAGCCAGCAGAGCATCGACCGCTGCATGGAAGTCATGACCGACAGCCACTTGCGGCACTTGCCGGTGCTGGATAACGGGCAGTTGATCGGCCTGCTGTCCATTGGTGACCTGGTGAAAGAGGCGATTGTCGAGCAGGCCGACCTGATCCGGCAGTTGGAACACTACATTCGCGGGCACTGAGCCCACAGGGAATTTATCTGTGGGGGCAGTCTGCTCCCACAGTTCAGCCCAGCATCAGCAACTGCCGGATCAGATTCGGCGTGCTGCCGGTCCAGCGCTTGAACGAGCGACGGAAGTTCGCCGTATCGTTGAAGCGCAAGTACTGCGCCACTTCCTCGTTGCTGAACCCCTTGACCTGATACAGATACAAAGCCACGTGGGTGTGCACCCGGTCGACCTGTTGCTGGAACCCGGTGTGGTGCTTGTGCAACTTGCGCTTGAGGGTAGCCGGGCTCATGGCGAAGGCCTGGGCGGTTTGTTCCAGGCTTGGCGTCTGCTGCACATGGGCGTGCAGGTAGTCGTAGAGGCAATCGAGGAAGCTTGACGCGAACCCCAGTTGGTCGAGCTGGTCCTGGGCCTCAATTCGTGCCACCTGGCCGGCGGTGGCCGACACGTTGGGCCAGGGCTGGGCGAGGCAGTGGCGGGGCAGGCGCATCAGGTCCAGGGGACGGTCGAATTGCGTGTGTTCGCCCAGGTGCACCCAATACTGCTCGACGTAACGCGGCTCGCTGTGGCGAAAACTGCACTGCCAGGGCAGGCGTTCACTGCTGAGCCAGGCGCTCATCGCCACCATCGAGGTCATGCTCGCCTCCAGCACGAAGCGCCATTGTTCCCCGGCGCCGCAGCTGTCCAGCCAATGGACATAGGCGTAGTGCTCGTCCAGCAACAGGCGCGGGGCTGCCAACGGGCTGAGCAGCGCCTGTTGGTCGATCAGGCTTTGCAGGGCCTGATGCAGATTCTGCGCGTGGCGCAAGGCGTGGCTCGCGGGTCCGTAGTGGCCGGGCAATAGCCGTTGGCCAAACAGGAAACTGCTGTCGCTGGCATCCAGCAGGCGCCGGCTGTTGTCGATCAGGCCGAGGAATTGCTGCGGGCTGATGCGGCTCTGTCCGGCGAGGATATCGTCATGGAACAGTCCGGTGCCGCGCAGGAGGCGATGGCTGTCGATGTCCCGGGACAGCGCCAGGTCGATCAGCGCGGCAGGCTGATAGTGCCCCGGAATGAAGCGGCTGTCGGTTTCGTACCAGCAGGTCTTGAGCGTCATGCGCTTTTCGCCAGCGTGGTCCGGGATTGGGCCAGTGCCAGGTTCAGGCGCTTGAGCAAAACGTCGGGGGCTTCGTCGAACGCCATCAGCACTGCCGTGCTGGCGGCCAGTTGCAAGCGCTCGCTATGTTGCCGGGTCTTGTGGGCCAGGCTGCGCACCGCGATTTCCAGCTCCAGGGCCAGGCGCCGGGCCTGGCTCTCGCCAGTGTCGGGCAGCAGCACCACGAAGCGATCGCCGGCCAGGCGACACAGCAGATCCTGGCGACGCAGGTTCAAGACCAGCAACTGACTGATCGCCTGCAACACCGCATCGCCTTCGCCGTGGCCGAAGCGTTGGTTGATGGCGGTGAAGTTGTCCAGGTCCAGGGCCAGCAACGACAAAGGCTGCTGGCGCCGCCGGCTGTCTTCCAGGCTGGCGGACAGTTCGTGCTTGAGAAAGTCGGCGCCCCCCAACGGCGTGAGCTTGTCGAACAGGCGGTGCTCGCGGAACAATCGCTCGCGTTTCTCCATTTGCCCGTTGATCGCCAGCTGTTCGCGGTGCCAGTGATAGATGCCGAGGGTCAGCAGGATCATGCCCACCGGCATGGGGCCGGATTCGAGCCAGTGATCCCAGGTGATGCTATCGGGCAAGCGGATGAATTCGTCGAGGCTGTCGATCCACCAGGAAAAGAAGATGCAGCCCAGGCCCAGGATCAGGTAGTTGGTCACCCGCCCGGCCGGGCGGCTTTTCAATACCAGCCCCAGCCAGACCAGCGCCAGCAGCGCCGAGCCGCCTTCGCCGAGAATATCCAGCCAGACCCATTCGGCAATGGGTTTGAGCTCGCCGCTGGCCAAATGCAGGATCAGCCCGAGGTTGGCCGCCAGCAGAAGCAGGGCGAGTTTGAAGCGGTGCGGGCGAAGCACGGAGAACATGGCCGAAGTCCTTTGCCAGAAGCGGAATGCGGCCCAGCACAGCAGATGGATGTGACAGTGCGGTGACGGCGGGTAACGGAGTGGGGGAGGTCGAATCAGCTCATCGGTCATCCGGTTTTTTCACTGTATGGGACAGCACCTCTCCCATTGTGGCGAGGGGATTTATCCCCGCTGGGCTGCGCAGCAGCCCTGTAGAGCTGATTGCACGGCGTGACAGGTATGCCGCATGGGGGCGCTTCGCACCCCAGCGGGGATAAATCCCCTCGCCACAAAATTAATTGTCTTCAGATTCATTGAGCCGCAGGGAAGAGGTCATTTCAGCTCACTTCGGTCGACCAACCTGTCTAAATCGCCGATATCGTCCTTTGGCTGGCACCGCTGTCACAGAACCGTCATTCCCCACCCCTAGCGTGCCCTCCCAGTTGCCGGGCCACTGCCTGGCGGATTTCCGGATTCCTGGGGAGGATCACCATGTACCACCGCACAAGCACCGCCGGGCTCGTCGGTTTCACCTTCACCGCGTTGGCGATGGCCATTGCCAGCGAACGACTGAGTGCCGCCGAGCAAGCGGCCGGCGCCACGGAACACGTTGAAGTGGTCGGCCAGGCGGTGAGTATCGACCAGGCCCTCAAGGAGCAGCGCAGCGCCGACAGCATCAAGAGCGTGGTGCATGCCGACGGCGTGGCGCAGTTGCCGGATGAAAACGTCGCCGAAGCGGTGCAGCGCCTGCCCGGTGTCAGCGTCGAGCGGGACCAGGGCGAAGGCCGGTTTGTCAGCGTGCGTGGCCTGGGGCCGGACCTCAACAGCGTGACCATCAACGGCACCCTGGTGCCGGCTCCGCAAAGCGAGCGTCGCGCCGTTGCCCTGGATGTGCTGCCCTCGGAACTGGTGCAGTCGTTGTCGGTGATCAAGACCCTGACGCCGGACATGGACGCCAACTCCCTGGGCGGCACGGTGGATGTGAAAAGCCTCTCGGCCTTCGACCACAAGGGGCTGTTCTACACCGGCAGTAGCGAAGCCAGCTATGACAAGAACACCGACCAGACCAGCCCGAAATTCTCCGGTGCCATCAGCGACCGTTTCAGCCTTGGCGATGGTATCGACAACTTTGGCGTGGCCGCGGCGCTGAGCTGGCAGAAGCGCGACTTCGGTTCGGACAACGTCGAAACCGGCGGTGCCTGGGATTTCGCACAAGGTTCACGCCTCGAAGAGTTCGAACAGCGCGACTACGACATCCGCCGCGAGCGGGCCGGTGGCGGCTTGAATTTCGACTATAAGCCCGACGACTTCAGCAGCTATTACCTGCGCACGCTGTACAGCCGCTACAAGGACAGCGAAACCCGCAACGCCGCCAGCATCGCCTTTGAAGACCCGCAAGCCGCCGGGCAACTGGGGGACGCCGAGGGCGAGCGCAAACTCAAGCAACGTGAAGAAACCCAGGAAATCCAATCCTACGTACTGGGTGGCGAGCGCCTGTTCGGTCTCTGGACCCTGAGTGGCCAGGGCGGCTACAGCCAATCCAGCGAAGACAGTCCCGGCCATATTGCCGGGGCTACCTTCGAAGGCATCGACGGCTTCAATGGTGGTTTCTACGACAACGATAAGCCGCGGCCGATCATCGACTCGGGGTTCTACGATCCGGCCAACTTCAGCCTCGACAAGGTGGACTGGGAAGCGCAGAAGACCACCGACACCGAGAAGAACCTGCGCCTGGACCTGGCCCGGGACTATGATTTCAGCGGCTATGCGTCCCAGGTCAAGTTCGGTGGCAAAGTCAGCCGGCGGGACAAGGACAACGACCTGGACGCCTGGGTCTACGAAGATTTCGACGACCTGGGGTTCACCGACGAGCAACTGAACCTCGGGCAGTTCCAGAAAGGCAGCGTGGACTACCGTCTCGGTCGCTTCGGCCCGGGCATCAGCGCCGATGCCATCAAGCAGTTGCTGGGCGGCCTGAACCGCGACGAGTTTTTCGACGAGCAAGAGTCGCGAGTCAACGACTTCAAGATGAGCGAGGACATCAATGCCGCGTACCTGATGAACACCGTCGACATCGATGACTGGCGCTTCATCGCGGGCATGCGCTACGAAGGTACCGAATTCGAAGCCAAGGGCAGCGGCGCCACTGACGGGGTCTTCACCGATACCGAGACCCGTCGCGAGTATCATCACTGGTTGCCGGGCCTGCACGCGCGCTACCAATTGGACAAGAACACCCAGGTGCGTGCGGCCTGGACCAAGTCGGTGGTGCGTCCAACCTTCGGGCAATTGGCGCCAGGTTTTGTCATCGACGATGACGAAGCCACTTTCGGCAACCCGGAGCTCAAGCCGCTGGAATCGAGCAACCTGGACCTGGGTATCGAGCATTTCATGGGCCACGCCGGCACGGTCTCGGCCTTCGTGTTCTACAAGGACATCAAGCATTTCGTCTACAACACCGACCTGGCCGGTACGGGCGCCTGGACCGATTTTTCAGAAGCCCACAGCTACGCCAACGGCGACAGCGCCAAGCTGTACGGCCTGGAATTGGCCTACTCGCAAAAATTCGACTGGCTGCCGGCCCCCTGGAACGGGCTGCTGCTGGGGGCCAACACCACCTTCAGCCGTTCGGACGCCGAGATCGAAGGTTTCGACCAGGCCAGCGGTACCCAGCGCAAGCGCAGCATCGACCTGCCGAACCAGTCGGACACGGTCGGCAACCTGATGCTGGGTTGGGAGAACGACAAGCTGAGCCTGCGGCTGTCGGCCAACTACAAGTCAGCGTACCTGTTCGAGCTGGCGTCCATCGGCGACCCCGACCATGACCTGCACGTAGACGCCCAGACGTTCGTCGATTTCAGCGCGCGTTACTCGCTGACCAAGAATCTGCAAGTCAGCCTCGAGGCCCAGAACCTCACCGACGAGTCGTATTTCGTCTACACCGGCCACCGCTCCTATAACGGCCAGTACGAAGAGTACGGCCCGACGTACAAGCTGGGGCTGACCTTTACCCATTTCTGATTCGCGAACCTGATCACTTGTGGCAAGAGGATTTGGCTGTGGGAGCAAGCTTTGCTCCCACAGATGAATTCCCTGGCAATAGAAGTGAGCAACAAGCCCGTTTGAGTCTGACTGAACGACAAGGATTTTCCCGTTGAACAAGCTGTTTTCCTTACCCAAGCGCTGCCTACTGGCGATGGCGCTCAGCCTGGCATCAGCCGCCGCCCTGGCAGCTGCTTCAGTGCCCAAGCTAAAGCTGCAACCCTGGCCTCAAGCCGAACAACGGTCGATCAACGCCCTGGCATTCCTGCCTGGTCCTTCGACGACCGAGCGACTGGCCAGTGCCCGCGAGGGACTGTTCTTGCTCGATGCCCAGGGTCGCGAACTGACGCGCCTGAAGGGCACCTTCGAAGGTGTCGATAGCCGGGCCCAGGGCGCGAACGTGCTGGTCGCCAGCCTCGACAGCGAGCGCCAGCAAGCCATGGTCGTCAGCCTCGACCCACAAAGCCGCCAGTGGGGCGCGCCACTGTACCTGCCCACGCGGGACTTCCCGGTAAACGGCCTGTGCCTGTACCGCGACGAGGCGAGCAACCTGTTTGTGTTCCTGGTGGGGGAAGAGGGCAAGGGCGAGCAATGGCTGGTGAGCGCCGGCGAGCGGTTGGGTGCGACCGCCCAACGGGTGCGTGGCTTACCACTGCCGCCGGACGCCAAGACCTGCCAAGTGCAGGACACCAGCCAGCAATTGTTCGTCAACGAAGAGCGGATAGGCTGGTGGGCCTACCCGGCATCCTCCGAGGCTGAGACCGTGCGGGCGCCCGTGGCGATGCGTGCGCCGTTCGGCGACATCCAGCAGGCGGCCGGCGCCTTGGCGGTATTGCCCGGTGGCGTATTGGGCCTCGATCCAGAGGCTGTGCAGTTGCATCTGTATCAACAGGACGGCAAAGGCTGGACACCCCGCGCCACGCTGTCGCTGCCGGGCCTGAAGGAGCCGGAAAGCCTGGCGGCGCGCCGGACGAAAACCGGTATCGAAGTGCTGCTGCGCGACAATGATGACGGACGCCTGTATCAGGGTGAACTCAACTGGCAACCCACGCCCATGCCCTTGCCGCCGGTGCTGCCCACGGTAGTTGCCATCGCCCAGAGCGAGCCGGTGGCCCGCCAGGGCGATGCCGCGGATGACCCGGCGATCTGGGTGCACCCGACCACACCGGGCTTGAGCCGGGTGTTGGGCACCAACAAAAAGCAAGGCCTGCTGGCCTATGACCTGCAAGGAAAGTTGCTGCAGGAACTGCCGGTCGGGCGCCTGAACAACGTCGATGTGCGGGCGAACTTCAAGCTGGGCACGCAAACCGTCGATCTGGCGGTGGCCAGCAACCGCGATCGCAACAGCTTGAGCCTGTTCAGCATCGACCGTGCCAGTGGCGAGTTGCGCGAAGCGGGGGAGATTGCGACGTCATTGAAGGATATCTACGGCATCTGCCTGTTCCAGCCCGCCGAAGGTGAGCTGTACGCCTTCGCCAACGGCAAGGACGGGGGCTTTGTGCAATACCGCCTTAGCGCACCCGACGGCGTGGTGCACGGTCAATTGGTGCGCCAGTTCAGCGTCGACAGCCAGCCCGAAGGCTGCGTGGCCGATGAGCAGCGCCAGCGCTTGTTTCTCGGTGAGGAGGACGTGGGTGTCTGGGCGATGGATGCCCGGGCCGACCAGCCGGCGACCTTGAGCAGTGTGATCAAGGTTGGCCCGTCGTTGCACGCTGACGTCGAGGGCATGGCCTTGTACCAGGCCAAGGGTCGCGACTACCTGGTGATCTCCAGCCAAGGCAACGACAGCTACCTGGTGCTCGATGCAGAGCCTCCGTTCGCCGTGCGGGGTGCGTTCCGGGTCGGCCTGAATGCGGCTGCGGGCATTGATGGCGCGTCGGAGACCGACGGCCTGGAAGTGACCTCGGTGAACCTCGGCGGGCCCTGGAACCAGGGCATGTTGGTGGTCCAGGACGGCCGCAAGCGCATGCCCGAACAGACCCAGAACTTCAAGTTCGTGCCCTGGGCCGACGTGGCGAAAGCCCTGCGTCTGCCTTGAGCGGCACTGTCATCAACCGGTCACGAACATTTCATCGAATAGCCGCCAGACAGGAGTTCTACCCATGCAAGCCACTTTGGAACACATGACAATCTGGGGCCTGATCAGTGACGCAAGTCTGCTGGTCAAGGCGGTCATGCTCACCTTGCTGCTGGCCTCGCTATTGAGCTGGTACCTGATCATCCAGCGCAGTGCCGTGCTGCAACGCAACGAGCGTCAGCTCAACGCTTTCATGCAACGTTTTCGCAGCACCCAGGACCTGTTGCCCCTGTACCGGGAACACGCACAGATACGTGACGACGAGGGCGGCGTCACGCCGATTTTCCAGGCAGGCTTGCTGGCCTTCACTCAGCTCAACCAGCCTGCCTGTACGCCTGAGGTGGTACTCGAAGGCGTCGAGCGTTCGCTGCAGGTGGCGATCAGCGAACAGGAAGTGCACTTGGAGAAAGGTTTGCAGTTTCTCGCGACCGTCGGTTCGGTCAGCCCTTACATCGGCTTGTTCGGCACGGTCTGGGGGATCATGAATGCGTTCCTCGGCCTGTCCCAGGTGCAACAGGCCAGCCTTTCCACCGTGGCACCGGGCATTGCGGAAGCGCTGATCGCCACGGCCATCGGCTTGTTCGCGGCGATCCCGGCGGTGATTGCCTACAACCGTTTTGCCGCCCGCGGCCAGACCCTGCTGACCCGTTACTACGGGTTTGGCAACGAACTGCAGGCGCGTTTGCACCGCAAGCTGCACGGCGCCCCGGTGAACCTGGCCTCGGCCGCTTGAAAGGAGAGGCAAGATGCTCGTCAAGCCACAACGCAAGCACGGTCCCAAGGCCGAGATGAACGTGGTGCCGTACATCGACGTGATGTTGGTGCTGCTGGTGATTTTCATGGTCACCGCGCCGATGCTGACCCAGGGCGTGAAGATCGAATTGCCCAAGGTCGCGAGCCAAGCGCTGGCCACCGACAGTCGCCAGCAAATCCTCACCCTGTCGGTAAAGGCCGAAGGCGGTTTCTACTGGAACCTGGGCGGTGAGCTGGACACCCGCCACCAGACCGACAGCGCCGTGGACCTGGAGCAGATGCGCGCCAAGGTGGCGCAGGTGGTGGCCGAGCGCAGCGATACCCAGGTGTACATCCGTGCCGATGATCATGCCGATTACGGCCGGGTCGTCGCGGCCATGGCCGCCTTGCAGCAGGGCGGCGTGAGTAACCTGGGGCTGGTGACCGAGGCGCCGCAATGACGGCGATGATCATGCACAGTCCCGCCTTGAGCGTAACCGCGTTGAGCCGCCACGGTTTTTGGAGAAACGGCCTGGCGGCGGGACTGGCCGTGGCTCTGCACGCCGCAATAGCTGCGCTGTTGGTGTTGGGGTGGAACGTGGAGAAGCCCGTCGCCGAGACGCCGCGGGTGCTACGTACGCAACTGGTGATGTTGCCGGCCGCACCGGTGGCCGAAGCGCCTGCACCGGCGGCTGTCATCCCTGTTGCACCCCCCGTGGTCGAACCCGCGCCGCCACCCACGCAAGCGCCACTTCCTGTCCCCACCAAGCCGCTCGTCGACCCGCGGGTCCAGGCGCAGAAGCTGGAACAGGCGGCGCTGACCCGCAAACGGGTCGAGGAACAGAAACGCGAGCAGCAGGCCCAACAGCAGCAGCGCGAACGGCTGGAAAGTGAGCGGCGCAGGCAAGACGCCGAGCAGCAGGCCGCCGAACGACAGCGCCTGGTCCGGCAGGCCCAAGCACTCGCCGAACAACGCCAGGCCGAGCAGGCGCGCCAGGCCATCGCCGACAGCCGCAGCTATCAGCCCCTGAGCAAGCAAGCCCCAGATTACCCGCAGCGTGCCCTGGACAAGGGCTTGGAAGGCGATTGCACCGTGGAGTACAGCGTGACGCCGGAGGGCCGGATCGACAGTCCCAAGGTACTCGACGGCTGCCATCCGTTGTTCATCCGCCCGTCACTGGCGGCGGCCCAGACCTTCCGTTATCAGCCGCGAATCATCGATGGCAAGGCGGTGACGGTGCCGGCGGTGCGCAATACCTTTCATTACCGGATCAAATGAAGACAGGCCTGGCAGGAAATACCTGTGGGAGCGAGCTTGCTCGCGATAGCGGTGGAGCCGTTGCCATCAGTGTTGACGGGGCTGACGCCATCGCGAGCAAGCTCGCTCCCACAGGAGGTTGTGTGCGGCCACATTATTATGGCGCCGTCAGGCCTTTACTTGCGGTAATGACTCGGCGCCACGCCCACTTCGCGACGGAATACCTGGGAGAAGTGACTGGCGCTGCCATAGCCGACCTCCAGGCCGATATCGATGATGCTGCGCTCGGTTTCGATCAGCAGTTGCCGGGCCCGGGCCATTCTCAGTTGGATGAAGTACTGCGAGGGCGAACGCCCGGTGGCGCGCTTGAACAGGCGGCTGAAGTGGTATTCGCTCAGGCCGATGGCCCGGGCCAGGTCACCGAGGTTGAAGGGGTCGGCCAGGTGTTGCTCCATTAACAGGATCACCCGCTTGAGCTTGAAGGCGGGCAGGGCGTTGCGGCCGGACATGTCCTCGGCCCCGGCATCCACATAATGCCGCGCCAGGTGCACCGCCACGCATTGCGCCACGCCCTGGACCAGCAAGGCACTGGTTTCACCGCGTCGGGTCAGCTCCAACCGGATCTGTTCCAGCAAGGCCGAGAGCACTTCATCCCGCCCACCTGAGACTTCCCGCAGTTGGATCGCGCCGCCGCCAGCTTCGGCGATGGCGCGCTCCAGCAACGCCAGGCCCAAATACACATGCATGACCACGAACGGCTCAGGGCTGGTCACTTGCCAGCGCATTTCATAAGGCACAGGGGAGGTGGTCAGGAAAAAATCCCCGCGACAAACCGTATTCGCTTCCCACGGCTCGTGGGCGGTGCGCTCCTCGACAATGGCTTGCCCGGACAACACCCAGACGAGCAACGGCTCGGCCACCGCTGGCACGACGATGTGGGCTTCGCAACGCTCACGGACAAAGACCTCCACCAGGATATCCTTGCTCGATACGCCGTCGGAGGTGGCCAGGCGTTCGCCGCGAATGTGCCCTTGCAGGCCGTTTGCCGATGTTCGTTCGGTGACTTCCATGCTTCGATGGCCTCGATGAAACGGCCGCCAGACTAGACCGGGTCGGCGGCGGGACGGTGCTGGCGCAACAGTTCGATCTGCTGGGACGGGATCAACTCGCGCAATGCTTTATAGAGCGCCCGGGTTTCCAGCAGGTTCCAGATGCGCAGCATGGTTTCCAGGGCATCCAGGGGTTTGCTGATGAAGTCCCGGGCGCCGAGTGCCAGGGCCCGCAGGCGGGTGTCACGGGTCGCGTCGGCGGTCAGGACCAGGATCGGCAAGTAGTCGTTGGCCGGGATGCGCCGGTTCAGTTGTTCCAGCACGGCAAAACCGTCGAATGCCGGCATGTGCAGGTCGAGGATGACCAGGTCCGGCTCGAAGCTGTTGAACAGGTCGAGCGTACGCAAGGGCTCGGTGCTGCTCAGTACATTGTGCAGTCCTTCACGTGCCAGCAGTTGTTCCATCAGGTCCAGGTTGGGGCGCTGATCGTCGACGATCAGAATGCGCAAGTCGCGATTCATGCGGGCTCCGGTAGATAGTGCTCGAGGTGGCCGAGAAAGGCCTGGATATGGATAGGTTTGGTCAGGATCGCCGTGGCCCCGGCGTCGCGCAGGGCACGATGGGTCAGGTCGCTGGCATCGGCGGTGATCATCAGTACCGGCGTGGCCGCGGTGGCCGGGGATTGGCGCAGGCGCCGCAAGACTTCCAGGCCTTCCAGGTCCGGCAGGGTGACGTCCAGCAGGATCAGTTGCGGTGAGTGCTGACGGGCGAGGTCCAGGCCCATCTGGCCTTGCATGCTGGATAACAGCTGGATGCCGGGACGGCGCTGCATCAGGGTCTCGATCAGCGCGAGGCTCGACAGGTTGTCTTCAATGCAGAGGATTTTGCCGTGGTAATCCACGGGGGCGCGCGTTACGGCCAGGGCGGCGATGGGCGGCAAGTGCGTGCCGATCACCTGGGTGGCGGGCAGTTGCAGGGTAAAACAGCAGCCGTGCCCGGGCTCACTGTGGACCTGCAGGTTGCCCTGCATCATCTCCAGCAGGTTCTTGCTCAAGGACAAGCCAAGGCCAGTGCCTTCGACCTGCGGATCGGCGCCCAGGCGTTCGAAGGGCTTGAACAGCTGGCCCAGTTGTTCAGGGGCGATGCCATGGCCGGTATCGTGGACGGCGATGCTCACCTTCTGGGCCTGGACGCTCACTTCGATGCGCACCTCGCCGCCGGGTCGGTTGTACTTGATGGCGTTGGACAACAGGTTGAGCAATACCTGCACCAGGCGTTGGCGGTCGGCAAGCACACCGCTGTCGTCGGGCAGTGCAGGCAGGTCGATCAAGTGGATCCCGGCGTCGGCGGCCATGGGTGAAACCAGCGTCAAGGCTTCGTGCAGCGCCGTCGCCAGGGGGATCGGCTCGATGTTCAGGGGCAGGCGCCCGGCCTCGATCCGGGCGATGTCCAACACCTCGTTGATCAACGCCAGCAAGTGCTGGCCGGCCCGCAGGATGTGGCTGACCTGGGGGCGCTGGCCGGCGGTGGAGTCCATGTCCAGCAGTTGAGCGAAACCCAGGATGGCGTTCAGTGGCGTGCGCAGTTCGTGGCTCATGCGCGAAAGGAATTCGCTCTTGGCCCGGCTGGCGCTTTCCGCTTCTTCGCGGGCGGTGCGCAGGGCGATTTCGGCGGCGCGCCGGTCGGTGATGTCGCGGGTGATCTTGGAAAAACCGCGCAAGGCGCCCGTGCCATCGTACTGGGCGGTGATGACCACGCTGGCCCAGAAACGGCTGCCGTCCTTGCGGCAACGCCAGCCTTCCTCCATGTAGTGGCCGTCGCGGGTGGCTTCGCGCAGGGCCATGTCCGGGTGCGCCGGGCATTCTTCGGGCAAGTAGAACAGGGAGAAGTGCTGGCCAAGGATTTCCTGCTCGGTGTAGCCCTTGATCCGCTGCGCGCCGACATTCCAGGTAGTGACGTAGCCCTGGGCATCCAGCGCGAAGATCCCGTAGTCCTTCACCCCATCGATGATCAGCCGCAAGCGCTCCTCGTTATCGCGCAGGGCCCGCTCGCGTTCTGCGAGTAACTGCCCGGCCTCCACCAGCCGCGTGCCGAGCTGGCCGATTTCGTCCTGCTCTGGCGGTTGCGGCAACAATGGTTGGCCCAAGGCCAGGCGTTGGGCGTTGCCTTGCACCTGCTGGACCCGGGCGACGATGCCCTTGGATAGGAACAGCACCGCGACAATGGCCCCCAGCAAGCCGCACACCGCGGCCAGCAATGTGGCGAACAGCAGGCGCATGCGCGTGGCCGAGGCGGCGGCGCTGCGCTCGGCGAGCAGGCCATCCTCGCGTACGCGCATCGCGCTGATCTGCTCGCGCAACACGTCCAGCACCTGCTTGTTTTCGATCAGGATCGCGGTGATGGCCTCGGGGTCGTCACGCTTGCCGTTGCGCAAGGCGAGTAAACCGTCGAGTTTGTCGGCGATCAGCGGGGTGATGGTCTTGAGGTGCTCGCGCATCCTGGCATCGCGAATGTTGTGGTCCAGGCGCTGCAACGCCGCATGGATCAGCGGCGTGGCTTGTTCGTAGCTGGGCAGGAAATCTTCGCGCCGAGTCAGCAGGTAACCGCGCACGCTGGCCGCCGCTTCGGCCAGCAAGGTATGGACCGTCTGGATATCACCCTGGACGAGCAGTACCCGGCGCACATCCTCCTCGGCCCGTGCGGTCTGCCGTTCGGTGATGTAGATCAGCACCAGCGACAGCAGCAGGACCACCAGGGGCAGGGAAATCACCACCAGGGCCTTGCCCCGCAAGGGCAGGTCGGCCCAGCGGCGGGCGGCGAGAAACCTCATGGCCATTGCCCTGCGGGTTGCGCCACCAGCCCCAGGGCCACGCCGCGCACTGCGGCCTGGGTCCGGTCGGCGGCGCCCAGTTTGCCGATGACGCGCTCGACGTGGGCCTTGGCCGTGCCGGGTGCGATGCCCAGCTTTTCACCGATTTCACGATTGCTGAAGCCGCTGGCCACCAGCCCCAATACCTGGCGCTCACGGGCGGTCAAAGCCTGGACCTGGGGGGCGCCATTGGCACCGCGCTCGGCCATGCGGCGCAGCAGGCGTGCGCTGACTGAACTGTTCAGCGCCTCGTCGCCCTGGGCAACCCGTTTGAGGGCGTCGAGCACCTCATCGCGGCTGGCATCCTTGAGCAGATAGCCGACCGCGCCCGCACCGATGGCGGCTTCGAGGTGGTCGGGGCTGTCATCCATGGTGAAGATCACCACTTTGATCCCAGGCTGGCGCTGCTGCAGGATCCGCGCCGCGCCCAGGCCATTGAGGACGGGCATGCGGATGTCGAGAATCGCGATGTCCGGTTGTAGCCGCTCGCACAGGTCGAGGGCCTCCTGGCCGTCGCGGGCCTGGCCGACGACCTCGAACCCCGGGCTGTCGGCGAGCATGCTGATAAACCCGGCGCGGGTGACTTCGTGGTCATCGGCCAGCAGCAGGCGCAAAGGACGGTTCATGGCTGTACTCCGGCAGACGGTAGCGGCACGCTGGCCAGCAAGCGGGTGCCGCCGCCGGGTTGGCTGCGACAGGCCAGGTGGCCGCCCAGCAGGTTGGCGCGCTCCTGCATGGCGGCCAGCCCGAGGTGGCAACTGCCGTTGGTCTCGATGGGTTGCTCCAAGGCAAAGCCACGGCCATCGTCTTCTACCCGCAGGCTGGCGTGGTCATCTTCCACCGCCAGCCCCAGGCCCACATGACGGGCCTGGGCGTGCTTGAGAATGTTGTTGATGCCCTCCTGGGCAATGCGAAACAGGGCGATCTCGGTATTGCCCGGCAGGCGCGCGCTGCTGTGTTCGGTCCAGCTCACGGTCAGGCCCGCGTCACGCAGGCGATCGGCCTCCTTGTCGACGGCTTTGTACAGGCCGAAATCATCCAGTACGTGGGGGCGCAGGCCACCGATCAATTGCCGGCCCTCGCCGACGCAGCCTTGGGCCAGGTCGAGGATGGCCTGCAACTCGCTCGCCAGTGCCGGCGCCAGCGACGGGCAACGACCGGCGAAGCCCTGCAAGCGCTGGTGCAAACCGGCGAGGTTCTGCGCCAGACCGTCGTGCAGGTCGTAGGCCACGCGCTTGCGTTCGTCTTCCTGGGCGCTGAACAAACGGTGGACCAGCTCGGACATGGTCCGCTCGCGGGCCTGTAGCGCTTCGACCAGGCGGCTGTTCTCCAGATGCGCCGCCAACAGTGTCGCGAGCAATTGCAGCGACTCGATGTCTTCGTTGTCCGGCGCGCCGAGGGCGACGCTGTTGCCCAGCAGCAACGCCCCGAACGTCACGCCATCGGAGGTGCGCAGTGGAATGCGCAGGACCTGGGGCAGGGCGCTGCCGGGGGACTCCAGCCAATTCGGGCCGGGCGTCTGCGGCTGGGCCAGGTTGGCGAGAAAGTCGACCCGTTCCGCGCTCCCGTGGCTGGCGAGGGTGCGCAGCGTGTTGTCCGACGCCCACTCCAGCAACAGGCCGTGGTCCATCGCCATGAAGGCGCACGCCCGTTGCAGCGCACGCTGACGCATGGCCGGCAGGGGCAACTGCGTCAGCTCGTGGCCGGTGCCCAGCAACAGACCCAGGCGCGCGGCACGGCTTTGCGATTGGCGATACTGGCTGCGGATGGCCAGGGCACTGCCGGGGTCATGGGGCGGGCTTTGCATGGGGAGCTCCAGCATGGAAAAAGATCGGACGGTTCGCGGTGACGCCATTAGACCGTGTCACCGGCACCGGGCCTATCTGCCGAATGGCATAGGCGATCGGCACCGGTTGGCCGATGGCGAGAGCCGGGAAGGTCGGCAAAGTGGGCTCATTGAAACCCAAAGGAGCTTTCTGATGAAAATGAAAACCTGTGCCATCGCTGCTTTTTTCCTGCTGAGCGCGCCGTTTGTCCAGGCTGTCGAGGTCACACCTTACGTGTATCGCACAGTGGCCGAGCAGCCCAAGAACGTGAATGATCGGGAAATCGCTGCCCTGTTCGATCGCTGGAACGCCGCGCTGCAAACCGGTAGCGCCACCGCCGTGACCGGCCTCTATGCCCCGGATGCGATTTTGCAACCGACCGTCTCCAACAAGGTGCGCAACACACCGGCGCAGATCCAGGACTACTTCGAGCATTTCCTGGCCGCCAAGCCGGTCGGACAAATCAACTACCGAGAAATCCGTCACCTGGGGCCCGACGCGGCGATGGACAGTGGTGTCTATACCTTCACACTCACCCAGGCCGATGGTTCCAAGCGTGAGGTCCAGGCGCGCTACACCTTCCTTTATGAGCGTCTCGATGGCCAGTGGAAGATCATCAATCACCACTCTTCGGCCATGCCGGAAGTGCCGAAGACCTTGCATGCCAGTCACTGATCGCACTGTGTGCAAAGACCTGACTGTGGGAGCGAGCTTGCTCGCGATGGCGACCACCCAGTGCCGTGGAAGCAAGCTGACCCACCGCTATCGCGAGCAAGCTCGCCCCCACAGAGGGAGGGGGCTTGCATCCCGTTTCTAGACCCACTTTGCATAAACAACTTGGATTCCTGCGCGAACATTAATTAGAATCAGTCTCATTTAAGATCTTGCGCAGGCTTCTGGACATGTGTGATGCAGTTACGCCGACGGAGCAATCCCTTCATGTGTTGTACCGTGACCACGGGAGTTGGCTGGAAGGTTGGTTGCGACGGCGCATGGGCAATGCCTGGGATGCGGCGGACCTGCGTCAGGATACCTTCCTGCGGGTGCTTGCCAGCTCCCAGACCTTGACGGACCTGCAAGAGCCCCGGGCCTATCTGCTGACCGTCGGCAAACGCCTGTTGAGCAATTTCTATACCCGCCGCAATCTGGAACAGGCCTATCTAGACGCTTTGGCGAACCTGCCTGAAGCCTGTGCACCGTCTCCGGAACAGCGTTGGCTGCTGCTGGAAACCCTGCAAGCCCTGGACGAATTGCTGGATGGCCTGCCGCCCTTGGTGCGGCGGGCTTTTTTATGGAGCCAGCTCGAAGGCCTGGGCTATCGCGAGATCGCCGAGCGCCTGCAAGTCTCCGAACGCACCGTGAAGCGCTACATGGCCCAGGCCTATGAGCATTGCCTGTTGGTGGACTTCTGATGCCATCGACGCCATCACCCGAGGCTCGTGAAGCGGCACGGGCGGCTGCCCGGTGGTTGACCCTGATGGAGTTCGACGGGGATGCATTCGACTTGGCGGCCCTGCAACGCTGGCGCGACAGCAGCGCCCATCACGAGGCGGCCTGGCAGAAGGCCCAGCGATTGCGCCAGCGTTTTGCCGGGGTGCCGGCATCCCTGGGCATGGCAACCCTGGACCGTCCGGTACTGGCCCGGCGCGCGGTGCTCAAGCGTGCATTGGGCGTCGCCGCGTTGGTCCCGACCGCCTGGCTGCTGGGACGGGAGCTGCCGCTGGAGGCCTGGCGCGCTGATTTGCACACCGCCACGGGGGAGCGACGGCGCTGGTCGCTGGTCGATGGCAGTGCGCTGCAACTGAACACCGACAGCGCCGTCGACCTGGACCTCAAGGCCCGGCGCCTGGTGCTGCTGCGCGGTGAGATGGCCCTCAAACTCGCCGGGAGCACGCCGCTGTCCGTTCAGTCACCCTATGGGCTCGTCACGATCCATCGTGGCGAAGCTTGCCTGCACTTGGGCGACGGCGACTGCCGGGTGTCGGTGGTCAGCGGTTCAGCGTACCTGCAACCCCTGCGGGGACCCTCGCTGAGTCTGGAAGAGGGCCAGCAGGTCAACGTCCAGGCCTCAGGCGCGGGGCCGGTGCAGGCGTTCGACGTGGCACAGTTGGGTTGGCGTGACGGGGTACTGGTGGCGCAGGACCAGCCGCTGGGGCATTTCCTGCGGGAACTGAGCCGCTATCGCCCCGGCGTGCTGCGCTGGGACGAAACCCTGGAGCCGCTGCGAATCACCGGCAGCTTCCGCCTGGACAACACCGACCGAATCCTCACGCTGCTTGCGGCCAGCCTGCCGCTGGACGTGCACATGCGCACCCGTTACTGGGTCACGCTGACGCTTCGCAAGAATCTGGCCTGAGGACAGTTGATGTCGATCAGCCTCCCGCTGGGTCTGTAGGAGCTGCCGAGCGAAGCGAGGCTGCGATCTTTCTCCAGACACTTGAATCTCAAGCGAAAGATCAAAAGATCGCAGCCTTCGGCAGCTCCTACGGTGCCCACCAGCGTGAATCGAGACTGAGGCCTGTCCCCTTTTTTTGTCTCGCTTGTCATTCAAGGCAACTGAACAAAAACGAGAGCGCTTTCCAATGTCCGCAGTTGTACCTTCGCGTTTGCGCCCGGCCTTTGCCGGCCGGCGTCCGCTGTTGAACCTGAGCCTCATGTTGAGCCTGGGTGCCAGCCCATTTTTCATGTCATCAAGCCTGGCCGAAGAAGCCGCCCGGCGCAGTTATCAGGTGCCGGCCGGCAGCCTCGGCGCGGCGTTGACCCGGTTTGCCGGGTTGGCGGGGGTCAACCTGTCGGTGGATCCGGCCTTGGTGAGCGGGCGCGACAGCGCCGGGCTTTCGGGGGAGTTCGGGGTGGAAGAGGGGTTTGCCCGGCTGTTGCGGGGTTCGGGCCTGCAGTTGCAGCCGGTGGGGGAGCAGGCCTACATCCTGATGCCGGCGCCAGAAGGCGGCAGCTTGCAACTGGCACCCACCTCGATTCTCGGCGCCACGGCGTCGACGGACAGCCCGGTGTACGCCGGCGGCCAGGTGGCACGGCGTGGTTCGCAAGGCCTGCTGGGCTCGCGGGACTTCATGGAAACACCGTTCAGCATGACCACCTATACCAGCCAGACGGTCAAGAACCAGCAGG
Organism: Pseudomonas sp. NFACC24-1; assembly: GCF_900115235.1. Lineage (NCBI taxonomy): Bacteria > Pseudomonadati > Pseudomonadota > Gammaproteobacteria > Pseudomonadales > Pseudomonadaceae > Pseudomonas > Pseudomonas sp. NFACC24-1. The sequence continues at coordinate 134,604 of NZ_FOVS01000004.1, forward strand.
CGCGCACCCTCGGCGACCTGATCGCCAGCGACCCCTCGGTCCGCACCACCAACCCGGCGGGCGGACGCTTTGAGCAGTTCACCATTCGCGGTTTCAGCCTGTTCAACAGCGATGTCGCCTACAACGGTCTCTACGGCATCCTGCCGACGTACACGATCGACATGGAGATGGCCGAACGCGTCGACATCCTCAAGGGACCGAGCCAGCTCATCAACGGTATCTCGCCGCGGGGCAGCGTGGGGGGCGGGATCAATGTGGTGCCCAAACGCGCCACCGACAAGCCCATCACCTCGCTCACCGGCAGCTATGCCTCCAATAACCAGCTTGGCGGGGCGGTGGATGTCGGGCGACGCTTCGGTGAAGAAGACAAGTTCGGTATTCGTTTCAATGGCGTGAAGCAGGCGGGCGACACCGAATGGGATCACCAGAGCGTGGACCGCGAGATGGCGGTGCTGGGCCTGGACTTTCGCGGCGAACGCCTGCGACTCTCGACGGACATCGGCCACACCGAACGCAACACCGACGCGCCCCAGGAACGCGTGCAGGTCGGTGCCAATGCCCAGATCCCCCACGCCAGCGATGTGCGCGACAACTACGCCCAATCGTGGAGCAAGGCGCGCACCCAGGACACCTTCGGCACAGTGAACGCTGAGTTCGATGTCAGCGATTCGGTGATGCTGTATGGCGGTGTCGGCGCGCGCAAAAGCGACCACGACTTCCTTCGGCACAACGTTTCGGTCACCAACGACGCGGGCGACTTCACCGTCCAGCCCCGTGACTTTACCCGGGAGGAAAATGTCCGGACGGCCACGGCCGGCGTGCGCAACTGGTTCCATACCGGTCCGGTGAGCCATGAGGTCAACCTGGCGGCCAGTTATTTCTACATGGACTTCGAAAATGGCGGCGCCCGTTATGCCAACGGTCGCAGCAACCTGTATGACCCGGTACAGACCCCGACGCCGAGCAACCCGACCCGACAGGACGACAAGGTCTATACCGAGAACCGCTTCAGCGGCGTGGCCTTGTCCGACACTCTGGGGCTGTTCGAGGATCGCTTGCTGCTGACCCTCGGCGCTCGCTGGCAACGGGTGAAGGTTGATGACTGGACGAATAACGTCAAGGGTGACACCGCCTACGACGAGGAAAAGATTTCGCCGTCGGGCGGGATCCTGTTCAAGGCGACTGACAAGCTGTCGCTGTATGCCAACTACATGGAAGGCCTGAGCCAGGGCAAGATCGCGCCATCGACGTCGGTGAACGAGGATGAGATTTTCCCGCCGTTCATCAGCCGCCAGGTCGAAATGGGCGCCAAGTATGACGCTGGCCCGTTCGCTGTCACCGCCGCCGTGTTCCGAATCAAGCAGCCTGCCTATGCGACCGACGCCACGACACGTGTCTTCGGCCCGAACGGCAAGCGCGGAAACACCGGCGTGGAGTTGAGTGTGTTCGGCGAACCGCTGAAGGGAACCCGTTTGCTCGGCGGCGTGATGTTCATCGACAGTGAACTGACTGACACCACCGACAGCACCTTCGATGGCAACCGTGCACCGGCCACGCCGAGGTACAACGTCAACCTCGGCGCCGAATGGGATGTGCCAACGGTCCAGGGCCTGACCCTGACCAGTCGCGGCATCTATTCCAGCTCGCAGTACCTGGACCAGTCCAACACCAAGGAAATCGATGCCTGGACGCGTTTCGACGTGGGGGCTCGCTATGGGTTCAAGGTCGACGAAAAACACATCACCCTGCGGGCCAACATCGAAAACGTGGCCGACAAGCGCTACTGGAGTTCGGCCGGCGCATCGGATGACAGTGAACCGGGCTTGACGCTGTCGACCCCGCGCACCTACCTGCTTTCCGCGACCGTTGATTTCTAGGTCGAAGTGCCGCTCCAGGGAAGGAGCGGTCCAGGTTCAGGTATCGCGAAACAGATCGTGGGCATCCAGCAGTCGCCAGGCGATCTCGGGGCGTTTTTCCAGCCCGCGGCGGATGGCGGCGGGGATCGACTGGCGAATCTTGCGGCACAGGCCGGGCTGTTCCTGGAATTCGATGGCGATGCCGCGCATGGTCCGCACTTCGTTGTAGCCGGGCTCGACGCGCAGGCGGATCCCCAGGTTTTCATACAGGCGCTGTTGCAGGCGCTGGAGTTCGTCGAGGCTCTGGATGTTCTCCAGGCGTTCGAGCAGGCGTTTTTCTTCCTGGCGATTCAGGCACAGGATGCGCAGGTCGCTGCCAGGCGCTTGCAACAAGGCATCACGTCCGCAATCGCAGACGCCGGGCGGGCAGGGGGGACGGATCGGAATCGACGCGGTCATGGGCTCCACAAAGTCTGCTGCACAACGAAACAGCGAGCTTATCGCCGGCCCAGGCAATGTGATGCCTGGCGGCATGTGGGTCAAGCCTGTTGGAGGGGCCGCTGGTCTGGCGCGGCTGCTGTACTGTGCGAGCTTGCTCGCGATAGCGGTGGGTCAGTTTGCACACCCGTTGGATTTGCCGCCGTCATCGCGAGCAAGCTCGCTCCCACATTTGGATTTCAGTGCACACAAACGCTGTGTCCGACCTCAATCCCCTGTGGGAGCGAGCTTGCTCGCGATAACGGTAGATCAGCCGAGAGGGTTACAACCCCAACTCGGACAATCCCGGATGATCATCCGGCCGGCGGCCCAGGGGCCAATGGAACTTGCGCTCGCTTTCCTTGATCGGCATGTCGTTGATGCAAGCGTAGCGGTTGTACATCAGGCCTTGCTCGTCGAACTCCCAGTTTTCGTTGCCGTATGAGCGGAACCAGTTGCCCGAGTCGTCGTGCCATTCGTAGGCGTAGCGCACGGCGATGCGGTTATCGGTGAAGGCCCAGAGTTCCTTGATCAGCCGGTAATCCAATTCCTTGGCCCACTTGCGGGTCAGGAACGCCTTGGCTTCTTCGCGGTTGTGCGCGAATTCGGCGCGGTTACGCCATTGGGTGTCCAGCGTGTAGGCCAGGGATACTTTTTGCGGGTCGCGAGAGTTCCAGCCGTCTTCGGCCAGGCGAACTTTCTCGATCGCCGACTCACGGGTGAACGGCGGCAGTGGCGGACGAACTTCAGAAGAGGCAGACATGGCGAGTCTCCAATAAGTTGATGAATGAAGCAGGGTTCAACGGTCAGGTGTGTAGCAATATCTTCAGCATGTCCTGGGCGTGGTCAGCCGCGCTGTGGTCGCCCATGACCAGCGCCACGGTAATGGCGCCGTCGATCAGAATCAGTAGCTGGCGGGCCAGGGCGTCCGGATTTTCGACGCCTTGTTCGACGCACAACCGGGTCACGTAATCGAGCAGCTTCTGTTTGTGCATCTTCGCCACCTGGCGGACCGGGTCCTGTGGATCGCCGGTTTCGCCGCTGGTGTTGATGAAGGCACAACCGCGAAAACCTTCGCTGTCGAACCAGCCCTTGAGCACGGTGAACAGGTTGAGCAGCCGCGCCGTCGGTGTGGGCGCCTTGTCCACTTCGCTGCTGAACCAGTGCATCCAGCGCTCGTCCCGCCGCTCGAGAGCGGCCACGATCAGGTCGTCCTTGTTGGCGAAGTAGCGATAGACACTTTTCCTGGAGACGCCGGCGGTTTTCACCAGAAGGTCCATGCCGGTGGCGGCGATGCCACTTCTATAGATCAACTTTTCGGCGACATCGAGGATGATGTCTCGAGTTTCATTACCAGTGATTTCGTTCATGGGATAAAAGTAGAACGATCGTTCTCCTTGGTCAAGTTGTTTTTTTCTTGACGACAGGAAGACCCGAACCCATCCATGGTGTAAGCTCATCCGTTCTTCGGAATCGACCTTTTTGCGAGCCCTATGCCGTCGCTCTTCAAACGCTCCCTGCTGCCCAAGCTGCGCAGCTTTGCACTGACCGCCGACGCGGTGACCATCCTCGATGGCGCTGCCCAATTCCGCCGTTGCCTGCTGGAGAAAATCGCCCAGGCCACCCAGCGCATCTACATCGTCGCCCTCTACCTGCAACAGGACGAGGCCGGCCAGGAAATTCTCGATGCCTTGCATGCCGCCAAAGCGGCGCGTCCGGAACTGGACGTGGTCGTGGTCGTGGACTGGTTGCGGGCCCAGCGCGGGCTGATTGGCGCCAAGAAGCAGCCGGGCAACTCGGCGTGGTACCAGGAACAGACCCGTACCCATGCCAGCGAAGTGCCGATCTACGGCGTGCCGGTGCAGACCCGCGAACTGTTCGGCGTGTTGCATTTGAAAGGTTTCGTGATCGATGACTGTGTGCTCTACAGCGGCGCCAGCCTGAATAACGTCTATTTGCACAAGTTCGACAAATACCGCTACGACCGCTATCACCTGTTGCAGAACACGGCACTGGCCGACTCGATGCATCACCTGGTGCAGCATGGCCTGATCACCTCCAGGGCCGTGCATCGCCTGGACCTGCCGAACCTGCCCAGCACCCGCAGTTTGCGCAAGGACATCGGCGACCTGCGCAGTCGCCTCAAGTACGCGACCTATGACACCAGCGTTGGCAGCCTCGACAAAAGTGGCCTGTCGGTAAGCCCGTTGCTGGGGGTGGGCAAGAACAACCCCCTGAGCCGGGTGATCGGTGAGCTGATCGCCAGCAGCCGCCAGCAACTGACCATCTGTACCCCGTATTTCAACCTGCCCCTGGCCGTGACCCGGGAGCTCAACCGCGCCCTGGCCCGCGGGGTCAAGATCGACATCATCGTCGGCGACAAGACCGCCAACGACTTCTACATTCCGCCAAGCGAACCGTTCAAGATCATCGCGGCGCTACCATACCTCTACGAAATCAGCCTGCGACGTTTCGCCAAACGGCATCAGCACGCGATCGACAGCGGCCAATTGAACCTGCACCTGTGGCGTGACGGGGACAACACCTATCACCTCAAGGGCATGTGGGTCGACGAGCGCTACACCTTGTTGACCGGCAACAACCTCAACCCGCGGGCCTTTCGCCTGGACCTGGAAAACGCGCTGTTGCTGGACGATCCCAAGGGCGAGCTTCTGGCGCCGCGCCAGGCCGAGCTTGAGCGGATCTACCGCCACACCCGCCGGATCGAGCGTTACCTGGACCTGGAAACCCTGCCGGATTATCCCGAGGCCGTGGCCAGGTTCCTGAAACGAGTCAGCCGGGTGCGGATAGAACGGCTGCTTTACCGGATCCTGTGAACACCCGCGCCATGTCGGAAAAAGACACCATCTCCATCCAGCTGGTGCGTGAGGCGTTGCTGCAAAGCTGCGCGCCCGGGGCTGCTACCGATGAGGTCTTGAGCAAGGTCGGCATAGCCCCGGCGCTGCTTGACGATCCCCAGGCGCGTGTCCCGGCCCATGCCTATGCGCGGCTCTGGCGGTTGCTGGCCCAGCGCCTGGATGACGAGTTCTTCGGCATGGACCCGCGCAAGCTCAAGTCCGGCAGCCTCGCGTTCCTCTGCCAGTGCGCCATGGCCCAGCCCACGCTGGCGAGCGGGCTGACAGCGGGGCTGGGGTTTCTGTCACTGATGCTCGAACACCTGCCGGCCCAGTGGGTACGCCAGCAAAGCCTGGCGGAAATCGTGCTGCAGGAAGACGACCAGGCGCCACGCCGGGCCTTTACCTACTTCACTTACTGGATGATCGTCCATGGTGTCGCCTGCTGGCTGGCCGGGCGGCGCATTCCCATCCTGTCTGTCGAACTGCGCTGCCCGGCGCCGGATTTCTGCGACGACTACCGGGTGATGTTCTCCCAGAACTTGCGCTTTGGCCGGCCGCGCACCCGGATGATTTTCGCCGCCGAATGCCTCGACCTGCCCATCCGGCGCAACGCTGACGAGCTCAAGCGCTTCCTGGCCCGGGCCCCAGCCAACATCCTGGTCAAATACCGCGACCCGCAAAGCCTGGCCAGCCGTATCCGGCACGACCTGCGGCAACTGCCCGCCGAACGGTGGCCGGAAACCGAGGCCCTGGCCCAGCAGCTGTGCGTGTCCGCCTCGACCCTGCGCCGACGCCTGGCGGAGGAGGGCCAGACTTACCAAGGCCTCAAGGACAGCGTGCGCAAGGATCTGGCGATCACCTGGCTGGCCGAGCCGTCCATCAGCTTCGTCGAAATCGCCTCGCGCCTGGGTTTTGCCGATGCCAGCTCTTTCTACAAGGCGTTTCGCAAATGGTCCGGGTCCAACCCGGGGCATTATCGCAGCCTGATTCTCAACGACCCGGATTGATCCATCGGGTGGTCTCCAATCTTGTGCCCCCTTGTGGGAGCGAGCTGGCTCGCGATAGCGGTGGTTCAGTCGCCTCGTCATTGACTGCCATACCCTCATCGCGAGCCAGTTCGCTCCCACAGGGACTTTCGCCTGGCAAGCTGGCACGCTCATAAAACCGTCATTTTTCTTTGATACAAGCCTGTGCAGGCGCCGGAAAAGCCGGGCCATCCATCAGGGTAATGTATGCAAGTGACCGTTTTGGGCTGCGTATGAGCGTACTGGTCACCGGTGCTGCTGGGTTCATCGGGTTTCATACCGCCAGGCGGTTGTGCAGCGAGGGCCATCAGGTCATCGGCATCGACAACCTTAACAGCTACTACAGCGTCGAGCTGAAGCAGGCTCGGCTGGCGTTGTTGGCCGAATACCCCAACTTCCGCTTCCTGCGGCTGGACGTGGCTGACAAGCAGGCGCTGCTGGATGTATTTGCGAAAACTCCATTCGAGTATGTCGTCCACTTGGCGGCCCAGGCTGGTGTGCGCTATTCCATCGATAATCCCGACCTTTATGCGCAAAGCAACCTGGTGGGGTTCCTCAACGTATTGGAAGCCTGCCGTGCCCACCGGCCGGCGCACCTGGTGTTCGCCTCGAGCAGCTCGGTGTATGGCTTGAACGACCGGTTGCCGTATGCCACCACCGATCCGGTGGATCAGCCCGTGTCTTTTTATGCGGCGACCAAGCGCGCCAATGAGCTGATGGCCCACGCTTACTCGCATCTCTACGGGATTCCCACCACCGGCCTGCGGTTTTTCACCGTGTATGGACCGTGGGGGCGGCCCGACATGGCACCGTTCAAATTCACCGACGCCATCCTCAGCGGTCGCGCCATTGACCTCTACAACGACGGCGCGATGTCGCGGGATTTCACCTACATCGACGACATCGTCGAAGGCCTGGTGCGGTTGTTGCCGCGGCCGCCGGCCAACGAAACAGGCGTGCGCCACAAGCTCTACAACATCGGCTTCGGCGCTCCGGTGAAGCTCTTGCAGTTTGTCGAGTGCCTGGAAGAGGCCCTGGGCATTCCCGCGATCAAGCATTTCTTGCCGTTGCAAGCGGGTGACGTGGTCGACACGTGGGCGGACACGCGGGAGCTGGAGGAACACATCGGTTTTCGCCCGCAGGTCGCGGTGCCCGTCGGCGTGCAGTCGTTTGTCGATTGGTACCGCGCGTATTACCGCGTTTAACCCCCTCAGCTTTTTTACTGGAGCGTCATGCACGAAACCCTTTATGTGTCGGTCCTGATTCCGGCAAAGAACGAAGCCGGCAACCTCATTCCACTGCTGGAAGAAGTGCGGGCGGCGCTGGTGGACGAGGCCTTCGAAGTCATCGTGGTCGACGATGGCAGCACAGACGCCACCGCCGCGCAACTGCGGGCGTTGCAAGGCAGTGGCTATCGCCAGTTGCGGGTGCTCAGCCATGCCCGCTCCCTCGGGCAGAGCACGTCGATCTACCACGCGGCTGAAGTGGCCCGCGGGCATTGGTTGGCAACCCTCGATGGGGACGGGCAGAACGACCCGGCCGACCTGCCAAAGATGCTCGACCTGGTACGCGGTTCGGAGGGTACGCCCGCCGGTGTCAAGCTGGTGGCGGGGCATCGCGTCAACCGCCGGGACACGGCGAGCAAGCGTTGGGCCTCGCGGTTCGCCAACAAACTGCGGGCCAGCCTGCTCAAGGACCAGACGCCCGATACCGGTTGCGGCATCAAGTTGATCGAGCGGGAGGCGTTTCTGCGCTTGCCGTATTTCGATCACATGCATCGCTTCATTCCGGCGCTGATCCGTCGGCACAACGGCCGGATGCTGGTTCACCCGGTGAATCACCGTGAGCGCGGGGCCGGGGTGTCCAACTACGGCAACCTCGACCGGGCGCTGGTGGGCATTGTCGATCTGTTCGGGGTGTGGTGGTTGATAAGACGCACCCGCCTGGATATCAACGCACAAGAAACCGAGGTGTGACATGGGCAGAGAAACGTTGTGGCTGGCCGTTGGCTTCGGCGGCCAGTTGGCCTTCACCGGACGTTTTGTCCTGCAATGGCTGTACAGCGAGTACAAGAAGCGCAGCGTGATCCCCGTGGGTTTCTGGTACTTGAGCATCATCGGCAGCGCGCTGTTGCTGGCCTACGCCATCTACCGCGAAGACCCGGTGTTCATTGTCGGCCAGTCCTTCGGCTTCATCGTTTACCTGCGCAACTTGCAGTTGATCGCCAAGCACCACGAGCAGGAAAACCGCGAACTGGCCGAGAAGGGCTGAGACGGTGCGGATACGATTGTCTTCCTCGCGACTGGAGCTTCTGGCGCTTGTGGCATTGGCCTTGATCATGGTGGGCGCCGGCCTGGGTTGGCGCCAACCGATGAACGTCGATGAAGAGCGCTTCCTCGGCGTTGCCCTGGAGATGCTGCAGAACGGCTCATGGTTCATTCCCCACCGCGCCGGGGAAATCTACGCCGACAAGCCGCCGTTGTTCATGTGGGCGGTGGCCTCGTTCGTGCAATTGACCCACCTGCCGAAAATTGCCCTGTACCTGCCCGCGCTGTTGGCTGGTGCCGTCACCACCGCATGCCTGTATGACCTGGGCCGGCGCTTGTGGGGGCGACGCGTGGGAGGGATCGCCGCGCTTTTGTTTCTCGCCACCTACCAGACCTACAGCATTCTGCGCACCGGGCAGATCGATGGTTTTCTTGCACTCTGGACCATCTTGGGGATCTATGGCTTGTGCCGGCATCTGATGCTCGGCCCGGCGTGGCGTTGGTATTACGTGGCCTGTGCGGCGATGGGGCTGGGGGTCATCAGCAAAGGCGTGGGGTTTCTGCCGGTGTTGATGCTGATTCCCTACGCCTATGGGGTGCGTCGAGGGTGGAAAGGCCTGGTGTCCATGCCGGGCAAGGCGGGGGGCTGGTGGCTGGGGCTGGTTGTGGCGCTGGCCGCCATTGCGCTGTGGCTTGGGCCGTTGCTGCTGATCGTGTGGCAGGGCAGCCCCGACAGCCTGGCGTACGCCCAGGAAATCCTGCTCAAGCAGACGGCGGGGCGTTATGCCAATGCCTGGGAGCACCGCGAACCCTTTTGGTATTTCTTCGTCCTGGTGATTCCGAAATACTGGCTGCCGATCTTTTTCATGCTGCCATGGCTGGTGCCGGCCTGGCGCAGGCAGTTGCTCAAGCATGACGGTCGCGTGCTGATGCTGCTGGGGTGGGTGGTGCTGGTGCTGTTGTTCTTCAGCCTGAGCAGTGGCAAGCGCAAACTGTATATCTTTCCCGCGTTGCCAGCCTTGATCCTGCTGGTGGCGCCGCTTGTGCCGTGGATGCTGCACCGCTGGTTCAGCCGGCGTCCGAGGGGCAGGGTGGTATTCGCTGGGTTGACGGTGGTGTGGTTGTGCGCCTGGTTTGTGCGCGGCTTCATCGAGCCCTACAGGGAAGGCATCAACCCCCACCAGACCTTGATGCGTGATGTCGCGAGGCTGACTTCAAATGCCGAGTTGGCGCTCGTCGGGTGGCGCGAGGGGCATTGGCTGTTCGCCCAGCAGCCCATCGTGCATTTTGGCTTCCATGACCGCCAGTCCCTGGAACGATCCGCCACCTGGCTACGCGGCCACCCGCAGGCCTTTGCCTTGGTGCCCGCGCGGGACCTGGCGCGTTGCTACGACCCGCAAAAGGCGCGCCGGGTCGGCGATACCTCGCGGGCCGAGTGGTTCCTGGTGGGGCCTGATGCGGACAACCGGCGCTGCCAGTCCCCGGCGTCGGAGAAGGTTTACTCGTTCACATGGGCGCATCCTTTGTAGTGGCTGAAAACTTCCTGCGGCGAGGGCGCTTGCTCCCGCTGGGCTGCGCCCCGTAGGAGCTGTGTAGGAGCTGTCGAGTGCAACGAGGCTGCGATCTTTCCCCAGACACTTGAATCTCAAGCGAAAGATCAAAAGATCGCAGCCTTCGGCAGCTCCTACACAAGCCCAGCGGGAGCAAGCTCCCTCGCCACAGGGGAAGCTCGACAGACAACACATCCCTCGAACCATGGCCAAACCAGTCAAGCAACTTGATGGCTTTGACCATTGCCGCCACCGTCCTTCGGCGCGAGTATTTGCCTGCTCTTCACGGTTCCCCCAGCCAATAAAAAGTACAGAGGGATTCTGGTCATGCGCGATTATTCGTCCGCCACGTCACAGTTCGATTACCAGCACACCGTCAACGCCGCGCTGCACGGCTCGCTCGAGGCGCTCAATGCCTGTGTCGAGTGTTGCGACCGGCATGCATTGCCGGGTCGCATCGCCTTGTTCTGGGAGGGCCGTGACGGCAGCGAAGCTACCTGGACTTACCGCGACCTGCAGGACAATGCCGCACGGTTCGCCAACTTCCTGCGTGCCCAAGGCGTCGGCAAGGGCGACAAAGTGGCCGGCCTGCTGCCGCGCACTGCGGAACTCTTGATCGTCGTACTCGCCACCTGGCGTATCGGTGCGGTGTATCAACCGCTGTTCACCGCGTTCGGACCCAAGGCCATCGAGCACCGCCTCGGCAGCTCGGGCGCACGGATCGTCGTGACCGACGCCGTCAACCGTCCCAAGCTCAATGAAGTCGCCGGTTGCCCCACCATCGTCACCGTCGGTGGCGAAAAGGGCCAGGGCATCGTGCGGGGCGACTACAGTTTCTGGGCCGAAGTGGCGAACCAGTCCAGCCAGTGCGAACCGCTGATGCTCACTGGCGAAGATCCGTTTTTACTGATGTTCACCTCCGGTACCACGGGGCCCGCCAAGGCGCTGTCGGTGCCGCTCAAGGCCATCGTGGCGTTCCAGAGCTACACCCGTGACGCGGTGGACCTGCGCCCTGAAGACGCCTTCTGGAACGTCGCCGACCCGGGTTGGGCCTACGGTATTTATTTTGGCGTGACCGGGCCGCTGGCCATGGGGCATCCGATCACCTTCTACGATGGCCCGTTCACCCTGGACAGCACCTGCCGGGTCATCAACAAGTACGGCATCACCAACCTGACCGGCTCGCCCACCGCCTATCGCCTGTTGATCGCCGGGGGCGAGCAGTTTGCCCGCTCGATCAAGGGCAAGCTGCGCATCGTCAGCAGCGCCGGTGAGCCATTGAACCCAGAGGTGATCCGCTGGTTCGCCGACAACCTGAACGTGGTGATCCACGACCATTACGGCCAGACCGAACTGGGCATGGTGCTGTGCAACCACCACGGGCTGGAACACCCGGTGCACCTGGGCGCGGCCGGTTTCGCCTCGCCGGGCCACCGGATCGTGGTATTGGATGAAGACCAGCGCGAGCTGGGCGTGGGCCAGCCGGGCATTCTCGCGGTGGACCGCAGCCAGTCGCCCATGTGCTGGTTCGCCGGTTACGAAGGCGCGCCGACCAAGGCCTTTGTTGGCGACTACTACTTGAGCGGCGACACCGTGGAGCTGAATCCGGATGGCAGCATCAGCTTCGTCGGTCGCAGCGACGACGTGATCACCACCTCCGGCTACCGGGTCGGTCCGTTCGACGTGGAAAGCGCGCTGATCGAACACCCGGCCGTGGTGGAAGCGGCGGTGATCGGCAAGCCCGATCCTGAGCGCACCGAGTTGGTGAAGGCTTTCGTGGTGCTCAGCACCCAATATCGCGCCTCTCCGGAGCTGGCCGAGGAATTGCGCCTGCATGTGCGCAAGCGCCTGGCGGCCCATGCCTATCCCCGTGAAATCGAATTTGTCAGCGACTTGCCGAAAACCCCAAGCGGCAAGTTGCAGCGCTTTATCTTGCGCAACCAGGAAATCGCCAAAGCCCAAGAAGCTGCGGCGCAGAACGTTTCAGCTTGAACCCAAGGAAACCATGATGCAGATCGACAACAAGATTTTCCTCGTCAGCGGCGGCGCCTCCGGCCTCGGCGCGGCCACCGCTGAAATGCTGGTCAAGGCCGGCGCCAAGGTGATGCTGGTGGACCTCAACGCCGACGCCGTGGCCGCCCAGGCGCAAAAGCTGGGTTGCCAGAGCGTGGTGGCCGATATCAGCAACGAAGTGGCGGCTGAAGCGGCAGTCAAGGCCACGGTCACGGCTTTCGGGGGGCTGAATGGCCTGGTGAATTGCGCCGGTATCGTGCGCGGCGAGAAAATCCTCGGCAAGAACGGCCCCCATGGGCTGGACAGCTTCAGCCAGGTGATCAACGTCAACCTGATCGGCAGCTTCAACCTGCTGCGCCTGGCGGCTGCAGCCATTGCCGAAACCGAGGCCAACACCGACGGCGAACGTGGCGTGATCATCAACACCGCTTCGGTAGCGGCCTTCGACGGCCAGATCGGCCAGGCCGCCTACGCGGCTTCAAAAGGTGCCATCGCCAGTCTGACACTCCCCGCCGCCCGTGAACTGGCGCGCTTCGGTATCCGGGTGATGACCATTGCCCCGGGGATTTTCGAAACCCCGATGATGGCCGGCATGACGCCCGAGGTGCGGGATTCCCTGGCCGCCGGCGTACCATTTCCTCCGCGCCTTGGGAAACCTGCCGAGTACGCGGCGCTGGTCAGGCATATCATTGAGAACAGCATGCTCAACGGCGAGGTGATCCGTCTCGACGGCGCCTTGCGCATGGCAGCCAAATAAACAAGGAGGATTCATGATGTCCAACGATCCTATTGTCATCGTCAGCGCCGTCCGTACCCCCATGGGCGGTTTCCAGGGCGAACTGAAAAGCCTCACCGCGCCGCAACTCGGTGCCGCCGCTATCAAGGCTGCCGTGGAGCGGGCCGGTATCGCGCCGGGTGCGGTTGAAGAAGTGCTGTTCGGTTGCGTGCTCGCCGCCGGCCTGGGCCAGGCACCGGCACGTCAGGCCGCGCTGGGCGCCGGGCTCGACAAGTCGACCCGCTGCACCACGCTCAACAAGATGTGCGGTTCGGGCATGGAAGCGACGATCCTGGCCCACGACATGCTCATCGCCGGCAGCGCCGAGGTGGTGGTGGCCGGCGGCATGGAGAGCATGTCCAACGCCCCGTACCTGCTGGATCGCGCCCGCGGCGGTTATCGCATGGGCCATGGCCGGGTGCTCGACCACATGTTCCTCGATGGCCTGGAAGACGCCTACGACAAAGGACGGCTGATGGGCACCTTCGCCGAAGATTGCGCCGAGGCCAATGGCCTGGGTCGCGAGGCTCAGGACGCCTTCGCCATTGCGTCCACCACCCGCGCCCAGCAGGCGATCAAGGACGGCAGTTTCGACGCCGAGATCGTGCCGTTGCAGGTCATGGTCGGCAAGGAACAAGTGACCATTCGCCACGACGAGCAGCCGCCGAAAGCGCGGATCGACAAGATCGCCTCGCTCAAGCCGGCGTTCCGCGAAGGCGGCACGGTGACGGCAGCCAACGCCAGTTCCATTTCCGATGGTGCCGCTGCCCTGGTGCTGATGCGCCAGAGCCAAGCGGTGCAGCGCGGCCTCAAGCCTTTGGCGGTGATCCACGGTCATGCGGCGTTCGCCGATACCCCGAGCCTGTTTCCCACCGCGCCGATTGGTGCCGTGAAGAAACTGATGCAAAAGACCGGTTGGTCGCTGGACCAGGTCGACCTGTTCGAAGTCAACGAAGCCTTTGCCGTAGTGGGGCTGGTGACCATGGACAAGCTGGAAATCGCCCATGACAAGGTCAACGTTCACGGTGGCGCCTGTGCGCTGGGCCACCCGATTGGCGCGTCTGGCGCGCGGATTCTGGTGACTCTGCTGTCGGCCCTGCGCCAGAAAGGCTTGAAGCGCGGCGTCGCGGCCATTTGCATTGGCGGCGGCGAAGCCACGGCCATGGCCGTTGAATGCCTGTATTAAGGAACCACTATGCTCCCGACTGAAGAACAGACCCAAATCCGCGACATGGCCCGGCAGTTCGCCCAGGAACGCTTGAAACCGTTCGCGGCCGAATGGGACCGCGAGCACCGTTTCCCCAGGGAAGCCATCGCTGAGATGGCCGAGCTAGGCTTTTTCGGCATGCTGGTGCCGGAGCAGTGGGGCGGCTGTGACACCGGTTACCTGGCCTATGCGATGACCCTGGAGGAAGTCGCCGCTGGCGATGGCGCCTGCTCGACCATCATGAGCGTGCACAACTCAGTGGGCTGCGTGCCGATCCTCAAGTTCGGCAACGATGAGCAGAAGGCGAAATTCCTCACGCCCCTGGCCAGCGGCGCAATGCTCGGCGCGTTTGCCCTGACCGAGCCCCAGGCCGGTTCGGACGCCAGCAGCCTCAAGACGCGGGCGCGCTTGGAGGGCGATCATTACGTGCTCAACGGTTGCAAGCAGTTCATCACCTCCGGGCAGAGCGCCGGGGTGGTCATTGTCTTTGCGGTGACCGATCCGAACACCGGCAAGCGTGGCATCAGTGCGTTCATCGTGCCGACCGATTCACCGGGCTACAGCGTGGCGCGGGTCGAAGACAAACTCGGCCAGCACGCCTCCGATACCTGCCAGATCCTCTTCGAGGAGGTGAAGGTGCCGGTGGGCAATCGCCTGGGCGAGGAGGGTGAGGGCTACAAGATCGCCCTGGCGAACCTGGAAGGTGGACGGGTGGGCATCGCGGCGCAAGCGGTGGGCATGGCCCGCGCCGCGTTCGAAGCGGCCCGGGACTATGCCAGGGAGCGCTCCAGTTTCGGCAAACCGATCATCGAGCACCAGGCCGTGGCGTTCCGCCTGGCGGACATGGCGACCCAGATCGCCGTGGCCCGGCAAATGGTGCACTACGCCGCCACCCTGCGGGACAGTGGCCAGCCTGCTTTGGTGGAGGCGTCCATGGCCAAGTTGTTCGCTTCGGAAATGGCTGAAAAAGTCTGCTCCATGGCGTTGCAAACCCTGGGCGGTTACGGTTACCTCAACGACTTCCCGCTGGAGCGCATCTACCGCGACGTGCGGGTCTGCCAGATCTACGAAGGCACCAGCGACATTCAGCGCATGGTCATTTCGCGCAATCTTTGAGTAGGAGCTGCCGCAGGCTGCGATCTTTTGATTTTGCTTTCGTTCAAGACTCAATTGGCGGGAAAAGATCGCAGCCTTCGGCAGCTCCTACAGGGCATCGAGTCAAATACAGCGTTTAACAGGAGTCCTGCATGAGCTATGAAACGATTTTATTGGAGATCAAGGACCGCGTCGGCTTGATCACCCTCAACCGTCCCCAGGCCTTGAACGCCTTGAATGCGCAGATCGTCAGCGAGCTGAACCACGCGCTGGATAGCCTGGAGGCGGATCCGAGCATTGGTTGTATCGTGCTGACGGGCTCGAAAAAAGCCTTCGCCGCCGGTGCCGACATCAAGGAAATGGCTGAGCTGACCTACCCGCAGATCTACCTGGACGACCTGTTCAGCGACAGCGACCGCGTGGCCAACCGCCGCAAGCCGATCATCGCGGCGGTGAACGGTTTTGCCTTGGGCGGTGGCTGCGAACTGGCGTTGATGTGCGACTTCATCCTGGCCGGCGACAATGCCAAGTTCGGCCAGCCGGAAATCAACCTCGGCGTGCTGCCGGGCATGGGCGGCACCCAGCGCCTGACCCGGGCGGTGGGCAAGGCCAAGGCCATGGAAATGTGCCTGACCGGGCGCTTTATCGACGCGGTAGAAGCCGAGCGCTGCGGTATCGTCGCGCGGATCCTACCGGCCGATGAACTGCTGGACGATGCGCTGAAAACCGCAGCGTTGATTGCCTCCAAGTCGGTGCCCATCAGCATGATGGTCAAGGAAAGCGTCAACCGTGCGTTTGAAGTCAGCCTGTCCGAAGGCGTACGTTTCGAGCGCCGGGTATTCCACGCGGCGTTCGCGACGCAGGATCAGAAAGAAGGCATGGCGGCATTCGTGGCCAAGCGCGCGGCGGAGTTTCAGGACAAGTAAGGCGGCGTTCCGACTGACGCCATCGCGAGCAAGCTCGCTCCCACAGGGTGTCGGAGGTGTACGCAGCATTTGGGTACGCCACCAGCCCCTGTGGGAGCGGGCTTGCCCGCGAAGACGCCGGCACATTCAGCATAGAAGTGACTGACCCACCGCTTTCGCGAGCAAGCCCGCTCCCACAGTGGATCTCAGGTGTACGCGCCATTTGCGTACACCACTGGACACTGTGGGAGCGAGCTTGCTCGCGATGCTTTTTCCAGCCATCACACCAGGTAGTGTTTCAACTCCCGGGCGATGACCATTCGCTGGATCTCGCTCGACCCTTCATAGATCTGGGTAATCCGCGCGTCGCGGTAATAGCGTTCTACTGGGTAATCCTCAAGGTACCCGTACCCACCGTGAATCTGTATGGCCGAGGAGCAAACCTTCTCGGCCATTTCCGAGGCAAACAGCTTGGCTTGGGAGGCTTCCGACAGGCACGGCTTGCCGGCGCTGCGCAGGCGGGCGGCGTGGAGGATGAGCAGGCGGGTGGCGTTAATGCGGGTGTGCATGTCGGCCAGCAGGTTGGCGATGCTCTGGTGCTCGATGATCGGCTTGTCGAACTGGACGCGATCGCGTGCGTAGGCCAGCGCCGCTTCGAACGCCGCGCGGGCGATGCCCAAGGCTTGCGCCGCGATGCCGATGCGACCGCCTTCCAGGTTGGACAAAGCGATGGCCAGGCCTTTGCCTCGGGCGCCCAGCAGGTTGGCCTCGGGGACGGTGCAATTGCTCAAGGTGACCGCGCAGGTGTCCGAAGCGCGGATGCCCATCTTGTGTTCGGTGCGATCGACGATGAACCCGGGTGTATCCGTGGGCACCAGGAACGCCGAAATGCCTTTTTTGCCCAGCTCCGGGTCCGTCACCGCAAACACGATGGCCAGTTTCGCCCGTTTGCCGTTGCTGACGAATTGCTTGGCGCCGTTGATCACCCACTGGCCATCGCGCAGTTCGGCCCGGGTGCGCAGGTTGTGGGCTTCGGAACCGGCCTGGGGCTCGGTCAGGCAGAAGCAGCCAATGGCCTGGCCACTGGCAAGTTCGGCCAGCCATGTCTGTTTCTGTTCATCGGTGCCAAAATTCAGGACCGGCCCGCAACCCACCGAGTTGTGGATGCTCATCAGCGCCCCGGTGGCACCGTCGCCCGCGGAGATTTCCTCCACCGCCAGGGCATAGGCCACGTAATCGACGTAGGTGCCGCCCCATTCTTCCGGTACCACCATCCCCAACAGACCCAGTTCACCCATCTTTGCCACCAGGCCGTCGTCAATCCAGCCGGCTTTTTCCCACGCCTGGGCATGGGGAGCGATTTCACCACGGGCGAAGTCCCGGGCCATGTCGCGGATCATCACTTGTTCTTCGGTCAGTTCGAGGTCGTGCATGGCTCAGTTCCTGTGGTCGTCGAAGCCGTCGAAGAAACTCGCCACATGGTCGGCGTCCAGCGTCTCCAGGGTCGGCGGGTTCCAGCGCGGGTTCTTGTCTTTGTCGATCAGCAAGGCGCGCACGCCTTCGATCAGGTCACCGCGTTCGAACCATTGCCGGTCCAGGTGCAGCTCCAGGGCAAAACAGTCTTCCAGGCTCAGATGCCGACCGCGCCGCAGCATTTCCAGGGTCACGGCCATGGCCAGGGGCGAGCGACTGTCCAGCACGTCTGCGGTCTTCAGCGCCCATTCGTGGCTGTTGACGACGGTGACCTGGCGCAACTGCTCGACCATGCTTGGCACATCGGGCAGGGCAAAGAAATGGTCAATGGCCGGCCGCAAATCGGCCAGGGGGGGCGCAGGGAGCTGTTGCTGGCCGAGTTTGGCCAGCAGGCTTTGCAGGTCCTTGAGCGGCATGTCGTGCCACTCAAGTCGATCGAGACGCTCGTCGAGCTGCTTGAGCTTGTGGCTGTCGAGGTACCAGTCGGCGAGCCCGCAATACAATGCATCGGCGGCGCGGATCTGTACGCCGCTGACCCCCAGGTAGATCCCCAGCTCACCGGGAATGCGCGACAGGAAATAACTGCCGCCCACGTCCGGGAAATAACCGATGGCGACTTCCGGCATGCCCAGGCGACTGCGTTCAGTCACGATCCGCAGGTCGGCGCCTTGCACCAGGCCCATGCCGCCACCCAGCACGAAGCCGTCCATCAGGGCGAGGATCGGTTTGCGATAATGGTGGATCGTCAGGTCGAGGGCGTATTCTTCGACGAAGAAATCTTCATGCAGGGTGTCGCCCTGCTTGTGGCTGTCGTACAGCGAGCGGATATCACCGCCGGCGCAGAAGGCCTTGTCGCCCGCGCCACGCAGTACCACCGCGCGAATGTGTGGGTCGAGTGCCCAAGTATCGAGTTGTTGCTGCAAGCTGCGCACCATGCCCAGGGTGAGGGCATTGAGGCCGGCGGGGCGGTTCAGGGTCAAATGGCCAATGTGATTGCGAACGTCGACCAGCACCTCATTGGCCACGGTGTCCATGGCTGGCGCAGCTTGGGATGAAACCTGAGCTGTCATCGCTAACTCCCTGCTTTTATTGTTTTTTACGAATGGTGTCGCGCGTACCCGTTCAGGATCGTACCAGTGCAAATTTGCCTTGCACAACCGGGATACGTGCAGGTCCTGTCTGCATATTTATAGCAGCCACAGGCTCAACCGCGACCGGAAAGTACCTCCGCGATGCTGCGGCGCCTGGCATTTCGTTCGCTGGCCTGGATCAATTGTTCGAGATCTTGCGGGGTGACGTCGAAGAAGGCCTCCATTTCCGCCAGGGCCAATTTCAGGTCTTCGGCGGTGATGGCCTGTCGGTCGATGGGAGGGTGGTCAGCCGGTATGACGGCCGCCGGTTCGCTGGCGCGCTTGGGATAGCGCACCCGCGTCAGGTTGTTGTAGGCCAGCGCAAAGGCGAGTAGCCCGGAGCCGGCCAACATGGCCGCGCCGACCGCCTGCCAGTCCAGGGCAACGATGGACGGATCCGCCAGCACCAAGGTCGCCGCCAGGGCGCCTGCCGGTGGGTGCAGGCAACGCAGCCAGCACATCAACACCAGCGCCATGCCGGCCGCCAGGCAGGCGCTGCCCAGCGTCCGCCCCAATACATGGACCACCAGCAGTGCCACGACCGACGCACACAGGTAGCCGCCGACAATCGACCAGGGCTGGGCGAGGGCGCCCGAGGACACGGCAAACAACAACACGGCCGAAGCGCCGAGGGGGCCGATCAGGTGTTGCGCCACCTCAAGGCCAAAGACCTGGCCACATAGCCAGACACTGGACATCGTCCCCAGCGCCATGCCGATGGCGGCGCGACTCCATTCGCTGGGACGGGTATTGATAGCGGCGGGGACCCAGCGAGAAAGCATTTAGCGAGAATCCAAAAAACGAACAAAAAAAGGGGCTTACGGGAAAATCCCAGGAAGCCCTTTAAGTGTTCCAACAGTCGGGGGAGGAACGGTGCACAGTGTGCCGGTCACAACCCTTGCTTACAAATTCATATTAATGCTGGTTGAGTGCATTAATTTTGAGGTAACGGTCAGGCTCAAGCGCTTCTTGAGGCGGGGAACCACGTTTGCTGGGCAATGGGCAGGTTGCGTGACTGGCCGCGGCCCATCGGAAAATAGGTAAAGCCCTTGTCGGCCATGCGTTCCGGGTCGAACAGGTTGCGCCCGTCGAAAATCACCGGGGCCTTGAGTCGCTGCCGGATCAAGTCGAAGTCCGGTGCCTTGAAAGGCTGCCATTCGGTGCAGATGACCAGCGCATCGGCCCCTGGCAACACCGATTCCGGCGTGCCCATCAGCATGAGTCGGGTTTCGTCGGGATAGAGCAGTTGCGTCTGCTGCATCGCCTCGGGGTCAAAGGCGCGGACACTGGCTCCCGCAGCCCAGAGCGACTCCAGCAGGGTGCGGCTCGGCGCATCGCGCATGTCGTCGGTGTTGGGTTTGAAGGCCAGGCCCCACAGTGCGAAGGTCTTGCCGCGCAGGTCGCCCTGGTAGAACGCGTTGATCCGCTCGAACAGCTTGTGTTTCTGCCGACCGTTGATGGCTTCCACCGCTTGCAGCAGGTCACTGGAACAGTGAGCCTGCTCGGCGGTGTGGATCAGGGCGCGCATGTCCTTGGGAAAGCACGAACCGCCGTAGCCGCATCCCGGGTAAATGAAGTGGTAGCCGATGCGCGAGTCGGCGCCGATGCCCAGGCGCACGGACTCGATGTCGGCCCCCAGGTGTTCGGCCAGTTCGGCGATCTGGTTGATAAAGCTGATCTTGGTCGCCAGCATGCCGTTGGCCGCGTATTTGGTCAGCTCGGCGCTGCGCAGGTCCATGAACAGGACCCGGTCGTGGTTGCGGTTGAAGGGTGCGTACAGGTCGCGCATGGTTTCGCGCACTTCATCGCGCTCGCAGCCGATCACGATGCGATCCGGACGCCGGCAATCGGCGACGGCCGAGCCCTCCTTGAGGAATTCGGGGTTGGAGACGATATCGAACTGCAGCAAGCGACTGGCCTTGAGCAGGCATTTGTCGATGTGCGCCCGCAAAACGTCACCGGTGCCCACCGGCACGGTGGACTTCTCCACCACGATGAGCGGTTGCTCGCGGTAGCGCGCGACGGCCTCGCCAACGGCCAGCACCTGACTCAGATCGGCACTGCCATCGTCCCGGGAGGGCGTGCCCACCGCGATAAACAGCACCTGGCCGTGTTGCACGGCAAGCTGTTCATCACAGGTGAAGTGCAAACGCCCGGTCTCCAGCCCTTCGCGCACCAGCGCAGCCAGGCCGGGTTCGAAAATACTCACCTGGCCTTGCCGAAGGCTGTCGACCTTACGCTCGTCGATGTCCATGCACACCACGTCATGACCCACCTCGGCCAACACGGCGGCTTGCACCAACCCTACGTAACCACTTCCGAATACACTGATCTTCATGGCGGATTCCCTGGATCATTCCGAGCAAGCGACATGCACAACCAGCGTTCGCCGCAGTGCGCTTGGTTCAGAATAAGTCGGGGATGTTGCAGTTCACTTACAGCCCGCGGAAGTCTTGCCCCGCCAACCGGTATGCGACTGGCAATTGCGCGACGAACTCGCCGACCACTTCCCGGGTCAGGCTGACGATGTCTTCCACCCGCTCCATTCCGGCGCCGGTCCGCCAACTGGCGACGATGTCCATGACCGATGGCAGCGGCACGCCCTCCACCAAAGTCAGTGTGCCCTGGGCCAGTTCGCCGACCACCAGCGCCGCGGGCATGGCGCCGATGCCAAAGCCGTCGCGAACCAGGCGGGTGATCGCCGAGGCCGAGTTCACGCAGTTGATGCGTGGCGAGACGATGTTGGCCGAGTGCAGCAGGTTGAGGATGTCCTGGTGGGGTCGTGAGTTGCGTGAAAATGTCACGATGCGTTCCTGGGACAGATCTTCCAGTGACCCATAGGCTCGGTCATAGGCGGAGCCGGTGCGCACCACCCAGTGCATCGGATAACGGGTCAGCAAGGCATTGCGTACGCTGTCCAGGCGCAGGATGTCGGTCTGGAAAATGATGTCCTGGTAGCCTTTTTCCAGCTGTGAGCAGAGGTTGCTCGCGGTGTCGGCCGACAGTTCGATTTCCAGGGCCGGGTAGCATTCCATCAGGCGGGTCACCAAGGGACTGAGCCAGGTGTGGATCACCGTATCCATCGCGCCGATGCGGATCCGGCCGCGCACCTGGCGCGGGTCCTTGATCACGGCTTTCATGCTTTGCATGGTGTCCATGATGCGCTCGGCGTATTCCAGCACGCGCTGGCCCTCGGAGGTCAACGACACCCCTTTGGAATCGCGCACGAACAGGCGCACGCCCATTTCGTCTTCCAGGGCGGCGATCCGGCTGGAAATGGAGGCCTGGGTGGTGAACAGCTTTTCCGCGGTGAGGCGAAAGCTCTTCAGGCGGGCCACCCAGACGAAGGTTTCGAGAAACTTGATGTTCACTGGGGGCGGCTCCTTGGAACAGTCATGGGAGCATAGAAACAGTGGCGACGGGAGTAACCCCACCCGGTGGGAGCAAGGCTTGCCCGCGATGAAGATGACGCGATCTCCCTAGGAACCGAGGCCTTTGCATCGCGAGCAAGCTTTGCTCCCACAGAGAAATCCCCTCGCCACAATTGCCTAGGCTGGCTTCATTTTCTTCACCGCTCCGGTATTAGCCAAGCAGCGGACTACCTCTAGCAATTCGTCCAAATGCGGCACGGCCTTCAACGTGGTCGGGAAACGTGATGGCGCCGGTGTGCACGACCATGTCCAGAATAGCCGCCGCTGTAAAGGCCTGGTCCAGCAGGTGCGGGCGGTTGCCGTCCTTGGCACGGATGTACTGTTGAATCGAGAACTGAGCAGTATTCATCGTGTATCCCTTCAAGTCGCAAAGCAGCCTCGTTCGAGGCCTACAAATCACTGTTACATAAGTCCGTCACCAGCATGCAGCCCGGGGCATGGGTGATGCACAGCGGTGGGCGCGAGGCCTGGACCACCGATTGAGGCGTCACGCCGCAGGCCCAGAACACTGGGATCTCGTCCGCTTCCACCGGTACGGCATCGCCGTAGTCCGGCGTGGCCAGGGATTGAATGCCGATCAGTGAAGGATCGCCGATGTGCACCGGGGCGCCGTGGACATTGGGCATACGCCCGGTAATCTGGATCGCCTGGATGGCAGCGGCGGCTTTCATCGGCCGCATGGTCACCACCATCTTGCCAGACAGGCGGGCGGTGGGGCGCGTGTCGATGTTGGTCTGGAACATCGCGACATTGCGCCCCAGTTCAATGTGCCGCAAACGGATGCCGGCCTCCAGCAAGGGTTGTTCGAAGGAGAACGAGCAACCGAGGGCGAAGGCCACCAGGTCGTCCTGCCACAGGTGTTCGATGTCCACCGGCGATTCGCTCAATTTGCCGTGGCGATAGACCCGGTATTGAGGCACTTCATGACGGATATCGATGGCCGCGCCCAGGTTGCGGAAGAACGGATCCCCTGGCTCGGTCACGTCAAGCACCGGGCAGGCCTGGCGGTTGAGGGTGCAGTAGCGCAGGAACTCATTGGCCCAGTCGCCGGGCAGAATCACGATATTGGCTTGCACGCAACCCTGGCCCAGGCCGCTGGTATGGCCCTGGTACTGGCCGGCGGCGATGCTTTGGCGCAGGACGAGAGGCGTGCATTGCTGCAGTTGTTCGAAGGACGTCATCACGGGGTCTCCAAGTGTTCGTTCGCTACTTTGAGAACAGCGTGGTGAGGACGTCCAACAAGGAATATTGGTACCCCGCGACAACTAAAAGTTATTCGAGCGGCGCCTGGCTGTTCAGGCCAGGGGCGGCCACCATGCGCAAGGGCCCGATATCGACAGCGTATTGGCTGACCACCTGGCGGCTCATCTGGACGATGCTCTCGATCAACTCCAGGCCGACGCCGGCGCGCCAGGACGCAACGACGTCCAGTTGGGGCAGGGCGGTGCCGGGTTCGAGCTGGATCAATTCGCCGCTGGCCAGGGGCTTGGTCACCAGTGCGGCCGGTAAGGCCCCGATGCCGAAACCGTCACGAATCAGCCGGGTCATGGCCGAGACCGAATTGACGCAACTGACCCGCGGCGCACTCACGCCATGGGCGTACAGCAGATTCAGCACGTCTTGATGCGGGCGCGAATGCTTGACGAAGGTGATGATGCGCTCGCTGGCCATCTCCACCAACGACCCATAGGGTCGGGCATAGATCGATTGGCTGGCGGCGATCCAGTGCATGGGATAGTGCCCCAGTTCCAGGTTGCGCACGCTTTCGTGGCGCACCAGATCGGTCTGGAACACGATGTCCAGGTAGCCTTTCTGCAATTGCTCACAGAGGTTGCGTGCGGCATCGGCGGTGATTTCGATTTCCACGGCGGGGAAGGCCTGCATCAGCATCGACATCAATGGGCTGAGCCAGGTATGGATCACCGTATCCATCACGCCGATGCGCACCAGGCCTTGCTGCGGCGTGCTGGTGTCCAGTGATTGCTTCAACGCCCGTTGGACGTCGAGCATCTGTTGCGCGTAGTCGAGCACCTTGAGGCCTTCGGGTGTCAGCGAGACCCCGCGCGAATCCCGCACGAACAGGCGCAGGCCCAGTTCCTCTTCCAGTGACGCGATCCGGCTGGAGATCGCCGCCTGGGTGCTGAACATTTTCTCGGCGGTGAGGCTGAAGCTTTGCAGCCGAGCGACCCAGACGAAGGTTTCGAGGAATTTGAGGTTCATGAAGGCTCTCTGGGGGGCGTTTGGTTCTTATGATTGCAATTGTTACTCCAGATCGGGCTATCGGGCGCATCAAATTTTCTTATGCCCGATCCGGCTTTTTTCCCGTTTGACGCTGCGCGGATCCGGCACCAAGAATCCGCTCCACGACGCAGCCCCACTGCGCCGGTATCCCCATGACAACAATAACGAGGCGTGCGCACAGCCCCTGGTGGGTTCGCTCGCGCCCATAAAAGGAGCGCGCCATGCAACATGCCACATTCCCTCGATGGACCTGCACCTCGGCGGGCACCTTGCTCGGCCTGAGCCTGATCGGCGTGCCATGCGCCCAGGCTGACTTCATCGCCGACAGCAAAGGCAGCCTGGAGGCCCGCAACTTCTACTTCAACCGCGACTTTCGCCAGGAAGGGGCGCGGGACAAGGCCGAGGAATGGGCCCAGGGCTTCCTGCTGCGGATGGAATCGGGATACACCGCCGGGACTGTGGGTTTCGGCCTCGATGCCTTGGGCATGGCCGGTTTCAAGCTGGACTCCGGCGGCGGCACGGCTGGCACCAATCTGTTGCCGGCGGATTTGTCTGGCGGTTCCCAGGACCGTTATGGCGAATTGGGCCTGACCGCCAAGGTGCGCCTGTCCAATAGCACCTTGAAACTGGGGACGTTGCAGATCAAGGACCCGGCGGTGAGTTCCAACGACACGCGTCTGTTACCGGGAACGTTCAAGGGTGGGTTGCTGAGCGTGCAGGAAGTCGATCGTTTGAAGCTGACCGCTGGGCAATTCACGCAGATCAACTTTGTCGACTCCACCGACTACCAGGACATGACCGCCAACCGCATCGGTGGCAGCAGTGACCAGTTCCAGTTCGCCGGGGCGGACTATCAGTTCCTGCCGAACCTTACGGCACAATACCGCTATAGCCAGTTGCAGGATATTTACCAGCAAAACTACCTCGGGTTCGTCCATACCCTGGACCTGGGCGCAGGCCAGTCATTCAAGAGTGACGTGCGTTATTCTCGCAGCACCGAAGACGGCAGCTTCCGCGATCTCGACAACCAGGCCTTCGGCGCCTTGTTCACCTACAGCCTGGCGGGCCATGCCGTGGGCCTGGGCTACCAGCGCATGAGCGGCGACAATCCGTTTCCCTACATCGGCCGCAGCGATCCGTACCTGGTCAACTTCGTGCAGATCGGCGACTTCGCCAACATCGACGAGCGTTCCTGGCAAGCGCGTTATGACTACAACTTCGCGGCGATTGGCGTGCCCGGGCTGACCTTCATGACTCGATACATCACTGGCGACAACGTCCAGCGCAGCACCGCAGGCGAAGGCAAGGAATGGGAGCGCAACACGGACATTGCCTATGTGGTGCAAGACGGCACGTTGAAGGGCCTGGGCTTGAAATGGCGCAACGCGACGGTGCGCTCGAATTTTGGCAATGACCTGGATGAGAATCGGCTGATCGTCAGCTATACGCTGGCGCTGTGGTAAAGATATTCCGGTAACACCGAAGGGGGGGACCGTCGAGTCGCTAACGCCATGACGGGGATTGCTCGGCCACCAGAAGCAGTGACTGCGGCACCGGGCTTTGCGGGTGCTGCGGCTCCTGCATTCCCACCAGTCGGAAACCCGCCATGTCCAAGGCATTGAGCCAACTGGACAAGGTGCGGAAGTACCACGGCATCGGCTGCCATTGGCCTTTGAACCCATCGAAGGTCTCTTCCCGCCAGCCGTCCTGATAATTACCCGCCGCCACGGTCCAGGGATGCGACGTCTGGATCACCAGTGCACCGCCAGGGCTGAGTAAAGCGTTCATGGCGGCGAGCAGCGGGATGATGTCCTGATGCAACAGGGCGAAGTTGGCGCAGACCAGGTCGTAGCCGCTGCCGACGTCCACCTTCGTCTCTACCAGTGCTTCATAGCTTGCCAGATGCACCGGCGAGGATCCCGACGCCCGGGCCGCATCGACCAAGGTCGCGTCGCCATCCACACCCACCGCCTCGACGCCCCGTTCAGCCAACGCCCGCAACAACCAACCTTCGCCACAACCCAGATCCAGCACGCGCTCGGGCTGACGGCTCAGTACCGCCAGCAGCATGGCCTGGTCGGTGACCGTCTGACGGCTTTCGATGGCGCCGGTGCGGATGGCTTCGATCCAGGCTTGGGCATTGTGGTGCCAGCTTTGGAGGAGGGTGGTTTCGGAGAGCGACATCGATCCAGCTCCGGCAATAGGTCGAGTAAGCATAGGACAACGGCTGGCGCAGGGGCGTCGCAGGTCAAAGTGGTCGCTCAAGAAACAACAGGCGTGCCGCCAGCGCTGCCATGACCCCGGCAAAACCATAGGTGCCCAGGCGTCTTGAAATCCCGCCGCTTGCCAGTTTTGCCCTGAGCTGTGCGGCGCAAACACCCAGCAGCATATGGAAGACCAGAGCAATCAGTGCCAGCAAGGCTCCGAGGAAGATCAACTGCAGGCTCACGCCGCCAGCCTTGACGTTGACGAACTGGGGCAGGAACACCATGAAGAACAACAGCGCCTTGGGATTCAAGAGGCTGTTGAGGGCACCTCGGCAGAAAATTTTCCACAGCGAAGCCGCCTGAAGCTGGCTATCCTGCGTCGCTGCCGGCGTTCTCAGTGCTTGCCAGGCCAGCCACAGCAGATAGCCGGCCCCGGCCAGGCGTAGCACGTCGAACGCTGGCGCCCAGCTCATGACCAGCGCGCCGATGCCAGCACTGACCATCAGCGTCATCAGCGCGTCCGAAAAGGCAATGCCGAGGGCGGCCGCGACGCCGGCACGCCAGCCGTGGGCCAATGCATGACTGGTGACAAAGGCCATGTTGGGCCCCGGGACGATCAGCAGAAGCACGACAGCGACCACGAACAGGTAGAGATTGGCGGTATCCGGCATCGGGATCACTCCGTGGGATGAGCCACGACAGTAAGCGAAGGGCGAGGAGGGCGTCAGTTACAGTCCGGGCTTATCTGATAGCAACAGTGACACTGCGGATCAGTAAAGCGAATGCCTCAATGACCTCGTCTTCGCCATGCCGCCCCCGTACCAACGCGCCGGACAGGGCTTCTCCCGCGCCAACCAGGCCAATGCAGCATCGCTCGAGTTCGTCCGCTGACCACGTCGTATGAGGTTCGAGCACAGACATGAACATCTGCACACAGTTATCCAGAAGCTCCTGGAACACCGCCGCCTTCTCCTCGCTGCCCGCCAGGGCTGCACCCACGGCATGGAATTCGTCGGTGTTATCGGCCGCGCAATGAATGTAGGCGCTGGCCAGGACTAGCGCCGTCTCTTCCAGGCTCCGCGCAGTCTTGGACATGGCGTCACGGAAAGCGGTGACCCGCTCGGTATCGATCCACTTGTAGAGCTCGATCAACAGGCCCGAGCGGGTGCCGAAATGATCGTAGACCACCGGTTTGGATACGCCGGCGCGAACGGCCAGATGCCCCAAGGTCAAGCGATCCGCGTCTTCCTCGCGCACGATCAATAACGCGGTATCCAGCAACTGTCGCCGCCGTTCGGCTTTCGAAAGCCGGCGAGGAGGGGAGCTGATAGCGCTTTGCTCAGTGTTGTTCTGCACGTTTTCGTTCCTGGTTGATAAAAACCTACCAATGGTAGGTTGAAGTGCGTGATGTTGTGCTAGCTTACCTACTGAAAGTAGGTTTAAACCAGAGGCAAGGAGAACACACTATGTCACTTGATCCTATCTTGCTAATGGGCGGTTCTGGCGCCATTGGCCACCACACCGCCCGGGCGCTGCGCGCCGCTCATCCCGACGTCCCCTTGTTGATCGGTGGTCGCGACCTTGCCAAGGCTCAGCGTGCCGCGGAGCACATTGGCCGGGCGCAGGGCGTGGTGATTGATTCCGCCGCAGACGACCTGGGCCTCGGCGATCGCCCGATCAGCGCCGTCGTGGTCTTTTATATGGACCACGCTATTGCCGGGTTGCGGTTTGCGCAGAAACGCGGCGTGCCGCATCTCAGCATTTCCTCCGGTGTTTTCGAGATCGCGCCGGAAATCGGGATGTACATGCACAGGCCTGATGCCTCGCCCATTGTCCTGGGTTACGAATGGATGGCAGGCGCGACAACAGTGTCGACACTGAGCATTGCCCAGGCATTCAGCCGAGTCCACGATATCCGTATCAACGCGCTGGTCGATGAGCAGGACACCGGCGGCCCGACCGTCGCCACCGACTTTGAACACTTGAACAAAATGCTGCCTGCCGCGCTGACACGACGCGACGATGTGTTCGTCTGGCGCGAAGGGGAGGAGTCCAAGGCCAGATTCCATGCGGTGGATGGTACGCAAATCGAGGCTTGGGGCTTCTCGTCCATTGATGTCGTTGGCCTGGCGGCGGCGACGGGTGCACCGAATGTCCAGTTCAACATGGCCACCGCGGTGAGCTCAAGCCGACGCCAGGGTAGGCCGATGTCCACCGAGATCATCATTGAACTGGTTGGCGATGACCTCAAGGGCGAACCGCTGCATACACGTCATGCGATCATCCACCCGGCAGGCGCTGCGCCCTTGACTGGCCTGAGCGTCGCCATGACTCTGGAACGGCTGCTCGGGTTGGACGGCCAACCACCGACTCCGCCAGGGCTTTATTTCCCTTATCAACTGTTGGACGCCAGCGCGTATCAGGAGCGTTTGAAGAAGGAGGGCGGTGAGTTGCGCAAGCTGCAGGAGTAATGACCTGCGCAGTCCCGAGCCAGGCGGCCCGCGGTGGCTAGCGTTCAAGCAGCGCCCGAACCCGCTTGGCAATGGCAAGGCAAGAGGTCAACCCGGGCGATTCGATCCCGAACAGATTGATCAATCCCGGAACGTTATGCAGCCGTTCACTGCTGATGAGAAAGTCGCTGGCAGGTTCGCCTGGTGCGGAAATTTTCGGGCGAATCCCGCTGTACCCGGGTTGCAAGCTGTTGTCCGATAAACCGGGCCAGTAGCTGCGAATCGCTGCATAGAAGGCATTGGCCCGCGATGGATCGACCTGATAGTCCTCGGTCTCGACCCATTCAGTGTCCGGGCCGAAACGCGCTTGGCCGCCCAGGTCCACGGTCATGTGAACCCCGAGGCCGGCGGCCTCCGGTGCGGGGTAGATGAGATGTGTGAAGGGCGCACGCTTGGCCAGGCTGAAGTAGCTGCCTTTGCACAGGTAATCCCGGGGTACCGTTTGTTGCGCCAAGCCCTCCATGCGCCTGGCTAATGCAGGCGCTTTAAGGCCGGCCGCGTTGATCAGCAGGCGGCAGGACAGCGCCATCGGTGCCGCCCCTGCGACATTGAGAAGGAAACCGTTAGCGGTGACCCGGGCGCTGATCAGGGGCGAGTAGAACGCGATGGTGGTGCCCATCGCTTCAGCATCGCCCTGCAACGCCAACATCAACGCATGGGAATCGACGATGCCGGTCGACGGCGAATACAACGCTGCGATGCATTCAAGCGCAGGCTCCAGCGCGAGGGCCTGATCACGATCGAGCAGGCGTAGATCCTCCACGCCATTCATCCGTCCTCGCTCGAGCAAGACTTCCAGTTGGCGAACTTGCGCTTCATCCTTGGCGACGATCAGCTTTCCTGTTTTACGGGTGCTGACGCCATGGCTATCGCAGTAGGCATAGAGTGCATGCCTGCCCTCGACGCACAACTGGGCCTTAAGACTGCCGGGCGGGTAGTAGATCCCGGCATGGATCACCTCGGAGTTACGCGAGCTTGTGCCAATACCAATCGCTTCTCCGGCTTCAATCACCAGCACCTCATGACCTGCCAAGGCCATTTCGCGCGCGACGGCAAGACCGACGACACCCGCACCCACGACTACGCAATCGATATCGACACTCACCGTCATGGCTCCTTTCAATTGCATCTCTGTGCTTATTCCTTACGCAACAGCACCCTGGTCACTCGACGTTCTTCAACCTCCATCACGGTCATGCTCCATCCTTGGCAACTGAGCGTGTCGCCAATGATCGGTAAGCGATCCAGCAGGCTCATCACCAAACCAGCCAGCGTCTGGTAATCCTCTGTCGCTTTCGCCTGGAAGCCGATATGTTCGCGGACCTGACTGAGATTCAGGGCGCCGCTGACCAGGAAACCTTCTTGCTGGGGAACAATGTTCGGGCCTTCGATTTCACTGGCATCCGGCAGTTCACCTGCAATGGATTCCAGGATGTCAGTCATGGTGAGGAGGCCGACGAAGTCGCCGAACTCGTTCACCACGAACGCGATGTGGGTCGACTCTTTACGCATTTGCTCCAGTGCATTGAGGATCGTGAAGCTGTCGAGCAGGTTGATGGCTTTGCGTGCCATGACTTCCAGGTTCGGCTGATTGCCCGCCAGTATTTCCTTGAGCAGTTCTTTCTTATGGACAAAGCCTAGCGGCTCATCCACGCGCCCTTCGCGGATCAACGGCAAACGCGAGTAAGAAGAGTGCATCAATGCCGTACGGATTTCTTGCGGAGCGTCTGTCACGTCAAGGTGGTCAATTTGCGCACGAGGCGTCATCACGCTGCGTATCGGGCGCTCGGCCAATTGCAGCACGCCACTGATCATGACCCGTTCGCGCCGATGGAAAACCTGCTCCGGCTCATCGCCTTCCAGCATGTCGGCGATGTCCTCGCCGACTTCATCGGCCCCCAGCTTCTGACCGCCCAGCAGGCGCAACACCGCATGGGCAGTACGCTCGCGCATCGGTCGAAGACCTTGCAGGCTTTTCTTGCGACGCGAGCGCGCCAACTGGTTGAACAGCTCGATCAGGATCGAGAAACCAATCGCGGCGTACAAGTAGCCTTTTGGGATGTGGAAGCCCAGTCCTTCAGCCGTCAGGCTGAAGCCGATCATCATCAGGAAGCCCAAGCACAGCATGATGACGGTAGGGTGGCCGTTGACGAATTTTGTCAGCGGCTTGCTCGCGATCATCATCAAGCCGATCGAGAACATCACCGCGATCATCATGACCGACAGGTGCTCCACCATCCCCACGGCCGTGATCACCGCATCCAGGGAAAAGACCGCGTCCAGCACCACAATCTGCGCAACGATAGGCCAGAACAGCGCATAGGCGGCATTGCCGGAACGTTGCGCCACGTGGCCCTCGAGTCGTTCATGCAACTCCATGGTCGCCTTGAACAACAGGAACACACCACCGAATAGCATGATCAAATCCCGGCCCGAGAACGTCTTGCCGAAGACCTCGAACAGCGGGTTGGTCAACGTCACCATCCAGGAGATGCTGGCGAGGAGGCCAAGGCGCATCAGCAACGCCAGGGACAGGCCGATGATACGGGCACGGTCGCGCTGCTCGGGCGGAAGTTTGTCGGCCAGGATGGCGATGAATACCAGGTTATCGATGCCGAGCACCAGCTCCAGCACGATCAACGTCAGCAGGCCCAGCCATGCCGTGGGGTCAACGATCCATTCCATGGATTATTCGCTCCCTCGGACGGTCAATGCGAGGGCCCGGGGCTGCAACGAGCGTATGCAGGCCGCTGGGGCACAGGAGAGAAAACGATTCTTTGAAAGGCGACTGGGAGGTTCCTGGAGGGTGTTCATACAGACCTGGAAATGATTGGGGAAGAAATCCTACAACGGTTTCCAATACTTCATACGGGACGATTTATTACAGGATCTGACAAGGGAGACTGATGAGAACGGTGTGTCGACATGTCTCCTTGGAGATATCGGCAACCTGATGTTCCAGGAAGCTTTTGCCAATTAACGAAGTTCAGAGTCGCTGTCGCGTATGGAAGTTTTAACCCGTGGCTGACAGGTCGTCGTCAGCATGCTGAACTGGCCTCAAAGCGTGAGCCATTCGTTCAGCCAGAACCTGGTAAGGCGCCGCATTTACCGTCGTGGCCGACAGCGGCAGCACAGCGAAAAAGCCTGCACAGGGCGTCACCTGGGCTGATCATTGGCTACACATAATGTATATTATGTTAAACGATGTGTTTATCCCGACCTCCGCTACATTGCCGCCCTCACAAAGCTGACGTCTATAAGGCGTTCGCCATGGTCTTGGCCTGAAATCTACTGCGGCCAGATGAGCGTTGAGACTGATGGCTGGATGCTCACGTTCTACATCTTAAAGCTAGAAAACCGTGGTAAAACCTCTGCCTCAAACCTCATCAAGGCACGCTATTCATGAAAGAGCTACGGACAGCAGCTGAAGTCCTTGAGCGTCTGAGCCATAACAAAGACGCTTTGCGGGCCGCAGTCGAAGAATTAGTCAAATGGGTTGGTGATCGAGGAGCCACCAGCCTGAAGCCCTAGTCTGACGAAGCGCCAACAGCTGAAGAACAGCAGCCACGGCGAGGATTGTTTCTACTCGTTCTTACGGGATTTTTTTCCGGCCACACTACAGGTGACTCCAACATGAATTTCGCAAACATTGATTCTCCGGAGCAGCTTGAGGCGCTCGGTACGGTCGAAGAGGTAAGGCTCGCCCTTGAACAGTTCGCTAGCCCATTCAAGGTTCAAGCACAGAGCTATGAGGAGCTGATGCCCTATGTTATGAGAGTACAGCCCTGGAGCCCCCCCCACTCTGGTCACTTTGTCAGCCGACAGGCTGAGGTCATTTTCTTCCTGACCATGCTTACTGGAAAGACAAGGAATGACTTCCTTGAGGTCAAAGATGAGTACTTCCGTGATCATGAGGCTGCCAAGCGATGGTTCAGAAGACTGGCCAACATAGTGCATCCCGATAAGACCAATGGTGACAGCGAAGCCTTTAAGGCACTCACGAAACTGTACGAGGAAATAACCTACGTGGGAGCTGATGACGATGAGTGATAATAACAATAAATCCCCAGTCATTTTCCCGGTATCGGCCTTGAATCTTAATCTTCCAGAACCATCAGATCTGGTCGATCCGAAAGCAGCCACGCGTATTCAAAAAGCAGTAAAGACTCATGTTGTCTATACGCCTGAAGGCGAGCTATTGATCAACAAAAATTGCCTCAAGACGCTACTTCAGACAGATCAGGCTGGCGCCAACTTGGTAGTTGCTAACCTCCCGCCTGAACAAAAAATGGAGAACGGCAATGACCATTACGTCAAGAGCGCGCCAATCAACCAAGAGCTGTCGCGACGGATTCAAGAGCCTAGGGACGCCCAGCAGTTGCAAGGGCTAAAATATTCCGAGGCCTGCTTAAACACTGCCCGAGATAACCCTGAGCTTGAGGTTCGGCGACTCGTGCTTGAGTCCCGGAATGAGAAGACTATGCCTGCTGTCAAAAAAGTTGTGAAACAGGAAGCGACCGGATGCCTATCTGGTCAGCCGTTGCAGCCGAACGCTGAAGTCCACCACAAGGAGCGAGTCGCGGATCAACCACGCAAAAGCGTTGACCCAAATAACATGGTCGCAGTCAATCCCGAGGTTCACTCGACAATCCATAATGCGCAGGCCCATTCTCCAGCTGCACTTGAAGAGTTGGCCAAGCAGCAAGGATGGCCAGCGTCCTCAGAGGGTGATCCCGCAAAGCCATAGAAGACAAACTGGAGGTACTCAGTTAGAGGCATCATTTGATGCCCTTTTATTGGAGTATGATTGGTCTTACAAGACTTAACGGATGAAGGTCGTATTGGTTCTGTCTACAAACCCACGCAGCTTATCGGCA
This sequence comes from Pseudomonas sp. NFACC24-1, assembly GCF_900115235.1. NCBI lineage: Bacteria > Pseudomonadati > Pseudomonadota > Gammaproteobacteria > Pseudomonadales > Pseudomonadaceae > Pseudomonas > Pseudomonas sp. NFACC24-1. The sequence continues at coordinate 168,501 of NZ_FOVS01000004.1, forward strand.
ACCGTCTCCAACTCGGCCTTGAGCCCTGGCCCTCTTGGGATAAATCGTTTTCTAAAAGCAGTGACTTGTTTGTCCAAGGTGTTAGCAGTTGAAGGAAACGTGGCGGCGAACAACTTGAATGTGGTCACTGCGTCCAAGCCAATTGGACCTTGCTGTGCAGTAAAAGGTACGGCGTATTGCTCAACGGCAAGGCCAAACCTTCTATTCGAGCTCGCGATGACGGGCGCTAACATTACCCACGCGTGCGGTAGATCTTTCAGGGATTTTTTATTGATGACATGATCCGCATCCAGTGTCGAGTCAAATGGCTTGAGCAGGTGGCTGTCTTTAATGGCAGCCTGTTCAGAGGAAGAAGCAATCTGACAGCGCGCGGCCATGGCTCTGAAAATTTTAACCAGCTTCGCGCGGCGACCTGGGGATACTTTTTTACGGATGGCACCCGCTTCCACAGAAGCTGCGACTCGCTCGTAAACAATCGCAGCACGCCCCTGCACTTCAAATAGCTTTCGATCATCGCGTAGGTAATTCAACCAAGCCAGCAGTGCCACTCTGTATTTTGACGACGTGGCTTTGACCCAGATAAATGAGCTGCCTCTCAAGTTAAACGAGCTATTGTCCACGCCATGCGTCATGAACGCAGGATTTGATGGGGTGCCAACAGACACTTTGATCAGCTCGTTTAATTTTGCCCATTTAAAAAACTGCTTGGTGGTACTGAAGGCCCCAGGAAGCGCACCGAATGAATCACCCTCCTCCACTGCCACCTGAACGGAAGTCTGAAAGTTTAAATAACAATAGGCGTGATGATCCCACCTGCCTCCATTCGCCAAGGCCACGCTCTCCATAAACTCAACCAGGGACTGCGTTAGTACAGATGCCATGTAGATATATCACCTAATATGTTTAGCTTGAGGTGAATATATGCCAAATTTTATGAAATGCCTATAGCCACAATCGGCATTCAACGGGTGCCCTTCAAGAGTAACGCATCTAAGCATGCCAGCATGCATGCTTAGTGTCTTGGCATTATCCGCCAAAACAGCGTGGGCGCTTGCCCTAGATACATTTATATTGGCCATATTTAATCAGGAGTTCAGGGTGAGATGTAACAGTGTTCACCCAAGACGGCCCACACGAGGATATTTGGTGCTTCCAGCTCGAAAGAACCTCATGCAACTTGCAGACATGACTTGCGCCAGGTAAAACGCCGCTCATCATGGACAGAGTCGCAATGGCAGTCCTTTCTCCAGGTCTGTCGAAGCGTTTCCCGGCGGCGGTTCGTGAGTAGACCGGTTAGTTTATCGGGGGTACGTGAATGACTGATCCGTCCACACGATGTTTAAGTACGCATAAACCCACCCCCACCCTTGATGGCTCAACGCTATCTGTCGATAATCCCCCTCTCTAAAAAAGCACATAAGGATTTGCTGTGAAGAAGCTCTACCTGGCTCTACCGTTCTGCGCATTGCTGCTCCAGGGCTGCGGCGTGACCATGACCCGCTATGAACCCAATTTCCAGAACGTTCAGCAGCTCAAGAAAAATGAGCCCATGCAGTCCCTGCGCGAGACGCAGGTGAATGCCGATACGGGTCAAGGGTCGCTGATGGTGCGTCTGAACCCGATTTCTTCGCCCGTGGGCAGCATTCCACTGCACATCCAAGCCGCGATCAACGATGAGCTGCGTCAGGCTGGTCTGTTGGATCCTCGTGCTGATCGGCAGCTGCAGGTTCAGTTGGTTAAGAGCCAGCTCACCGCCGGCGCGGGCACTGGGCACGGCGAGCTGGCTGCACGCTTCACCCTGCGTAAAGGTGATCAGGTTTTGTACGAAACCACCAAAGACGTGCAGCGTGAGTGGGACAGTAGCTTCTTCGGTCCGATCGCCATTCCGGCGGCGGCTAACAACTACAACCCTATGCTGCAAGATTTGCTCAGGAGCTTGTACAACGACCCACAGTTCACTCAAGCGTTGAAGTGATCAAAAAAAAAAGAGCCGCGACTGCGGCTCTTTTTCTATCGGTCTCAACCCCGTGGGATGTGGGTATCGACAGCGGAATATTTCATGCGGTTGTTGTCGACCCAGTTTTTCAGCAGCGCATTGACCTGGCGATTGAAGGTGTCAGTGATGGCAGCCTTGGGGGTGTTACCCGCCAGCGGCAGGAACCAGATACCCATCCAAGTGTTGACCGCGTCATGATTGCTGGTCTTGCCCAACGGCTGGCCCTGATTGTCCAAGGTTTCCAGGCTCACGGTGTACTGGTCGGTTGCCAGCGCAGGAATGACCGTGAACGTGAGGCCGCTGATGAACGCCCAGACCATTTGCCCACCGCCTGGCGCATGGTTGTAGACCTTCAGGCGAAGGCTGTAGTCGCCGGGTTGCTTCTGGAACTCGTCGAACACTACACGCCCGAAAAGCCCTGATTCATCGAAGGCTCGCTTCAGATCGGGCTTGAGCATGTCACGGGCCTGAGGCACCTCGGTGGCTTTGGCATTGTCGGGTTCGCCCTGATAGAAATCGAAGTCGACATAGACGTTCGGTTTGTTCGAATAGCTGGCCATCGAAGGCAGATTCACGGGGGCGACTTCATCTTTGGTGAAACTGGCGCATCCACTGAGGCTCAAGGCCAAGGCAAGGCCAATGGCTTTTCCAAATTGCATATCGACTTCCTTGCTTAATATATTGATGCCGCTCACAGAGAGGGGGGACGAATTCTAGCGATATTCGCTTGAAATCAAAAGGCCATCACTCTCTGCCCTCGCCCGCGTTTTTCCATTGACGAGGCTGAGGGATGAGCTGGAGCGACCGAGCGGGTTCGGCCTGCTAAAGGGACGCGGCTCGCAATCACCCGCTAAACAGTCGGCACCCGGTGTAACGAAGGTCGTTGGACAGGCATCTGCTGCCAAGCCAGCTGCGCCTGAACAATGGCGACCGCCTCCAGCACTTTATGGGCCCAGCCGTCATCTTCCGGATGCACCACGACAACACGAAAGCCATGGTCATCACCTTCAATCTGTACGCCTTCGGAATCATCGACATGCAAGTCGATATCGAACGCCGGCGGATACTTCGAGGGTGTATTCGACAGCCCATGGTCCGTTAGCGCCTGATTGTGCAGCACGCTGTTGACCACACCGTCGACGCGGATGCCGTAGAGCAACAGCCAACGCCGGATGTAGGACGGCGTGCGGCCGGACGATGTATAGACCCAGATGCTGCAGTCCTGGCGGCGCAGCTCTCGGATCAGGGAGCGTGTCCCCCTGCGCAATGGCTCACCCAGCCAGCGATGAACACAGGCCGGCAATCGGCTTTGTTCGACTTCGCAGTGGTGGAGTTGGCAGGCGAGCGTGTCATCGATATCAAACGAAATGCGTATGCGCGGCCGCCTGGATATCTGCATCGGGATGGCGCAGCGGATGGCCTGCCCTGCCCGGCTGCCGAAGGTTTTGCATTTGGCGAGCGCTGAGTTCCCGCTCATCAATGGCCACCCTGAGAGAGGGGCAAAGACTTGCCCTTGAGGAAAAACTTCATCGGGTCAGGCGCTTGTTCTTCCAGGAAGGCTGCGTATTTTTTCTTGATCTTGGGCAGTTCGTACAACGCCTTGACTCCATGTTTGGCAGAGTTGCGTATAACCGATGACGGGTTGAAGTAGCCTTTGGCGTTTTCCAGCGTCAACACGAAGGGCGGCAAGCCCGCACGCATGAGCAGGTAGCTGACGATGAGCGACCCACTGCGGTTGTTCCCTTCAATGAACAACTGCGGCTTGCTGAGAATGCGCACATAGACGCCAGCCGCACGCTTCCAGACGGATTCGCTGCGGTACGCGCAATACCAATTGAACAAGTCCTTGATGCCTCCCTCAACGTTGTTGAAGAAATGCGCCTCGGTCGCGGCCAGGTGCTGGGCGTATTCCAGGCGGCGCGTCGGGTCTCGGCCACAAAGCACCGTGGCGTTGATCTCGAGCATCAGGTTCAGGTGCTGAAGGTCGAACAGATCGACGCCGCGGGCAACATAGTCGTCAATCAACGCGTAGCCTTCAAGCACGTTGTGCAGCACTTCGTCAGTCAAGGGATCGCGCGGTTCCGTGAAGTGCCGGCTGAGCTCGGCGAAGCGGTGTTGCACTTCGCGTAGTGCATGTTCAATCGCAGGCAAATCAAGGCGATGCGTAGCAGGCATTGGTGCTCCTTGGAAACGCTTGGTAAATGTCTACCGGATGCCCGCCAAATCCATTTGGCTTCTGCAGGTATGCGGCCTTGACCGGATGTATGGTTAGCTGAACTTGCCGCTGATGTAGTCACCGGTCATCTGTTCACGTGGGTTGTCGAAAATCTGCGTCGTCGGGCCCATTTCAACCAGATAGCCAGTACGCGTGCCCTGGGAAATATCCACCGAGAAGAACGCAGTGGTGTCAGCGACACGGATGGCTTGCTGCATGTTGTGGGTGACCAGCGCGATGGTGTAATCCTTCTTCAACTCGACCATCAATTCCTCGACCCGCCGGGTAGCGATCGGGTCGAGTGCCGAACAGGGCTCATCCAGCAGCAGGACTTCCGGCTCGGTGGCGATGGCGCGGGCGATGCACAGGCGTTGTTGCTGGCCGCCGGAGAGCGACAGGCCGCTGACCTTGAGCTTGTCCTTGACTTCATCCCACAGGGCGGCGCCTTGCAGCGCATGCTTGACCCGATCGCCTATATCGCCTTTGTAGCGGTTGAGGCGCAGGCCAAACGCGACGTTGTCGAAGATGCTCATCGAGAACGGGTTCGGCTGCTGGAACACCATGCCGATGTAACGGCGCACGACCACCGGGTCAACGCCCTTGCCGTAGACATCTTGCCCAAGGAAGTGCACGTGGCCTTCGAAACGGAAGCCTTTCACCAGATCGTTCATCCGGTTCAGGCTGCGCAGCACGGTACTCTTGCCGCAGCCGGATGGCCCGATGAAACCGGTGATCTTGTTTTTCTCGATCGGCACATGGCTGTCACGTACCGCCATGAAGTTGCCGTAGAAAATCTTGTCCAGTTTGCAGTCCATGACTACAGGTGCCTGGGTGACAAACGGAGCGGCTATTTGCGCAGTGGATACGTTCAAGATCAGATGCTCCCGTTCTTAATACTTGGGCTTGCCGAAGATACGGCTGATGATATTCACGACCAGCACGATCATCACCAGCACCAGTGAGGCCGCCCATGCGAGCTCGAGCTGGTTGTCGAACGGCATGCCGGAGAAGTTGTAGATCAGCACGGCAAGCGATGCCGTCGGGTTCATGACCTCGAGGCTGCCTTGGTGGTAGATCCAGTAGTTGCTGAACAGCGCGGTGAACAACAGCGGCGCTGTTTCGCCCGCGGCCCGTGCCACCGCCAGCATGACGCCGGTCAGGATCGCCGGCATGCCGGTGGGCAAGACGATTTTCCAGATCACCTGCGAGCGGGTGCAGCCCATGCCATAGGCGGCATCCTTCATGATCTTGGGCACCATCCGCATCGACTCTTCCGCCGTCAGCACGACGATAGGCAGCATCAGGACTGCCAGCGCTACGCCACCGGCCGGTGCCGAATAAGTGCCGGTGGTCATCACCACCAGGGCGTAAGCGAACACCCCGGCCAGAATCGAAGGCAGCCCCGTGAGCATCTTGGCGGCAAAGCGCGCAGCGTTTGCCAGCTTGCTGTCCGGCCCCAGTTCAGCCAGGAAAATCGCCGCCATGATGCCGACCGGTACCGCGATTGCCGCCGCGATACCCACCATCACAAAGGTACCGGCCATCGCGTTGCCGAAGCCCCCGCCCATCTCGAAGCCCGTCGGCGGCAGTTCGGTGAAGACTTCCAGGTTCAGGCGAGCGCCGCCGCGGGTGATCAGCATGTAGAGCACGGAAATCAACGGCACGCTGGCCAGCAGCGCCCCGCCCCAGACCAGGGTGGTCAAGATCAGGCTGCGCAGGGCGCGGCCCTCGAACTTGCGCTGCAGGCTGGGCATCGCGCCTGCTGGAGCCGTCAAGTCTGTTGCAGCAGTCAGGTCGGTCATCACTTATTACCCCGTTGGGCGTACATCATGATCAAGGAGCCGAAGACGTTCACGATCAACGTGATCAACATCAGCACCAGTGCGGCATACATCAACACCTCGATCTCGTTCGGCCCGGCTTCGGGGAAGTTCAGGGCCAGCAAGGCCGCCAGGGTGTTGGCCGGGGCGAACAGCGAGAGGGAAATGTTATTCGCGTTGCCTACCAGCATGGCCAGTGCCATCGTTTCACCCAACGCGCGTCCCAGGCCAAGTACCAAAGAACCGAAAATGCCCGTGGCGGCCGATGGCACCATCACCTTGAGAATCGCTTCCCAGTGGGTGGTCCCCATGCCGTAGGCGGCCTGTTTGGTTTTCATCGGTACGCCCGTAAGCGCATCCTGCGAAACAGCGGCAATGGTCGGAAGAATCATGATGGCGAGCACCAACGCCGCAGGAAGCAGCCCCGGCCCGCTCAAGGATGTGCCGAAAAATGGCACCCAGCCGAGTTCGCTGTTCAACCAGGTGGTCAGTGGCCGAATCGCCGGAATCACCACGTAGATCCCCCACAGGCCGTAGACGACGCTGGGGATGGCCGCGAGTAATTCGACAATGGTGCGGAAAATGGCGGCGAGCTTGGGGGGCAGGAAGTCCTGGGTCAGGAAAATCGCCATGCTGACGCCGAAAAAGCCCGCGATCAGCAATGCGATGAAGGCACTGTAGAGCGTGCCCCAGATTGCCGGCAAGATGCCGTATTTACCCTGGTTCACGTCCCAGACGGTGCCTAGGAGCACATCAAACCCGTGCTTTTCCATGCCAGGCAGCGCCTTGCGTCCCACTTCGAATACGAGGGCAAATACCAACGCCAGAACCAGAATGACCCCAATACGCGCAAGCGCACGAAAGGTGCGATCAACCAGGAAGTCCTTCGCGGACGGTGGTTGGCAGGCAGAATCTGGATTAACCGGTACGACAAAGGGTTTGTTCATTGGCTAAGTCCGGAACAAGGGGGAAACTCTCCCGGCATGGCTGACAGCACACGCCGAGAGAGGCCTCAGGCGTTACTGAATGTTGGCGGACGCTTTGCGAACCTGGTCGACAACCGATTGCGGCAACGGGATATAACCCATCGAATCGGCAATTTTCTGCCCTTCGGTCAGGCTGTATTCGACCATTTCACGCATGGCCTTGGCCTTGGCCGGGTTGCCGTTGTTCTTGCGGAAAATCATCCAGGTGTAGGAGGTGATCGGGTACGACTTGGCGCCGTCCGGATCAGGCAACCAGGACACCAGGCTATCCGGCATCTTCACCGCTGCCAGAGCCTCGGCACCGCTCTCGGCGTTTGGCACGACGTATTGGCCGGCCTTGTTCTGCAACTGGGCGAAGTCAACCTTGGCAAGTTTGGCGAAGCCGTATTCGATGTAGCCGATCGCGCCCGGCGTCTGGCGCACGGTAGCCGTCACACCATCGTTCTTCGGCGACTTGATGAACTTGTCACTGGCCGGCCAGTTGACGGTATTGCCCTCCCCCAGCGCCTGCTTGAACTCCGGATTGATGGTCGCCAAGTGCTTGGTGAATACCGCGGTGGTACCGCTGGAGTCCGCACGTACAACCACCGTGATCGGCGTATCGGACAGTTTCAGGTCCGGGTTGGCGGCGACGATCTTTGGATCGTTCCAGCGGGTGATCTTGCCCAGGAAAATGTTTGAGTACACATCGCGTGGCAACTTCAGGCCTTTAGGATTGCCCGGCAGGTTATAGGCCAGCACGATTTCCCCGGCGGTCATCGGCAGCAGCTGCACGCCTTCGGTAACCTTGGCGATATCCTCGTCTTTCATTGCCGAGTCACTGGCGGCGAAATCAACGGTTTTATTCAGGAAGTCCTGTACACCCGCGCCGCTGCCCTTGGATTGGTAATCCACAGTGACACCTTCGGATTTCTTGCTGAAATCCTTGAACCAGGTCAGGTAGATCGGCGCCGGGAAACTCGCGCCAGAACCCGTCAGACGGACGCTTTCTGCAGCGAACGACGCCGAAGTGGCACCAAGAGAAAGCGTAACGGCGAGCGCAACAGACTTCATCAAACTTTTCATTGAAAGAAATTCCTTGTGATGACGGGCTGGGGAACTCTGCAACAGTCGTGTTACGGTTTTATGAACATCGAATTGCAAAAGGGGACAAATGTCCCCGTTTTGCGCCACGGCACCGACGTGAAAAGCTCGCGCACACCCACGCCCCGGCGTTTGCGCAGGGCCTGAAGAACTTGAATTCACACGCCGATTGATCGGATCGCAATGCCGAGGCGCATTGATTCCGGCAGCGCTGGGGCTGCTTGAAGGTCGTAAGGACCCGTTCGAGGGATTGCCGTCATGGACGGCTGGCGCTGGGACGTATCAGTGGCGCAGCAACCTACGCAGCGGCACCCCATCCTTGAGCACGGGGGATTTGATGACGATGTAACTGAAGTACTTGGAAATGCCGATGTTCTTGTCCAGCAACCCTTCGATCACTTCCTGGTAATGCTGGATACTGCACGTCATGAAGCGCACCAGGTAATCGTAGCCGCCGCTGATCAAATGGCACTCCAGCACCTCATCAACCAAGCGAATATTGGACTCGAACTTGGCAAAGTCCTCGCGCTTGTGGTCGCTGAGTGTAATTTCAGTGAAGACCGTGACCGAGTCAGTGATCTTGGCCAGATTGAGATGAGCCCGATAGCCGGAAATATAACCGGCCGACTCGAGCCGCTTGACTCGCTGCAGGCAGGGGCTGGATGACAGGCCCACGGCATCGGCGAGACTGACGTTGGTCATTCGACCGTCCTTTTGAAGTTCAACAAGGATACTGATATCAATTCGGTCTAGTTTTATTAAACCTTCCATCGGGTACCCCTCGGTTGTCTTCAGGTTGACAGTGGTTTTAGCAAATTCAACGCCGCAAAGATAGCTGATGCTGAGCGACGAGGTCGGCCATGCTGGTGATGTAGAAATCGGCGGAATATGCTTGATTATCAGGCTCATGGCCACGGCGGATCAGGCACAGGCCAGCCGATTTTGGCGGGGATGCGGGCGGCCTGGACACTTGCATGATGTTTTCAGGCGTGAGCTTGTTCGCCAGCAACCATGCCTCGTCCTCCAATGGATTGTTGGCGCGGGAATGCAGGTCCTCGGGGGGAATTCCCAAGCGCTCGCAGAGCGGGTCACGATCCTCGGCATCACGATCGCAGTACACCAGCAGCCGGTAGAATTTGCGCAGGTACAACATGGCACCCGGCGCGTCCTCGAACAGCGACCAGTTGCTGGCCGAACGGGCAAAGCTCATGCCCTCCTCCCAACTGACCTTGAGCCCCAGGCGCTCTGCCAGTTGACGATGGGCAAAGCACAACAAACCACTGAAGCCCAGTTCGGAATAACGCGGATAGAGCCCGCGCACCGCCTCGTCGAACTCAGCCAGCACCGCTTCCCTGCCAGGCGTGCCCGGATGGTTGTCGAGCAAAGGTTGCAGGGCCGTCCAGACACCGGAATCCCGATCGACCAGGACTTCGTCGCAATCGATCAGCAGCGCACGATAATCAGTCAGGTGCATGTGTCGCCTCCCATGATGCATTCATCAATCCATATGCGCTAAATGCCCCCGGTCGGCACATCGCTACTGCGGGCCGACCGAGACCTGAGATTAATCCAACACGCGCAGCAATGCTGCTTCAAGAATGGTCAGTGCTTCGTCGATCTGACTTTCTTCGGTGACCAGGGGCGCCAGGAAGCGCAGGACATTTCGGTACACCCCGCATTTGATCACCAACAGCCCGCCTACCCTGGCCTGGTCGATCAGTTGTTGGGTGAGTTCGGCATCGGGGCTGCGGGCCTCATCGTCCTTGATCAATTCGATGGCCAGCATGAAGCCGCTGCCGCGCACGTCACCGATGCGCGAGTGACGTGCCTGCAAGCGCAGCAGGCCCTGACGCAGCCGCTCGCCCAGGACCTGGCCACGCTCGAGCAACTGCTCCTGTTCGTAAGCGTCGATCACCGCCAGCGCGGCGGCACAGGACAAGGCGTTGCCGCCATAGGTGCCGCCAAGACCACCGGGCAATGGTGCGTCCATGATGTGCGCACGCCCCACCACGCCCGAAATGGGCAGGCCACCTGCCAGACTCTTGGCGACAGTGACCAGGTCCGGCTGAATGCCGGCGTGCTGAAAACCGAACCATTTGCCGGTACGGCCGAAGCCGGTCTGGATTTCATCGAGGATGAGTACGATGCCGTGTTGCTCGGTCAGGGTCCGCAGCGCCTGGAGAAACTCGGGTGGCGCAGAAAGGAAACCGCCGTCGCCCTGCACCGGCTCGATGATGATCGCCGCGACTCGATCCGGAGCGACTTGGGTCGCCAGCAACTCATCCAGGGCCTGCAACGCCATCTCGCTGCTGAAACCGCGATAGGCATTCGGGTATGGGGTATGGAAGACTTCCGGTGCGAAAGGCCCGAAGTTCTGCTTGTAGGGCTGGCTCATGCCCGTCAGCGTAGTACCCAGCAAGGTACGTCCATGAAAACCGCCACGAAAGGAAATCACCGCGGGACGATTGGTATGGGCGCGGGCGATCTTCACCGCGTTCTCCACCGCCTCTGCGCCAGAGGTGAACAGCGCCGCCTTGTAGGCTTGCTGACCACCCACCAACCCACACAGGCGCTTGACCAGGTCGAGATAGGGCTTGTACGCCACCACCTGGAAGCAAGCATGGCTGACCTTTTGCAATTGGGCCTGCACGGCCGCGACTACCTTCGGATGATTGTGGCCGATGTTCAGGACGCCAATGCCGCCGACGAAGTCCAGGTAGCGCGCCCCATCCACGTCCCACACTTCAGCCCCTTTGGCCCGGTCGATGACCAGCGGATGTGCGGTGACCAGACCCCGAGGCACGAATTGATCGCGTTGACGGAGCAAACTTGGGGTTTCTTCGACTTTACTGTTCATGGCATCTCCCACAGTGAACCAGGCAACCGGGAAACGGCTGCGATGTGTTCCACAGGTTAAGCGTTCGACGCGATTGTCTAAGCCGAACTTGGCCTCTGGGAAATTCGGATCGACTGTTTTAACCCCGGCAAACAGCAGATTCCTTCAGCCGCCTCCAGTCCCATGGAATCTGCTGGCAGACGCCCTATACAACGCAGTGATGTGTGATTACGCAGGCTCTTTTGATACATCCTACTTTGCCACTCGGGCATGCTGGAGGTTCCCCATCCAGTACGAGAAGTGACCCATGGCCCTGCTTTATAAAGCCGACCCGGTACGCGGCGAACAATGGAAGCGTCTATTCGCCGAGCACGCGCCGGATATCGAATGGCGTGCCTGGCCGGACATCGGCGATCCGAAGGATATTCGCTACCTCGCCGCTTGGCAGGCGCCGAACGACCTCGAAACATTGCTGCCGAACCTGGAGGTGCTGTTCGCCTTGTCGGCCGGGGTCGACCAGCTTGACCTCGATCGCCTGCCCACGTCCCTGCCGGTGGTCCGGTTACTCGACCCTGGCATCACCCGGGGCATGTGCGAGTACGCCAGTTTCGCCGTGCTCAGCCTGCACCGGGACATGCTCCGTTATCGCCAGCAACAGATCGCCCGTTGCTGGCAGGCGCACTTGCTGCAACCGGCGGCCCAACGTCGTGTCGGCGTCATGGGGCTAGGCATGCAGGCCCAGCAGATCCTGGCCACCTTGCAGACCTTTGGTTTTGCCTTGTCAGGTTGGGCACGCAGCGAACACCGCATCGCCGGGGTGGATTGCTTTGCCGGTGACCAACAGCTCCCGGCGTTCCTCGGCCAATGCGACATCGTGTTGTGTGTCTTGCCATTGACCGAGCAGACCAGAGGGATTCTCAACCGCCAGTTGTTCCACCATCTACCCAAGGGGGCTGCCCTGGTCAACATGGGCCGCGGCGGGCATCTGATAGAAGAGGATCTGCTCGAGGCCCTAGCCAGTGGCCAGCTCAGTGCCGCGGTGCTCGACGTATTGCAACAGGAACCGGCCGCGCCGGATCACCCGTTCTGGCAGCATCCGCAAATATTGCTGACGCCGCATATCGCGGCGATGACCCAGCCCGAAAGCGCCTTTGGCGTGTTGCTGGACAATATCCGTCGCCATCAACGTGGCGAATCGATGCTCGGCCAGATTGACCCTCAGCGCCGTTACTGACCTGCGCGTGTCATGCACCTACGAGAAAAACACCGACGGAAAATCCGCTGATATTTGCTGCTGAGCCTGATCCCGATTTGAGCAATAACTGCGGCGCGCGAAGCCGCAACTTATGCAATCTACCGAATCAATGTCCGCCTCTTGTCAGGCCTGGCGGCAGGTGAGATACCAACACTTTCAGCGGAGAAATCCGACCGGTCACGCTCCCTGTCCATGGAGATCTGTCATGTCCAACACGCAACGCCCCGCCTATATCTATCGCCCCATGACGCCTGCCGATGTGACATCGGCTCATGCCTTGTCCGTGCGGTTGAAGTGGCCCCACCGCCTGGAAGACTGGGCCATGCTGCAGCGTGTCTCGCACGGTTTTGTCGCAGAGGACGAAGGCCGCCTGATCGGTACGGCGTTCACCTGCCCACAGGGTGACTACGCCACGATCGGCCTGGTGATCGTCAGCGATGAGTACCAGGGCCAGGGCATCGGTCGAAAACTGATGGAGCTGGCACTCCAGGCGTGCGGTTCGCAGACCCCCATGCTCAATGCGACGCTGGCCGGCGCACCTCTTTATGTCAGCCAGGGATTCGTCGACTTTGGGCATATCCAACAACACCAAGGAAACGTATCGCCTCCGGCCCCCACGGACCTGCCATCCGGTGAGCGCCTGCGCCACCTGGCCGACGCCGATCGAAACGACGTGATCGCACTCGCCAACGCCGGCAGCGGCCTGGACCGGCATGCCGTGCTCAACGATCTGTTCGAGAGTGTCGAAGACGTCGTGGGTATCGAGCGTGAGGGGCAATTGCGAGCGTTCGCCCTCCTGCGTTCCTTCGGTCGTGGTCGTTACATCGGCCCGGTCGTTGCGGAAAATCCAGAGCAGGCCAAGCACCTGATCGCGGTGTTGTTGGCGCAAGTGCCGGATGCTTTCGTGCGCATGGATGTACTGCCCGACAGCGGCCTCGGTTCCTGGCTGGAAGAAGCCGGGCTGAAGCAGGTCGACACCGTCGCACAAATGGTTCGTGGGACCCCGCCCCAAGCCAGCGGCGGCGTACACCAGTTTGCGCTGGTGACCCAGGCCATCGGCTGACGCCCCTACCTCACAGCTACACCATTCACTCTCCTGGAGAAACACCCTCATGCTAGAACCCACTGCCGTGCTGCTCGCACATGCCGACGGCACTCCCGCGTCCACAGCATTCACCTGCGGCTCATTGGACGCCAACGATCCTTTCGACCGACAGATCGCTTATGTCGGGACGGATAACATGGCTGCCGGTGTCGTCCAGGCGAGCGGACAATTCAGCGTCGACCATTACCCGTACAGTGAAACGATCGTGGTTCACGCGGGACGCGTCATCTTGCAGAGCCAGGATCACGCGCTCGAACTCAATCCGGGCGACAGCGCCGTGATCGCACGTGGTACATCGGTTCAGATCGACGCGCTACCTGGCTCGTTCTGGGCATTCTGTGCCGATACCCAGCCTGTTGAAACAGGCACTGTCGGATTGACCGCCCTCCCCCCATACTCCCTGCTCTCCCCTTCGACGCCGCCGAGTGAAGAGTTCCTGCTGAGCCCGACACCGCAATGTCGCTCGAACAACGTGTTCGTCGAGGACGCGACCAACCTGCGTATCGGCATCTGGGACTCGACACCCTATGTCCGCAAGGCGCGGCCACACACAATGCATGAACTGATGCACCTGATCGAAGGCAGCATCATTCTCCAGATCGCCGATGGTTCCGAACTGGCGGTCAACACGGGCGATACAGTGTTCGTGCCGCGAGGCGCCCCCTGCGCCTGGAAGAGCAGCGTCTATGTGCGCAAGTTCTACGTCTGCAAGTGATGTCTGGCGGGGCTTTTTTGGGTTGGTGAGGCCGCGCTTCCCCTGTGGGAGCTGAGCTTGCTCGCGATGGCAGACCTTCAGCAATGATGATGTCGACTGACGCAACGCCATCGCGAGCAAGCTCGCTCCCACAAGGGGAGCGCGGTGTACATGAGGTCTGTGGCTTCTGAAAATCCAATGTGGGAGCGAGCTTGCTCGCGATGTTCAGTTCAAAGCGCCATCGCAATCGCCTGACCAACATCCTGGGTCGAGCCCTGCCCGCCTAGATCAGGCGTGATCGGCCCCGCGGCGATCACCTGCTCGATGGCCTTGAGAATCCCATCATGGGCCGCACGGTAGCGCTCATCGCCATTGCCGAGGAAGTCCAGCATCAAGGCGCCGGACCAGATCATCGCAATCGGGTTGGCGATGTTCCGTCCATAGATATCCGGCGCCGAACCATGGACCGGTTCGAACAACGAGGGGAAGCGCCGTTCCGGGTCGAGGTTCGCCGAAGGGGCGATGCCGATGGTGCCGGCGCAGGCAGGGCCCAGGTCGGACAGGATGTCGCCGAACAGATTCGACGCCACGACCACATCGAAACGGTCGGGTTGAAGCACGAAGCGCGCGCAGAGGATATCGATGTGTTGCTTGTCCCAGGTGACGTCCGGGTACTGCTGCGCCATGAGCGCGGTGCGTTCGTCCCAGTACGGCATGCTGATGGAGATGCCGTTGGACTTGGTCGCCGCGGTCAGGCGTTTGCGCGGCCGGGTCTGGGCCAGGTCGAAGGCGAACTTGAGAATCCGGTCCACGCCGCGGCGGGTGAACACCGACTCCTGCAGCACGAACTCATGCTCGGTGCCTTCGAACATCTTGCCGCCGATCGAGGAATATTCGCCCTCGGTGTTTTCGCGGATCACCACGAAGTCGATGTCCCCGGCTTCGCGTCCGGCCAGCGGGCACGGTACGCCGGGAAACAACCGCACCGGCCGGATGTTCACGTATTGGTCGAAGTCCCGGCGGAACTTCAGCAGCGACCCCCACAGGGAAATGTGATCCGGCACCTTGTCCGGCCAGCCCACGGCGCCAAAGTAGATCGCGTCGAAGTCCTTGAGCTGCGCGAACCAGTCGTCGGGCATCATCTGCCCGTGCTCCAGGTAATAATCGCAGTGGGCCCAGTCGAGCACTTCGATGCTCAAGTCCAATTGCCATTTCTTCGCGGCCTGTTCCAATACCCGCAGCCCTTCCGGCAGGACTTCCTTACCGATGCCGTCGCCGGCAATCGCGGCGATTCTGAATGGTTTGCTCATCAACCGTGCCTCCTCTCTTCAAATGCTGACCGGATCACAGGCCACCCATGTGGAAGGCTTTGACTTCAAGGAACTCGTCCAGGCCATACTTGCTGCCTTCACGCCCCAGGCCCGATTGCTTGATACCGCCAAAGGGGGCGACGTCCATGGAAATGAGCCCGGTATTGAGCCCGACCATGCCGAACTCCAGCGCCTCGCCGAACCGCCATGAGCGGCGCAAGTCCTGGGTGAAAAAATAGGCGGCCAAGCCGTAAGGGGTTGCGTTGGCCGAGGCCAGCGCCTCTTCTTCAGTGTTGAAGCGCATCAGCGGTGCAACGGGGCCGAAGGTCTCTTCATTGGCCAGCAGCATTCCGGCATGGGCCTCACCGAGTACCGTCGGCCGGACGAACTGGCTGTCGCCCTTGGGGATTTCACCACAGAGTAGACGAGCGCCCTGACTCAAGGCCTCGTCGATATGTCGAGCGACCTTGCTGACCGCCGCCGTATTGATCAGTGGACCTATGTTTACGCCGGCATCCAGGCCATCGCCGACCTTGAGCTTGCCCACCTCCTCCACCAGACGCTGGGCGAAGCGCTCGTAGATCCCATCCTGCACCAGGATCCGGTTGGCGCAGACGCAGGTCTGCCCGGCGTTGCGGAATTTGCTGAGCATGATGCCGGTCACGGCCTGCTCCAGGTCAGCGTCGTCGAACACGATGAACGGTGCGTTACCGCCCAGTTCCAGGCTCAAGCGCTTGATGTGTTCGGCGCTCTGGCGCATCAGCAGGCGACCGACCGCCGTGGACCCGGTGAAAGACAGCTTGCGCACGGTCGGGTTGCCGGTCAGTTCTTCACCAATGCCGGCGGGCATGCCGGTCACGACGTTGAATACCCCGGCCGGAATGCCGACCCGCTCGGCCAACACCGCCAGGGCCAGGGCCGAGAGCGGGGTCAGGTCCGACGGCTTGACCACGATCGTGCACCTGGCGGCCAGGGCGGGCGCGCACTTGCGGGTGATCATCGCGTTGGGGAAGTTCCACGGGGTGATCGCGGCGCAAACACCGACCGGTTGCTTGAGGGTCAGCAAGCGGCGATCACCGCTGGGGGCCTGGATGGTTTCGCCGTAGACCCGTCGGGCTTCTTCGGCGAACCATTTGACGAAGCTGGCTCCGTAGCGAATTTCGCCCTGGGCTTCTGCCAGCGGCTTGCCCTGTTCGCAGGTCAAGATCAACGCCAGGTCGTCGAGGTTGTCGATCATGGCCTGATACCAGCGATCCAGCAGCGCCGCCCGTTCTGCCGCCGGACGTGCACGCCAGGCCGGCCAGGCACGATCGGCGGCTTCGACGGCCCGCCGGGTTTCACTGCCTTGTATCGCGGGGACCTTGGCGAGCACTTCGCCGGTGGCCGGGTTGATAACGTCCACGGTCGCGGCGTTGTCGGCGCCGACCCACTGGCCGTCGATGTAAGCGCGTTCTACCAGCAGGCTGGGGTCTTTCAGGCGATTCTTGAGCATGGCATCGGGTCCTGTTTTGAGACAGCCTTCAGTCTATTGTTTCGCCCTGGACGAGGATGCTGAAAACGCCGGCCCTACAGCCGTGAATGCTGAAAATCAGCCTTCGACGGCATGCTCTACCGTGGGTGGGGATTGATCGCCGTGCGCCTCGATCAGGCGATGAAACCCTTGGGGTTGCAGGCGTGGTGACGGATTGTTCAATCACGCAGACGGAACACTAGCGATGCATTGAACCCACTAACCCTTGCAGGAAGCGCTCGCCAGCGTCCATCTGGCTGATCTCGATGAACTCGTCAGGCTTGTGCGCCTGTTCTATCGAGCCTGGCCCGCAGACCACCACCGGCACATCCAGGCGTTGTTTGAACAAGCCGCCCTCGGTGCCGAATGAGACCTTGGCCGTGCCGGTGTCCGGCGCGGCAAAGTTTTTCAGGAAACGCACCGCTTCGACGCTCGGGTGGGTATCGAGGCCCGGGTAGACATTCAGGGTCTCGATTTCGATAGCGGCCACACTGGAGAGCTTCCTGGCTTCGCCGACGATCAGTTCGGCGCGCTCGCGCATCTGTTCGAGGAACCCGTCCAGGTCGTCCGCCGGCAAGTTACGCACTTCGAAGTCCAGGGTGCACAGATTAGGCACAATGTTCAGCGCCTTGCCGCCGACAATCTGTCCAACATGCACGGTGCTGTAGGGCACGTCGTAATCGGTATCCCGGGCGCCCTGCTCTTGCAACTGCTGCTGGCTCAGGCGCAGCGCGGCGATGAAGTCGCAGGCCACGTGAATGGCATTGACCGAGCGCGGTGCCAGGGAGGAATGCGCTTCCAGGCCACGACAGTAAGTACGGTAGGAACCCTTGCCCTTGTGCCCGAGTACGAACTGCATATTGGTTGGCTCGCCGATGACGCACAGAAGCGGCCGGACCGGTGCCAGATGCAGCACATCGAGCAAACGACGCACCCCCACGCAACCGATCTCTTCGTCATGGGACAGGGCCAATTGCAAGGGCCGGCTCAATGGCTGCTCGGTGGCCTCGAGCATGGCGTCGACAGCCAGTGCGATAAAACCCTTCATGTCGCAACTGCCACGGCCATAAATCCGCCCGTCCTGCACCGTCGCCTCGAAAGCCGGAAAGGTCCAGGCCTGCCCCGCCGCCGGCACCACGTCGGTATGCCCGGACAGCAGGATCCCCGGTACGTCCCGTGGCCCGGTACTGGCAAACAGATTGGCTTTCTTGCCGCTTTCATCCTGGACGATCAGTGACTCGATGCCCTTGGTCAGCAGCAGATCGCGCACGTACTCGATCAAGGCCATGTTCGATTCCGAGGAGACGGTATCGAAGGCCATCAGCCGTTTGAGAATGTCCAACACACGGGGTTTCATGAGGCCTTGCTCCATTGCTCGACTAAAAAAGAAGAAGCGCTTGATGTCGACCAGCCTGACGAAACGCCGGTTCAGGCATACGCCGCCACGTTAACGCTGTTGGACTGCTGGGTCTTCATCAGTTCCGCACTGTCGTGGTGGCAGAGGATTTCACTGCCGCCCACAATCATCCGCCGTTGCGGCGCGACACAATTGCACAAGCCGTCGACCCGTACCGGGCAGCGACTGAGAAAGGTGCACAGGCCGGGCACGTTGGCTTTAGGGCCAACGGGCGGCAACGTCTGGCAGGTCGTTGCCCCACAGGTTTCCAGCCAGCCCTGGCGCAGTTCCGGTACGGAATGGATCAGCAGGTCGGTATACGGATGGAACGGTGCCTCGGCATAGGATTGGCGCGTGCCGGCCTGGATCTTGTGGCCGCTGTACATCACCACGATGTCGTCACACAAGGCGCGCACGGTGGAGATGTCGTGGCTGATGAACAAATAGGACACCCCCAGTTGCTGGCGCAGATCGCGCAGCAGTTCGAGAATCGCCGCACCGACCACGGTATCCAGCGCCGAGGTCACCTCGTCGCAGAGAATCAGGTCCGGCTTGGCCGCCAAGGCCCGGGCCAGGTTGACCCGTTGCTTCTGCCCGCCGGACAGTTCGTTCGGACGCCGCTGCGCCAGCGCCCGCGGCAGACGCACCAGGTCCAGCAATTCGCCGACACGCTCGCGCAAAGCCGCGCCCTTGAGGCCGAAATACATCTTCAGCGGACGGCTCAGGATCGTGCTGACGCTGTGCATCGGGTTGAGCGCGGTGTCGGCATTCTGGAAGACCATTTGAATACGTCGGAACTGCTCGGAGGTGCGCGACGACAGGCTGCCCCCCAGGGGTTGGCCATCGAAGGTCAAGCCGCCAAGGGCCGGTACCAACAATCCGGCCACGACCCGTGCCAAGGTCGATTTGCCGGAGCCCGACTCACCGATGACGCCGATGGCCTGGCCTCTGCGAACCGTCAGGTCAATGTCTTCCAGCACGCGAATCGCTGGCATGCCCTGGGCGTTTTTGTTGCCGTAGCCGGCGGTGAGCCCCTGGATAGTCAGCAACGGCGTCTCTTGGGCGAGGTCGCTCGGCGGACGGATCGTCGTGTCCGGTCGCGCCGCCGCCAGCAAGCTGCGGGTGTATTCGTGGGCCGGCCCCTTGAGCAACGGTGCCGTGGCGCTGTGTTCGAAGATTTCGCCGCCATTGAACACCACGATCTGGTCAGCCATCTGCGCCACCACCGCCAGGTCGTGAGACACGTAGACGGCCGTGGCCCCACGTTCACGGACCACTCGCTTGAAGGCCCGCAGCACATCGATCTGGGTTGTCACATCGAGGGCCGTGGTCGGCTCGTCGAGCACCACCAGCAACGGATCACTGATCAGCGCCATGGCCGCCATCACCCGTTGCAGTTGCCCGCCGGACACCTGATGGGGGTAGCGCTGGCCGATGCGCTCAGGGTCTGGCAGGGCCAGGTCGCGGAACAACTCGATGGCCTTGGCTGCAAGCACCGCCCGACTACCCAGACCATGAATCAGAGCGCCCTCCACCACTTGGTCGATCAGTTTTTTCGCCGGGTTGAATGCCGCTGCGGCGCTCTGGGCGATATAGGACACCCGGTTGCCCCGCAACTTCTGCAACTGGCTCTCGCTCGACGCCAGCATGTCATGCTCGCCGATCTGCACCACGCCGCCCGCCAGGCGACAACCGCGCCGGGCATAACCAAGCAGCGCCAGGGCAATGGTGGTCTTGCCGGAACCGGACTCACCGATCAACGCCAACACTTCGCCTTTCTGCAGGGAGAAGCTGACACCCTTGACGATATCCACTTCACCTTGTTCGCCACAGGCGACCACTCGAAGGTCCTGTACTCGAATCAATTCACTCATTTCAATGACCTCCCGAACGTCGGCTACGTCGCGACGACAACCGGTCGATGAACAGATTCACACCGATGGTCAGGGTGCCGATGGCCAGGGCCGGAATCACAATGGCCGGCGCCCCCTGATTGAGGCCACCGATGTTCTCGCGCACCAGCGAGCCCAGGTCGGCATCCGGTGGTTGCACGCCCAGCCCCAGGAAACTCATGCCACTGAGCAGCAGCACGATAAAACCGAAGCGCAGGCCCAGGTCCGCCAGCACCGGGTTGAGTATGTTCGGCAGGATTTCCACACAAGCGATGTACAGCCGGCGCTCGCCACGGGTACGGGCCACTTGCACGTATTCCAGGGCTTCGATATTCACCGCCATGCTGCGGGCAATGCGGAAAGCGCCCGGGGTGTAGCTCAACACCGCGGTGCAGATCAGCAAGGTGACCGAGGAGCCGAAGGCCGAGACCATGATCAGTGCCAACATCTTGCTGGGGATCGAGATGAACGCGTCCATCAGGCGACTGATCAGCTCATCCAGCCACTTTGGCGACACCACCGACAACAGCGCCAGACTGGTTCCCAGGGTGCTGGACAACACCGCGGCCACCAACGCCAGGCCGACGGTGAAGCGTGCGCCGACGAGGATCCGGCTGAGCATGTCGCGGCCCAGGTAATCGGTGCCGAACGGGTATGTCGCGCTCAGGCTGTCGAAGACGTTGTCAGAGACCACCTCTCCCACCGGATGCGGCGCCAGCCACGGACCGAAGATGGCCACCAGCAACCAGATCACACACATCGCGGCACCGACCAGGCCAAGCCAGGACTTGGCGTGGGCGTCTTTGCCCAGCCCCAGCGCAACGGCCGCCGTCGGGGACTTCACAATGAGGTTGTTCATTGGTTTCTCAGCCTCGGGTTGGAAAGGATCGCGCACAGGTCGGCAATCAACACCAACGCCAGGTACGCCGTACAAAACAACATGGTGCAGGCCTGGACCAGGGCCATGTCGCGGTTGGTCACGGCATCGACCATCAGGCTGGCGATGCCGGGGTAGTTGAAGATCGTTTCCACGATCACCACCCCGCCCAGCAGATAGGACAGGCTCAGGGCGATGGCATTGGCGATGGGGCCAATGGCATTGGGCAAGGCATGTCGAAGGACGATCCGGATATTGCTGACGCCCTTGAGGCGGGCCATTTCCACGTAAGGGCTGTCGAGTTGATCGATCACCGCCGCCCGGGTCATGCGCGACATTTGCGCGACAATCACGCAGCACAGCGTCATCACCGGCAAGGCGTAGGTGCGCATGAATTGCCAGGGTGAGGTGATGTCACTGGCGTAGGACAGTGCCGACAACCAGCCCAGGTTCACCGCGAATATCAGCACCGCCAAGGTAGCGACCAGAAACTCCGGCACCGCCACCATGGTCAAGGTGAAGAAGCTCAGGAAGCTGTCGACACGCCCGCCACGCCCCATCGCCGAACCGATACCCAGGGTCAAGGCCACAGGCACCGATACCAACGCCGTGGCAGCCGCCAGCATCAAGGTGTTGGGGACCCGCCCGGCCATCAAGTCGACGACCGGCATGGCGTTGGAGATCGACATCCCCAAATCACCGCTGAGCAGGCTCGTCAGCCAATGCAGGTAACGCAACACACCGGGCTGGTCCAACCCCATTTTCATCCGCAGGGCCGCCACCTGTTCCGGTGTGGCGAACTGCCCCAGCGCCTGTTGCGCCGCGTCCCCCGGCAGCACTGCCGTGATGGCGAACACCACCATGGAGACAATCAACAAGGTCACGACCGCCGCCCCCAGGCGGCGGCCGATCAACCAGAGTGTGTTGCTATTCATCATCCGACCCTCATGCAATATGGCCCAAACCCGGCGGTCATCAGGCGTCCAGCCAGACTTGCTCGGCAAACATGTAGCCCATGAAACCGCCCAGGGGGTTGGCGCCGTAACCCTTTACGCGCTGATCGGCGCCATCGATGTTACTGATGAATACCGGTACGCCGATGCCACAGTGCTCATGCACCAGCACCTGCATGTCGCCGTACATCTTGCCGCGCTTGACCTCGTCGGTTTCACCTCGGGCCTGCACCAACAGCTGGTCGAACTGTTCGTTTTTCCAACCCGATTCATTCCACGGTGCGCTCGACTGGAAGAACTGCGAGAACAGCATGTCGGCATTGGGCCGCGGGTTGATGTTGCCGAAGCTCAGTGGATGCTTGGCCCAATGGTTGGACCAGTAGCCGTCGCTCGGCAGGCGGTTGACGTTGAGCTTGAGTCCCGCCTCCTTGGCGGACTGCTGCAGCAACACCGCGACGTCCACCGAGCCGGTCGCCGCTGGCGAGCACATCAGCGGCATGCTGATGTTTTCCATGCCGGCCTTCTTGAGCAGGAACTTGGCCTGCTCCGGATCGTAGGCCCGTTGTGGCAACTCGGCGTTGTAGAAACGTGCACCGGGTGCGATCGGATGATCGTTGCCGACCCTGGCATAGCCCCGGAAGATCGCCGACTTGATCTGTTCCCGGTCCAGCAGCAACTTCATGGCCTGGGTGAATTCCGGACTTTTGCCCGGCATCTGGTCCTGGCGGATGATCAGGTCAGTGTAGTTGCCCGACGGTGAATCGATGACCTGGTGCTTGGCGCTGGCCTTGATGCGAGTCGTCGAGCGTGGGTTGACCTCGTTGACGATATGCACGTCCCCCGACAACAGGGCGTTGATCCGTGACGATTCGTCGGCGATGCCGATGAATTCGATCTCGTCCAGGTACGGCAAGCCGGGTTTCCAGTAGTTGGTATTGCGCGCACCAATGGAGCGCACCCCAGGCTTGAACTCCTTGACCTTGAACGGACCGGTACCGATGCCCTGGCTGAAATCGCTGGTGCCCTCGGGAACGATCAACATGTGGGAGACGGCCAGGATCGACGGCAGCTCGGCGTTGGGACCGCTCAACTGTATCTGCACTTCATGAGTGCCGACGGCTTTGACTTCGGCGAACTGCGACGCCAGCGGCAGGACCTTGGAGCCGGTGATCGGGTCCTTGTGCCGCAGCAGCGAAAACACCACGTCGGCGGCGGTCAGGGCCTTGCCATTGTGGAAGGTCACTTCCTTACGCAGGCTGATCACCCAAAGCGTGGCGTCGGTGGTTTCGATACGCTCGGCCAGTTCCAGTTGCGGCACCATGTGGCTGTCGAAGCGCGTCAGCCCGTTATAGAACATGTAATGGCGCACATAATCGGTGGACGATGAACCTTTGGCCGGATCGAGGGTGTCGGCGGTGGAACTGGTCGAGCCTGCGACGCGAATGCGCCCGCCAGGCTTGCCTTTGCCAGGGGCGGCGGCCTCCTCATCGGCGAACAGCTTGCCGGCGGCGCCGAACAGGCTGCCCGCGCCCGCCACGGCCACCCCGGCCATTCCCAGCATTTGCAATGCATTGCGGCGTGACATGCCGCGATTGAGCCCTTCGAAAATGCGCAGACTTTCCGTACCTGTTATCAGCTGGGTGTCGATACTGTTTTTTTTGTCAGTCATGTCAGTTCTACCTTTCGGAAATGATAAGGCTCGATTGCTCGCGATTAACGCAATGTGTTGAAACGTGAAGCGTCTCCCCGCAACTCAATGCAAATAGTCTTGAAGGCGGTAGTACGCACCGACCAGAGGCAAAAACCACGGTTTGCCAAAATGACCGGGGATCGCCGGCCAATCGAGCTCGCGCCAAGGATTGGCCTCGACCTTGCCCGCCATGACCTCGGCCATGACTTGCCCCATGTGCACCGACATCTGCACACCATGGCCGCTGTAGCCCATGGAGTGATAAACCCCTCCGTGCTGGCCAGCCCGAGGCAGCCGATCGGAGGTCATGTCCACCAATCCGCCCCAGCAGTAATCGACCTTCACCTGGGCCAGTTGCGGGAACATCTGCACCATCGCCGCGTGCAAGACTTTGCCGCTCTTGGCATCGGACACGCTGTCAGACATGGCAAACCGCGCCCGTCCGCCAAACAGCAGACGATTGTCCGGGGTCAGGCGGAAGTAGTTACCAATCATGCGGCTGGTGACATAGGAACGGTGTGCCGGCAACAAGCTGTCGATCAGCGCCTGGGGCAACACCTCGGTGGCGATCACGAAACTGCCCACCGGCACGATCCGCCGCCGATACCAGCCCAACCCACCCTGCTGAGAGGTGCCGGTGGCCAGCAGCACTTGCGTGGCCTGCAGCGATCCCTTGGTGGTATTGACCCGATAGCCGCCGGCACTGGCTTTCCAGTCCGTGACGGACACGCCCTGGAAAATCAAGGCGCCGTGACGGGCGGCGGCCTCGGCCAACCCGACCCCGAAGCGCCCGACGTGCATCTGCACGCCGTTGCGCTGCAACAAGCCACCATGGAACAGGGCCGAGTTGACCTCTGCGCGGGTCTCTTGTGCAGACAACAACTCGACCTCGGCATCGACCTCCCGCCGAATCAACTCGCAGGTGCGCGCCAAACCTTCGTAATGCATGGGCTTGGCCGCCAGCTTGAGCTTGCCGTTGCGCGTGAAGTTGCAGGCAATCTGCTCCTGCTCCACCAGCGAGACGACGCTCTGCACGGCGCTTTCATAGGCCTGGTAATAGGCGCGCGCTTTATCGGCGCCGAGGCTGGCACTCAGGGCCGCGTAGTCCTGGGCCACGCCGGTATTGCACTGGCCGCCATTGCGCCCCGACGCCTCGCCAATGACCCGCCCGCCTTCCAGCACGACCACATTGGCCCCCTTCAAGGCCAGGGCCCGGGCCGCGGCCAGGCCAGTGAAACCACCACCGACGATGGCCACATCGACCTGCCCGGGCAACGCACCGAGCTGGGCACCGGTAAATGCCGGTGCGGTATCGAGCCAATAAGACTCACTGCCCATGTCTAACCCCTTATGCCTTGAAGAGTGCCCAACGACTCAGAGACCGACCAGGCCGGCCAATCCGCCGATGTCCGGGATCTGGTGGTAGTTGTAGCCAGCGTTTCCAGGTAGTTCATGACCACGGGCCACGAACGCTTTGTGCTTGATCTTCATGTCGTGGGCCGACATCAGGTCATAACGGAAGCTTGAGGACACGTGCAGGACATCTTCCGGCCCGCAGCCGAGGTTATCGAGCATGAATTCGAAGGCCGCCAGGCGCGGCTTGTAGGCTTGGGCTTGTTGAGCCGTGAAGACCTTATGGAACGGTGCGCCGAGCTTGTCGACGTTGGACATGATCTGCTCGTCCATCGCGTTGGAGAAAATCACCAGGGGAATCTTGTCGGCGATTTTCGACAGGCCGGCCGGTACGTCGGCATGGGGCCCCCAGGTCGGGACGGCATCGTAGTAGAGCTGACCTTCGCCTTTGTACTCGACGCCCCAACGCTTGCAGACCCGGGCCAGGGCAGTCTTGAGGATTTCATCATAGGGCCGCCAGTCACCCATCACCTGGTCCAGGCGATAGGCCGAGAAATCCTTGACGAACTGGTCCATCTGCCCGGCAGGGACCCGATCGGCGAACAGCTCGCGCGTCATGGTGCCCATCTGGAAATTGGTCAACGTGCCGTAGCAGTCAAAGGTAATGAACTTGGGGCGAAGGAAGCTCATGAGTGCAGTCCTGAGTGATGGTTGAGGTCATGAGGGGCAAGCGGTTGCGCCGTTCCGGGAGCCTGGGTGCAACGCTGCATCACGGATTTATTACAGCATCATGAGACCGTGCATAAACGGTTAAAAGTATAGGTCCCTTGGCACAAACCACCGTTTTTCGGGGCCTGCTCAGCAGACTGTGCGGGATGCGCCATGGCCGGGCATTTGCGCCGTTTTCAAGGCATTTGCGGCCGTTTATGGTGCGTAAAAAGCCACTTGGAACGCCACAAACGGCAGAATCTACGCCCGCGAACGAAAACGGGCGCATCCCCTGAGGATGCGCCCGTTCATTGTTTTGCCGGTGAGTTTCCAGTGCCTCAGAACTCCGCGACCTTGCCCCAGGCCGAAGATTGAAAACGGTCCGGGTGATAGGGACGCGGATCAACCAGTGGAGGCATGTCACAGACAATGTCGGCGATCAAATGCCCCGCACCCGGGCCGATGCCGAAGCCATGACCACTGAACCCCGCCGCCAGCACCAGGCCAGGCAGGCTCGCCATCTCGCCGATGCCCGGGACGCCGTCCGGCGTGCTGTCCACATAACCTGCCCAGGCTGCGGTGACCGACGAGGTTTTCAGCATCGGGATCAGGTCTACCGCGCGCTTGTAAGTCAACTCAACCGTCGAGGCGTCTGCCTTCGGATCCAGAATTCGCATGCGCTCCATCGGCGTCGGCTGGTCCAACTTCCAGCGACCCAAGCCCTCGTGTCCCGATTGAAAGCCTTCCAGGCCGCCGGGGGCCAGCTTGCGCCAACGGCGCTGGAACATCGGCAGGAACTGCGGGGCGAAACGCAGCAATTGCAAGGTCGGGTCGACACGCCCTCGGCCACTGATGGCCAGCGTGATCCCGCCATCGGAGCGACGGGTCATGGAGACTTCATCCGTGTGGAGCGCGTCCGGTATCTCTTGGGCACCTTTGGAAACCGACAGTATCGTCTGGCGAATGGACGCCTGGGGGAACCGGATGCCGTACTGACGGCAGAAAGAGGACGCCCATGCGCCACCGGCGAGCACCGCGAGCTTGGTGCGAATGGTGCCCTTCTCGGTGACGACGGCAGACAACCGGCCACCCTCGGTCTCGAGGCCACGGGCGGCGCAGCCCTGGTGCACCGTACCGCCCAGTTTAATAATGGCCCGTGCGACCGCCGGGGCGGCACGGGATGGGTCTGCCGTACCGTCGGTAGGTGAAAAGACCCCGCCTTTCCAGGGCTTGCCGGTCACCCGGCCATGTTGAGCGGCCTGCTCCGCCGTCAGCATGTGGGTTTTCACATTGACGGTACGGGCAAACTCCCCCCATTTCGCCCAACCGGCCAGCTCTTTCTCGTTGTTGCTCAGGTAGAGCAAGCCACACCTTCTGAAACCTGTGTCCTCACCAGTCTCTGCCGCGAACTGCTCCCAAAGATCCAGGCTCTTGGTCGACAGCGGCAGTTCGCGAGCGTCTCGATTCTGCTGACGGCACCAGCCCCAGTTTCGGCTCGATTGCTCTGCACCCACGCGGCCTTTTTCCACCAGTGCGACCTTCATGCCGCGCTTGGCCAGGTAATAGGCCGTGAAGGTTCCGATAATGCCGCCGCCGATCACGACAACGTCAGCGTGTGTCGGAAGCTCAGAATTCGTCTCTACGGAAATTAACGGTGCTGGCATTTTAGGGATGTCCATGAAGGCCGGGGAATTTGAAGGTACGTCTTCTTCAGGCGGTCGCGGGTGCATCGGCCATGCACTGAGGGTAGCGACCGGGGCAAGCCGCTACTTCGTTCCGGAAGCATCAGTGCCACGCTGAATCATGGTGTTATTACAACACCATGAAACCGTTCATAAACGGTTAAAAGTATAGGTCGCCTGGTACAAACCACCGTTTTGCAGGATGTGTTCAGCAGACTTTGCGGAGTGCTTCGGATTGGAGGTTTGGCTTATCTGTTTGGCGGGACACGTCCCGGCATTTATTTAGCTGGACCACCGCTATCGCGAGCAAGCTCGCGATGAGGCCGGCACATTCAACGTCTCATTGACTATGAAACCACCTTCGCGAGCAGTTCGCTGGTCATGCTTTCAATGCCTCCTCCAGAAACGCCACCAAAGCCTGCACACGCGGGCTACGCAGTTTTCGTGAAGGTACCAGCAGGTTGATCGGCGCACTGTCGAATTGCCAATCCGCCAACACCCGAACCAGACGCTTGTCGGCAATGGCGTCACTGATATCCCATTGCGAACGCAGCACCAGCCCCAGGCCTTGCTCGGCCCAGCGTCGAGCCACGCTGCCATCGTTGCTCGACATCGCGGGCTCGATGCGCAGGGTTCTGCGCCCCTGCCCGTTGCGCAGGTGCCACAGCGTGACATCTTCATCATTTTCACGGATACAAATGCAGCGGTGCCCGGCAAGTTGTTCAGGTGCCGACGGCGTGCCGTGCTGCTCCAGATAGGTAGGGCTTGCGCACAACCATCGGTCATTTGACGTGAGGTGCCTGGCGACCCACAGGCTGTCATTGAGGTGACCGATGTGGATTACCGCGTCGCTGTCATGGCGATCCGGCCATGGCGTTTCGCGTAAATCCAGGTGCAGGCACAACTGAGGGTGCAACCTGGCGAAACGCGCCAACAGCGGTGCAATGCGTTGCCGCCCATAGCCGAACGGCGCCGCCAACCTGAGCGTGCCAACCAACTGCTCGTCTCGTTGCTTGAAGGACTCCGGGAGCGCTTCCAACTGCTCCAGCAAACGCGCGCTTTCACGGGAGAAACGCTCGCCATCGGCGGTGAGACTCAGGCGCCGGGCATCGCGATTGGCCAGCGTCAGGCCGAGCAGCGTCTCCAACTTGCGCAGACGCATGGACAGCGCGGGAGGTGAGACATTCAGGATTCTGGCGGCGGCGCTCAACGATTCGGAGCGCGCCAGCGTCACGGCCAGACGCAGGTCCTCGATGGAGATCATTCAATTCTACTTAATGATTGATGACACCTCATTGAAGCACACCTTCACGACGGCTTTGTAGAGTGGGCCCTGTACCCAGCCATTCGAGCCCTCCTTATGTCAGCCTCTCTTGCCACCCTCGATACCCCCGTCGCGCTCGTGGATGTGCCGCGCATGCAGCACAATATCCAGCGCATGCAACAACGCATGGATGCCTTGGGTGTGCGTTTGCGCCCGCATATCAAAACCAGCAAATGCCTCCCCGTGATCCAGGCGCAGCTCGCCGCAGGTGCCAGCGGCGTCACGGTTTCGACCTTGAAGGAAGCCCAGTACTGTTTCGCTGAAGGCATTCGTGACGTCTTCTATGCCGTCGCCATCGCGCCAGGCAAACTGCCCCAGGCCTTGCTGCTGCGGCGCCAAGGCTGCCAGTTGAGCCTCCTCACCGACAGCCTTGCCGCTGCCCAGGCCATCGTCGCCTTCGGCCAACAACACAACGAACGCTTCGACGTCTGGATCGAGATCGACTGCGACGGCCATCGATCCGGCCTGCACGTCGAAGACGATTCACTCGTTGCAGTCGCACGGATACTCAACGAGGGTGGCATGCCGCTTCGCGGGGTGATGACCCATGCCGGATCAAGCTATGAACTCGACACCCCTGAAGCGCTGCAAGCCCTCGCCGAACAGGAACGCGATCTGTGCGTCAGCGCGGCCCAACGACTGCGCGAAGCCGGGTTCGCCTGCCCGGAGGTCAGCATCGGCTCGACGCCTACGGCATTGTCGGCACTGAACCTGGAAGGCGTCACTGAAGTGCGCGCCGGTGTCTATGTGTTCTTCGATCTGGTGATGCACAACATCGGTGTCTGCCAGGCCGACGAGTTGGCGCTGAGCGTGCTGACCACCGTCATCGGTCATCAGAAAGACAAAGGCTGGATCATCACCGATGCCGGTTGGATGGCCATGAGCCGTGACCGCGGCACGCAACGCCAACAGCGGGACTTTGGTTATGGCCAGGTTTGCACCGAAGCCGGCGATTGGATCGAGGGCGCGTTGCTCACGGGAGCGAATCAGGAGCACGGCATTATCGCGCTTGAAACGGCCGAGGGTGTCGACATCACCGCGCGCTTTCCCATCGGTAGCCGCCTGCGCATCCTGCCCAACCATGCCTGTGCCACAGGCGCGCAGTTCCCGGACTATCACGCGGTTGACGCCGAAGGTGGCGTACACACCTGGAGTCGCTTGCATGGCTGGTAATCAAGCAGGTTCGATCCAATTGATCAGCACGGCCAGCGCCGCGGCGCCGGGTGGACATTACGCCCAGGCGGTGGCGCACCAGGGCGTTCTGTATGTGTCCGGGCAACTGCCCATACGCGCCGATGGCGTTCACAGTGCCGACCAATCGTTCGAGGTCCAGGCCGCCATCGCCCTCGATAACCTGGTGGCGATTCTCGGTGCAGCAGGCCGGAGCACGCGCGACCTGCTGAAGGTCACGGTCTATGTCGCAGGTATCGAACACTGGCCCGCGTTCGATCGAATCTACGCCCGTTACCTGGGCGAGCATCGGCCCGCGCGAGCGGTAGTGCCTGTTCCGGCCTTGCATCATGGCTACCTGATCGAAATCGAGGCAATGGCCCTCGCCCCGGGGTAATGCCAAGTCTACCCGGCAGATACGGCAGATTCTCCTTTGCGCACTTGAACAACGGCATCTTTCGTCTGGGCTGCTTTGTTAGCTTATTGAGCAGGCTCGACATCTCGCTCGAAAGGAACACCTTGGATGATGACTCAATCTTCGAATAGCTACAGCGTTGATCCGCAAACAGCCCAGCTGTTTTATATCAATGGCGGTTGGTCTGCGCCGGTCAGCCCGGCCAGTTTGCCGGTGGTCAACCCGGCGACCGAAGAGGTCGTCGCCCAGGTCGCCAGCGGGTCTGCCGAGGATGTCGATCAGGCGGTCGCGGCGGCGCGTGCCGCGTTTGCCGGTTGGTCGGCCACTTCCACGGCGTTGCGTGCACAGGTGCTGGGCAAGATTCATGAGCTTATCCTTGAACGCAAAGAAGAGTTTGCCCAGGCGATCTCCCTGGAAATG
Organism: Pseudomonas sp. NFACC24-1; assembly: GCF_900115235.1. NCBI lineage: Bacteria > Pseudomonadati > Pseudomonadota > Gammaproteobacteria > Pseudomonadales > Pseudomonadaceae > Pseudomonas > Pseudomonas sp. NFACC24-1. Next base: position 199,191 of record NZ_FOVS01000004.1, read on the forward strand.
GGCGCAGCCATCGGTTCTGCACGGGCAATGCAAGTACCTCTGGCAGCCGAGCACGTCCGGGTCGCCCGCGACCTGCTGTCCACTTATCGTTTCCAGACCGTCGAGAACGGGACCGCGATCCAACGCGAACCCATCGGCGTCTGCGGCCTCATCACCCCGTGGAACTGGCCGCTTTATCAAATCACCGCCAAAGTCGCCGCGGCGCTGGCGGCCGGCTGCACGGTGGTGCTCAAACCCAGTGAACTGTCGCCGCTCAGCGCCCTGCTGTTTGCGCAAGTGGTTCATGACGCGGGCGTTCCAGCGGGTGTCTTCAACCTGGTGAACGGCAGCGGCCATGTCGTCGGCGCTGCGATGGCCGCCCATCCCGACATCGACATGATCTCGATTACCGGCTCGAATCGCGCGGGCGCGCTGGTGGCCCAGGCGGCGGCCGCGACGGCGAAACGGGTCGGCCAGGAACTGGGCGGCAAATCCCCGAACATCCTGCTGCCCGACGCCGACTTTGCCAAAGCCGTCCCAATGGGGGTGATGGCGGCGTTGCGCAACGTCGGACAATCCTGCAGCGCCCCCACCCGGATGATCGTGCCCAAGAACCGGCTGGCGGAGGTCGAAGCACTGGCGGTCGCCACTGCCAACGGGATCATCGTGGGTGATCCGCAATCACCGGAAACGGTACTGGGCCCCATCGCCAATGAGGCCCAGTTCAATCGCGTGCAAGCCATGATCGAGGCCGGATTGCATGAGGGGGCAAAACTGCTCTGCGGCGGGCTCGGACGCGTGCCGGGGTTTGAAAAGGGCTTCTACACCCGCCCGACGGTGTTCTCCGCGGTGGATAACGCCATGCGGATCGCCCAGGAAGAAATCTTCGGGCCGGTGCTGTGCATCATTGCCTACGAAACCATCGACGAGGCAGTCGCTATCGCCAACGATACGGTCTATGGGCTTGGTGCTCATGTTCAATCGCAGGATCTTGAACTGGCGCGCGAGGTGGCTTCTCGAATTCGCGCGGGGCAAGTGCTCCTGAATTACCCGGCCTGGAACCCCATGGCGCCATTCGGGGGCTACAAACGCTCGGGCAATGGCCGTGAGTACGGCGTCTTTGGCCTCGAGGAGTACCTGGAAACCAAGGCGATCGTTGGGTTTGGCGAATCGCCTGAAGGTTCTTCGCGTACCTAGAGCTTCGATGCCAGCTGTCCATGCTTCGATAGCAGATGTGCCCTCGGGCACATCACTTCACACGCTCCCAGACGATGTGAACCTTCGCCCCATCCGGGCGGCGAAAATCCTCCACCATCTGGTCACCGTCGACCTTCAACTGCAGGTCATCGCGGGTACGCACAGCGCCCACCCAGTTCGGGAATGTAGAGCCTTGGACGGTATTGCCCGTGAACTCACCGTTCTGGTCGACGGTGTATCGCCCGAAGAAACCGATGCTCCCCGCCATCGCTGCCCGGTTTTCCTCATCGGTGCCTTCGCCACGCGCATTGGATCGAAACACCGGCACGCGTGGATCAGTGAGTACTTCGACAAACGTCAGCTCTGGCGTGAAGACGAGCCAGCCATGAGGATTGGGGCCATAAGCTTCCGATCGGCTGCCCTGACTCTCAACGGTTGCGCTGACCATGCGCCATGTCCCGACCAAGGCATTTTCTTTGCCCGCAAACACGCTGGAGAATGCCAAGAAGGCAATCACCGCACCGACCGCCAGTACTTTGTTTTTCAAACTCATCCGTATCACCTTTCACTCGTCGCAACGATGCGACGGACAATAGATTAGTTGGGTTGGCACGGTCTTCATGCCCTGGCCGCGATGGCCGCCAAGCGCAGCTCCCGGGACGCGGCATTGTCCGCCCGCCGCCCCAAATGCCAGCCCAAGTACCCCCACAGCAACGCGCAACAGGCGCCAATCATCGCGGCCGGACCGGCGCCCTGCCCTAGCAGATCGAGCAGGCTCTTGGCCCAGCCGCTCATGGCGTCACCGGCGCGGTACACCACGGTGTCGATGAAGTTCTTGGCCTTGTATTTACTCTCGGCATCCAGGGGAGCGAACAGCATTTCCCGGCCCGGTCGGACGAACGCGTACTCGCCGATCCGTCGCACGATCATCAGCGCTGCCAGCAGCGCGAACCCCGGCGCCAACGCCAGGCCGACGAAGCCGATGCACATGAGCAGCGGCACGATGGCCAGCAAGGCACGCACCCCCAGCCTCGGCGCGATACGACCGGTGATGAACAGCTGGGACAGCAACGCACCGGCCTGCACGATGATGTCGATAGTGCCGAAGATGCGCACTTGCGCCGCGCGATCCGGATAGAGCTCGGCCACCAGGCGCGCCTGCTCGAAGTAGAGAAAGGTGCTGACCGTCGCCAACAGCACGACAAACCCGGCGATTCCCAACAGGTAAGGTGACCTGAGCACTGCTGTCAAACCACTGAACGGGTTGCCCTGCAAAGGCTGCCGAGGGCTTTGCGTCGGCGCGGCGCCGGGACGGCCCGCCCCACCCTTTTCGCGCCACCCCATCAACGCTCGTTTCAACACCAGCGTGGCGCCAAGCAACAAAGCCGCCAGCAACATCAACCCTGAGGCGCCAAAGGGACCAATGAGCAGCGCGCTCAGGGCCGGCCCCAGCAGGCCGCCAACGCTGGCGCCTGCGGCGATGAAGGCAAACAGACGCTTGGCCTGCTCGCTGTCGAATACATCCGCCATCAGGCTCCAGGCCACGGAGACGACGAACAGGTTATAGACCGAGATCCAGACGTAAAAGACCCGGGCCAGCCAGATACTGTCCGGCTGGAACTGGAACAGCTCGACGAACATCAGCAGGTTGAAACCGAAGAAGCCGTACACCCAGTCGATCAGCCGCAGACGCGGCACTCGGGCGCTGAGCCAGGCGAACAACGGCACGGCCGCCAGCATGACCAGGAAGGTCGCGGTAAACAGCCATTGCAAATTCTCCACCCCCGCTGCGATGCCCATCGACTCACGGATCGGACGCAGCATGAAGTAACCGGTGAAGAGGCAAAGAAACAGCAGGAACCCGCACAGCGCCGGACGCAACTCGCCATCGCGGGCGTTCAGGGCGAGACTCAGCCGGTGCACATAGGAAGGCATACTCATAGGGACTCCGGGGAGACGGCAACAAGGCAAAGGTCAAGCGCGGGACGGACGCCCGCGCCCAGGGTTGCATCAGCGATAGGTCACGCCGGTCAGTTGCTCGGAGACCGCCCAGAGCCGCTCGGCATCCGCCTCCGTGCTGGCGGCGGGCGGCGTCTTGGCGAACCCCAACGGACCGCGTCTTTCTCCGTCGCCGGTCGGGCCGTAATAAGCCCCGCCTACGGCTTGGGCAGCCGTGGCGGCATATAACGTGGGCAGTGCCCCTTGTGCCGCTGAGTGGTACGCGTCGCGGTCCTTTGCCCAGCGCCGTCCGAACTCGCTGTCGAGGCCTGGCCCTCGTTCGACCAACTCGGTCACGGCAACGCCGGGGTGTGCCGCGATGCTGCGAATGCCCCAGTTTTCGGCGTCACTGCGCCGTTGCAAGGCAAAGGCCCAGTGCAGCACGGCCAGTTTCGATTGGGCGTAGGCCCCGTAGGGGTCGTACTTCTGCTCGCTCTGAAGGTCATCGAGGTTCATCGCGCCACGCGCCGCGGCAATGCTTGACAGGCTCACCACGCGGGCATCCTCGCTTTGACGCAAGAGCGGCACCAACAGGCCGGTCAGCGCGAAGTGCCCCAGGTAGTTGGTGGCCAACTGAAGTTCAAAGCCATCGGCGGAAGTCCCCCGCTCGGGAGGCGCCATGACGGCGGCGTTGTTGATCAGCACGTCGAGGCGCGGCAGTCGCTGATTGAGCCGCTGGGCCAGGCCGCGCACCGACGAAAGATCGGCCAGGTCCACGGCCTCGAACTGCACCTTGGCGTCGGGCACGGACTGGCGAATACGCGCAATGGCCTGCGCGCCACGCTCCGGGTTGCGCGCGGCGATGATGACTTCGGCGCCGGCGCGCGCCAAGGCCAGCGCATCCTCGTAGCCCATGCCACTGGTGCCACCGGTGATCAGGACAATCCGACCTTTCTGGGACGGTATGTCGCCGGTCGACCAGTCTGGTTTCGGTGCAATGCGAGCGGACGCTTCGATACCCACCGCACTGAGCAACGCGACGCCGGCGGCAAGGGTTTTCGCCAGTCTTCCAAGCCGGCTCATGGTGCTCATGCGGCCAATGACGGGTGTTGTTGTGCTATTCCACATGGTGATGGTCCCTGTTTGAAGAATGAACCGGCATCGCCGGACGGTCACTGTTTCGAGCACGCCTCGGCCAATTGCAAAAAGCTGAGGTGTTTCTTTGCCCCTTGGGTATTCAAGTAGGTCATCTTCGCTTGCACGACCTCGCACATCGGCGATGTCGGTGCCTCGATACGGATGACCTTGGCGATGTCCAGCGGCATGCCATATTCGTAGGCCGGGACTTGCGTTTGTTCTTTGGCGAGCAGCGGTGAACCGCTCAGGGCGATGACGACCAGCAGGCCGGCAATCGACAGGTTTTGAGTGTTCATAGTGGACTCCACGACACTGTGTCCTCGGGGGACGGTCGTAGCACTCTAGGCGGGAGCGACTGACGTCAAGGTGACTGCTGGCTGACGGGAAGATGTCAAACGCGGGCGGACTTTACTCCCAGGGCGACGACTAAGACGTCGCCTGGTTCATCAAGGAAAATCCGAAGGTGTTGAGCCCATTCTCACTGTGGGCGAACACGCGCCCACCGTGCATGGATGCCACCGCGCGCACGATGGAAAGGCCCAGCCCATGGTGGGCATCGCTTCGCGCCCGTGCGGCGTCGGCGCGGTAGAAACGCTCGAACAGACGCTCCAGGTGCACGGTATCGATGGGCTCGCCGGCATTGGAAACGCTCACCTCGACCTGCATGCCGTGGTTGACCAGGCTTACCGTGACAGTGCTGGTCGGCACCGCGTACCGCGCCGCGTTCTGGAGCAGATTGGCCAGGGAACGGTGAAAAAGACGTCGGTCGATGCACACGCGCATGTCGCCCTGGATCACCACGCTCAGCTGTTTGTCGTGCAATACCGGTTCCAGATACTCCACCGTCTTCGCCGCCTCCTCATAAAGCGAGACATCACTGAGCTCGGTTGCCCGTTGGCCGCTCTCGGCGCCGGCCAGGAACAGCATGTCGTTGACGATAGTGCCCATCCGCTCCAGCTCTTCGAGGTTTGACTGCAGCAAGTCCTGAAGCTCGCTCACCTCACGCCCGTGAGCCAATGCCACCTGCGTCTGTCCGATCAGGTTGGTCAGGGGCGTTCGCAGTTCATGGGCCACATTGGCATTGAACCCTTCGAGTTGGCACCAGGCCGCCTCCTGGCGAGCCAGGGCGCCGTTGAACGACACCGCCAGTTCCTGCAACTCGCCCGGCAGCGCCTCGGTGTCCAGTCGCTGTTTCGAATCCCCCGGCGGCAGGCTATTGGCTTGATGGCTCAAGCGCCTCACCGGCCCCAGGCCGAAACGCGCGATCCAGTAACCGAGCAGCGCAACCAGCCCGATACCCAACGCAGAGGTCAGGATCAGTATTTTGGTGAAGTGGTCCAGGGTCTTCCTGAAGGGCGTTGAATCCAGGCCCACGATAAAGCGCAGTTCCGGACGGTCGCCCATGGCCGCAATGGTCTTGAGCAACACCATCATGGGACGCTCGCGCTCAGGGAGATCGAGGGTAAACAGCCCATCGGAGCGCGTCGACCAATCCTGGCCGTCCGGCATCGCCCCGCCGTAGCTGAAGGCCGGGTCATCGACCAGGATCCAATAGCGGACCCGTTCATCCGCGGGCGTCAGGCTGTCGAGCTTCTGACGCAAGCCGACCCAGAACGCTGGCGAATCGTATTTCGCCAGCACCGGGTCGAGCACGGAATGGCGCAGGATCAACTCGTTCTGCATCTGCTCATTGAGCGATTGTTTCAAGGAACAACGCAACAGCGTCGCGCTGATCGACATGATCAGCAGGACAGCGAGGGCGAACATCAGGGCGAGCCGCTTGGCGATCGATCGTTTCATCAAGGCGTACCGTTTTGTCTCCCATTTTCCTCTCGGCTTTCCAGTACATACCCCATGCCGCGAACGGTATGCAACAGCTTGCGCGGATACGGGGCATCCACCTTGGCGCGTACCCGCTTGATCGCGACCTCGACCACGTTGGCGTCGCTGTCGAAATTCATGTCCCAGACCTGCTCGGCAATCATCAGCTTGGAAAGGATCTCGCCCTGGTGCCGCGCCAACAGGCTCAACAGACAGAACTCCTTGGCCGTCAGGTCCAGCCGCAGCCCACCCCGGGTCACTTTGCGCGCTTGCAGATCGACCTCCAGGTCGTCGATGCGCAAATGCGTCAGGTCGGCCGTGTCACCCGCGTGACGACGGATCAAGGCCTGGACACGCGCGACGAGCTCGGCAAATGAAAAAGGTTTGCCCAGGTAATCATCGGCGCCCTCGCGCAGCCCGCGAATGCGATCATCCACCGTCCCCCTGGCCGACAACATGATGACCGGGGTTTTCTTTTGCAGGCGCAGGCCTTGCAGCACGTCGTAGCCGTCCTTGCCCGGCAGCATCACATCCAGGATCACCACGTCGTAGTCCCATTCCAGGGCGTAATGCAGCCCATCGATGCCATTGGTCGCGACGTCGACAATATAGCCAAGCTCGGTCAAGCCACGATGGACGTAGGAGGAGGTTTTTTCTTCGTCCTCGACAATGAGCAAACGCATCAGCTGGTTCCTCTGCGGCAACGGGGGCAACCCAATGAGTCTAGACAGCGAAGGTGTCTGGAGGCTGACCGCTTCCTGACATTCTTGTCAGAAACGGTTCAATGGCCAACCTCGACGTACGATAACCACGGCTCAGATGGATACCGTTTCCGCGGGAGAGAAATCGGCGAGCAATTCGATGAAGGACTGACGCAGCCAACGATTCGCCGGGTCATGGTGGAACCGCGTATGCCAGTAAAGATGAATGTCGTAGCCGCAAATGGCCCAAGGTAGCGGCACCAGGCGCACATCGGTGATTTCGGCGAAACGTCGGCCGACCGCCAGGGGGACGGTGGCGATCATGTCGGACTCGGCCACCAGAAACGGCACGCCCATGAACCGTGGCAAGCTGAAACGCACCCGGCGCGTGACGCCATGGGCGGCCAGTTCACGGTCCAGCACACTCATGCCTCGCTCTTCGGCCTGGACCGCGACATGCACGGCCTGCTGGTACTGTTCGGCGCTTATGCTGTCGCCGATGGTGGGGTGATCGTTGCGCACGATGCACACGAATGAGTGACTGTACAGCGCCCTATTGCGGATCGAGGTGTTGAGCAGGCGTGGGAAATAGCCGATGGCCGCGTCCACCTCGCCGGCGTCCAGCCCCTCCTCCAATTGCTCCGACGACAATGCCTGGGTGCGAATTCTCAAATTCGGTGCGGCTTTGTCAAGCATGCGCATCAGCCGGGGCAGGAACACCATTTCGCCAATGTCCGACATGCAGAGCACCAGTTGTCGGTCGGAGTGTTCGGGGATGAACCCCGTGGACGGCAGCACTTGGCTGCTGACCATCTCCAGGATCCGTTGCACCGGCTCGGCGATCTGCAGGGCCCTGGCGGTAGGCTGCATGCCGCGGGAAGTACGGATGAACAGAGGATCGTCGAACAGCGTGCGGAGCTTGGCCAGGGCGAAACTCATGGCAGGTTGGCTGAGCCCCATGAGATCACCGGCCAGGGTCACGCTTTGCTTTTTGCGCAGCGCGTCGAAGACTTTCAGCAGGTTGAGATCGACGTCCTTGATATCCATATTTTGGATTTTATCTATAAGTGAAATAAGGTTTTCGGATTCTAGGTCGAAGCCTAGACTCGGCACAAGATCGTTAACTCGATTAACCGAATTGACAATCTCCATAACAATAACGGAGCACACCATGCCCAAGAAGCTGCGCAGCAATTTTCCCTATGGCTCTTATTTATGGGCTGTACGCGCCGCCCAGTGGCGCGCCTTGGGCATTGACGAAAGCGAGTTGGAGAAACCCAAGATCGCCATCGTGAACTCATCGTCCAACCTGGCGATCTGCTTCAGTCACCTGGATGGCATCGCGGACGTCCTCAAGCAGTCGATACGCGATGCCGGTGCCCTGCCCTTCGAAATCCGCACGGCCGCCCCCAGCGACTTCATCACCGGTGCCGGTGCCGGCGGCGCCTACATGCTCGCCGCCCGAGACCTCATCACCAACGACATCGAAGTCGCGGTCGAAGGGGCTCAGCTCGACGGCATGATCTGCCTGGCCTCTTGCGATAAAACCGTACCCGGCCAACTGATGGCTGCCGCCCGCCTGAATATCCCGACCCTGGTGGTGGTCTGCGGCTACCAGCCAAGCGGCGAGTACAACGGCAAGCATGTCGATATCGAAGACGTCTTTATCAGTTCCATGCACGTGGTGACCGGCACGCTGCCGGTCGAGGAGCTGGCCGGCATGGCTCGTAATGCCATCAAGGGGCCCGGGGTCTGCTCGGGGATGGGCACCGCCAACTCGATGCACCTGGTGTGCGAAGCCCTGGGCATGGCCCTGCCCGGCAGCGCGCCGATTGCCGCCAACAGCCCGCAGATGTTCGATTTCGTGCGCCAGGCCGGCCAGCGCATTGTGGAAATGGTCGAGGAAGACCTCAAGCCTCGGGATATCCTGACCCCCAATGCCTTCGCCAACGCCGTCGCGACCATTCTCGCCGCGGGCGGCTCCGTCAACACCATCAAACATATGCAGGCGGTGGCCGCCGAAGGCGGCGTCGAGGTCGACGTCTATCAACTCTTCAGGGACCTGGGAAACAAGGTGCCGGTGCTGGTCGGTGTGCGGCCGGTGGGAGAACACAGCATCGAGCAGATGGAGGCCGCGGGCGGCGGCCGTGGGCTGCTCAAGCGCCTGGAACCGCTGCTGCATGGCGACGTGCTGACGGTCACCGGGAAAACCCTGAAGCAGAACCTGCAAGGGGTGACCGTCAGCGATGACGCGGTGATCCGCCCGCTGGACAATCCCTTCGCCACCCAGCCCGCCATCGTGATGCTCAGTGGCAACATCGCGCCCCAAGCGGGCATCGTCAAATACGGCATCGACCCGAACAAGATGCGCCGCTTCAAAGGCCCTGCGATCTGTTTCGAGCGCTCCGCCGATGCCATCCAAGCCTTGCAGGATGGCCGCATACAACCTGGCCACGTGGTGGTCATGCGCGGAGCCGGTGTGCGCGGCGGCCCGGCCATGGGCGGCGGTGCCTCGAAAGTGGTGTTCGCCATCGATGGTGCCGGGCTCGGCGACCACGTGGCCATGCTGACGGACGGCCATCTTTCAGGGTTGGTGTGCAAGGGGCTGGTGGTGGCCGAAGTCGCGCCTGAAGCAGCCGTCGGTGGCCCGTTGGCGCTGGTCGAGGACGGCGACATCATCACCATCGACCTGGACCACAACAGCCTCGACGCCGATGTCAGCGAAACCGACATGCAGGCGCGGCGCGACCGTTGGCAGCCTCTGGCGCCGCAGTTCGGCGGCGGCTGGCTGGATATCTACCGCCATAACGTGTCCTCCATGGAGCGCGGTGCGGTACTGATCAAGCCGCGCGACATCACCCATGCCGGAGAACAACCGCAATGAGGTTGCACGACGACGAGAAAGCCATGCTTGCCGGCGATCAAGGCCCGGCCGTGCAGAAAGCCATGGACCTGCTGGTGCGTTATGGCGAGGCCCTGGATGCGCAATGCCTGGTGGACACGCGGAATGTGGCCGGAACCATCGGCGCCACCACCCCTTTCCTGCGTCAGTACGCCGAACGTGAGGGCGGCATGGACGCGGTGTTCAGCGAGTTCAACCTCGACAGCGCCGAGGTGGTCCGGATCCCCAAGGTCAAGGTCTTCAGCAGTCACCTGCAACAAGGCATCGACCCTCGGCACGCCAAGCGCCAGGGCATTGGCGAGGACGTGGTGCGCATTTATGAAACCGGCCAGGCCTACAGCAGCGGCCTGGGCGTACAACCGTTGAACACCTGCACGCCTTATCAAGTCGGCAACGTACCGGTGAAAGGCGAGCACTGCGCCTGGATGGAGTCTTCCGCCGTGATCTATATCAACTCGGTCCTTGGCGCCCGAACCAACGCCGAGGGCCGGGAAAGCACCGGCGCGGCGATGCTGACCGGCAAGATTCCCTATTGGGGCCTGCACTTGGACGAGAACCGTCGCGGCACCCACCTGATCCAGTTGGACATGGACGTGAGCACCACGGCCGACTGGGGACTGCTTGGCTACTGGGTCGGTGAACAGGTGCAGGATTGTATCCCGGTCATCGAAGGTGTGAGCCACCAGCCCAATCTGGCTCGCCTCAAGCACTTCGGCGCGGCGGCAGCTTCCAGTGGTGGCGTGGAGATGTATCACCTGGTCGGGGTTACGCCGGAAGCACGCACTCGCGAGCAAGCGTTCGGCGCCTCCCGGCCTTCAGCCATCTTGCGCTTCGGTGAAGCCGAACGACGCTGGGCCTACGAGCAAGTCAACGTCACGGCGCACGATGCACAAGTCGACTTCGTCATGCTGGGCTGTCCGCATTACAGCCTCGAACAAATCTGGGAAGTCTGCCAACTGCTGGAAGGCCAGCGCTTGAGCGCGAACACCGAGCTCTGGATATTTACCGCCGCGTCGATCAAGCAACTGGCTGACGTGGCCGGTTACACCCGCATCATCGAGCAGGCCGGCGGGCATGTGATGACCGATACCTGCTCGGCAATCGGCAAGGTGCTGCCCAAGGGCACACGAGTGGCGGCCGTGGACTCGGCCAAACAGGCCCATTACCTGCCGGCGATCATGGGCATCCAGGCGTGGTTCGGCACCACCGCCGAATGCATCCAGGCGGCCATCGACGGCCGTTGGAAAGGAGTATTGAGATGAGCGCAACCTTTACGCTCCGAGGCCGCAAGGTCGTTGGCGGCTGCTTCGAAGGCGAAGCCCTGGTGACCCATGACCGCATCTCTGGCTGGGGTGGCATCGACCCGCGCAGCGGCACCGTCATTGAGACCCGCCACGAACTCAAGGGCATCAGTTTTGCCGGCAAAGTCCTGGTGTTTCCGGGGGCCAAGGGCTCGTCCGGCTGGTCTTCGCAGTTCCACATCGCGCGCCTCGCCGGCGTGGCCCCTGGCGCCATGCTGTTCAACGAAATGACCGCGAAAATGGGCCTGGGCGCGGTGGTCGTGCACGCACCCGCCATGACTGGCTTTACCGAGGACCCGCTAAAGCGGATCCGTACCGGGGACTGGGTGCGCGTCGATGCCGACGCCGGGATCGTCGAAGTGACCCCACGCTCATCGCGCAATGACCCGCCCCTACCGCAACAGCCCAACGGTCCGCAGCGAACGCCGGCGCCGTCGTAACCCGAAGAAACCTGCTGAAAACAACCGCTCCCCGTGGCCACCGGCCAACGGGTTCGGGTTCGGCTGCCTTTTTTACCCCACAAAGGAAGTTTTATGGCTCATGTCATTCGCACGGTACGCCGTACCAGCGCCCCCACCCCGCAACGCCTGCAGGCTGATGTTTGCATCGCCGGCGCGGGTATTTCCGGTATTTCCGCCGCCCTGGAGGCCGCCGCGCTCGGCAAGCGCGTCGTGCTGTTCGATGCCCTGCCCATGCTCGGTGGCCAGGCGGTCGGCTCGATCATCGGGACTTTTTGCGGCTTGTTCTCCAATGGTCCGAACCGGCAGTTGCTGACCCATGGCATCGCCGACGGCATCCTTCGCGACCTGGGCGCCTCGGGCGATTTGCACCAGGCCATCGGTCCCTTGACCACCGTGGTTTACTACGACGAAGTGGCCCTCGGTCGCTGGATTGGTCAAAAGGTGCTCGACGCTGGCATCACCGTGGTGCTCGGTGCGGTGTTGCGTGAGGTGGTGCGCGAAGGCTCGCGGGTCCAGGAAGTGGAGTTGGCCACCCGTTATGGCGACGTGCGCGTGGCGGCCAACGGCTTTATCGATGCCAGCGGCGATGCTGCACTGGTCTGGAACGCCGGGCTCGCCTGTCGCGAACCGGACACGCCCATCTACGGCACCCAGATGTTCGTTCTCGAGCATATCGATGAAGCCCACCTGCCGACGCGCGCGCAATTCACCGAACGGGTCAAGGAAAAAGCCAGGCACTACGGCATCGAGCGCGACGACGGCCTGTTCTTCCAGTTCCCCGGACGCGGCACGGCAGCGTTCAACATGACGCACATCGAAACGCCCCTGGATCCGGTCGCCGCGTCTCACGTCGCCCTCGCCGGGCGCCAACAGGTGGACCAGGTGATCCGTTTCCTCAAAGCGGAGTATCCCCAGGCCTACGGCAAGGCCAAGGTACGGGCGTATGCACTGCCAGGCATTCGCCAGACCCGCTGGATTGTCGGCCAACATCACCTGACCACCGATGAAGTGCGTGCCGCTACGATGTTTCCGGATGCGGTGGCGCGCACCTCCTGGCCGGTGGAATTGCACGGCGACAGCACCGGTTACCAGTGGGAGCCCTTTGGCGACGATCATGTCCACAGCGTGCCGTTGCGCAGCATGCTCCCCGAGGGCAGCGATAACCTGGTGGTCGCGGGCCGCTGCATCGACGCTGACGCGGCCGCGCTGTCGAGTGTGCGCGTGATGGGGCCGTGTATCGCCATGGGGGCCGCGGCCGCCCATGCACTGGATCTGGCTGGCCCGGACGGGCGCCTGAGTGATATACCCGCGCAGGTGTTGCGCGAACGGCTGGCATTCAATCTGGAATAGGTTTCAAGCAGTTCGATGCGCCCGCCATGTGAACGGGGGGCGCCACTCCGACAACAATAAAAAATGCAGTGGAGAACGCACATGTCACAGTCCCGTACCCTGGATGTCGCGGCGCTTATAGAGGCACGCAAACTGTCACGTTTCAACTACGTGGTGATTCTGGTTTCGGTCTTGATCACCTTCCTCGACGGCTTCGACTTGTTGGTGCTCTCCCACACCGCCTCCTACATCGCCGATGAGGTCGGCCTGGACAAGATCCAACTGGGCGAAATCTTCTCCATCGGCCTGTTGGGCATGATGCTGGGCGGGTTCTTCTTCGGTTACCTGGGGGACCGCATCGGACGGCGCCCCACCATTCTGTTTTCCACCTGCTCGTTCGGCCTGTTGACGTTGCTGTTTGTCATGGCCGACAGCTACGCGTCGCTGATGGTCCTGCGTTTCTTCAACGGCTTCGCCCTGGGCGCCATGTTGCCGTTGTGCTGGGCCTTGAACATCGAGTTCGTTCCCAAGCGTTATCGCTCCACGGTGGTCACCATCATCATGGTCGGGTTCAGCCTCGGCAGCGCGATGGCCGGCCCGCTGACGGTGTGGCTGGCGCCGCATATCGGTTGGCAGGGCGTGTTCGTGTTCGGCGGCGTGGTCACGTTGTGCGCCTGGGTGCTGTTGTTGTTCACCCTGCCCGAATCGGTGCGTTTCCTGGCCAGCAAGCGTCAGGCACCGGAGAAAATCGCGGCGATTCTCAAGCGCATGGACCCGAACCTGGACGTGCGCCCTACTGACCAATTCGTCCTGCTGGACGAGCCGGACATCGGTCGCCAGGCATTTCGGGTCAGCCAGTTGTTCATCGGCCGCTTGAAATGGATCACGCCCATGATCTGGCTGGGCTACTCCGCCAGCTCCATGGCCATGTATTTCCTCGCCTCCTGGAGCCCGCTGGTCTATCAATACGCCGGCTTCGATCGCGCGACAGCGTCGTGGGTCAGCTCGATCGCATCCTTCAGCGGTGCGATGGCGGGCCTGGCGATGATGCGCTTCGTCGACACCCGTGGACCGTACATGGTGATGATCTATCCGTTGCTGGCCTTGCCTTTCCTGCTGGTGCTGGGCATCACCGGCATGCAAGGCACGGCGTTCCTGATGTTGAGCCTGGTCGGCGGCGTGTTCGTCAAAGGCTCCCACTATGGAATCCTCAGCATCGCCGGGGTGTTCTATCCCAGTGCCATTCGCGCCAATGGCGCCGGCTGGGCCACCTCCATCGCCAAGATCGGCTCGATCCTCGGCCCATTGCTGGGCGCCTATGTGCTCAATAGTGGCCTGCCGGTGGTCAAGAGTTTCCTGGTCCTGGCGGTCTGCCCCGCCGTGCTGGCGGCCTGTGCCTTTGTCATTGGCCACCTGACACGCCGCCACCGTGGGGCAGACCCACTGCCCGCCCCGTCACAAACCTGAGCACCTTTCTGCCGGCTTACCGCGCCTGACCCAGGCAGCCCGTACCGCGTCGCTATCGACGCGGTCAGGCAAAACTCGTCCTGAAAATCCTACTGATCCTGAGACCAATAAAAATGAACAGGAACCTTCTGCTCGCCGCCGCCCTGACGCTCTGTGGCCCAGTCACCGGCGCCCATGCGGACTTCATCAAAGACAGCAGCGCGACGCTGACGACGCGCAACTTTTACTTGAATCGCGATTTCCGCCAGAGCGACGCGCCTCAGGCCAAGGCCGAGGAATGGACCCAAGGCTTCATTGCCGAGCTTCAATCGGGCTACACCGAAGGCACTGTTGGCTTCGGGCTCGATGCCCTGGGGGAACTGGGGATCAAGCTCGATTCCGGTGCGGGCCGCCGTGGCGGTGGGCTGTTGCCTTATGGCCCCGACAGCAATCAACCGGTGGACGACTACAGCGAACTGGGGCTGACCGCAAAAATGCGCCTGTCCAAGACCCAGCTCAAGGTCGGAACGCTGATGCCGATTCATCCGCTGGCGTATTACAGCGATACGCGATTGCTGCCCTCCACCTTCACCGGTGCCTACCTGACGTCCGGCGAGCTCGACAACTTGACCGTCACCGCGGCAAGACTGACCAAGGCCAATGGCCGCGACTCATCCAGCAACGACGACATCAGCTATGCCGGCCAAAGCAGCGATCACCTGGACCTGCTCGGCGGCGATTACACCGTCGGCAAGCAACTGACCCTGCGCTACCACTACGGTGAGCTGCAAGACATCTACCGTCAGCAGTTCGCCGGCCTGATCCATGTGCTGCCCCTGGGGGAAGGCGTGAGCCTGCGCTCCGACCTGCGCTACGTCGACAGCGACGATATCGGTGTTGGAAAAGCCGGGAAGATCGACAACCGCAACTTCAACGGCATGTTCACCCTGACCGTCGGGGCCCAGCGCTTCTCCGCGGCGTTCCAGCGGCTGTCGGGTGAAAGTGTGTTTCCAGTCATCGATACCGGCACGCCTTATGTGGCGAACCTGGTCACCTACAACTCGTTCACCAAAGCCAACGAGAAGTCCTGGCAGTTGCGCTACGAGTATGACTTCGCCGCGCTCGGCATACCCGGCCTGACGTTCATGACCCGCTACGTGAAAGGCAGCGATATCCACACGCGCACGGTCAGCGACGGCAGTGAGTGGGAGCGCGACACCGACCTGGCTTACGTTTTCCAAAGCGGTGCCCTGGAAGGCCTGAACGTGCGTTGGCGCAACCTCACCTTCCGCTCCGGAAACGGCCTGACCCAGCAACTCGATGAGAACCGCCTGATCGTGGCTTACACCTGGAAACTGTGGTGAGCCCCGCCCACCGGAACCCGCTCGCATACGTCTTACCGGGAGAACACCCATGACGTCGTCTCGCGCCGTTGATGTCGCCGCCCTGATCGAGGGGCGCAAACTGTCGGGCTTCAACTATCTGATCATCTGCGTGTCGGTGTTGATCACCTTCCTCGATGGTTTCGACTTGTTGATGCTGTCCCATACCGCCGCCTACATGGCCGAGGAAATCGGCCTGGACAAACTGCAACTGGGCAACATTTTCTCCATCGGGTTGTTCGGGATGATGCTGGGCGGGTTCTTTTTCGGTTATCTCGGCGACCGGATCGGTCGGCGTCCGACCATCATTCTGTCCACCAGCGCCTTTGGTGTGCTGACGCTGCTGTTCACCTTTGCCGACAGCTACGCCTCGCTGCTGGTGCTGCGTTTTCTCAACGGTTTTGCCCTGGGCGCCATGCTGCCGCTGTGCTGGGCACTGAATATCGAATTCGTGCCCAAGCGCTACCGTGCCAGCGTGATCACCCTCATCATGGTCGGCTTCAGCCTGGGGGGCGCGGCAGCCGGTCCACTGACCGTATGGCTCGCACCACAGTACGGCTGGGCCAGTGTGTTCGTGCTGGGCGGTATCGCCACGCTGCTCTCCAGCGTCCTGTTGTTTTTCACCCTGCCGGAGTCGGTGCGGTTTCTGGTGAGCAAGCAGAAGCAACCGCAAACCGTGCTGCGAATCCTCAAGCGCCTGGATCCGGGCATCGATGTGCGCGCCGGGGACCGCTATTTCCTGGCCGATGAAATCGACATCGGCCGCCAGCCATTTCGGGTCGGCCAGCTGTTCATCGGCAAACTGAAATGGATCACGCCCATGATCTGGATCGGCTTTGGCGCAAGCTCCATGGCCATGTACTTCCTCGCGTCATGGAGCCCGCTGGTGTATCAGTATGCGGGCTTCGACCGGGCTACGGCGTCCTGGGTAAGCTCCTTCGCGTCCTTCAGCGGTGCCATGGCAGGGCTTGTGCTGATGCGAGTCGTCGACACCCGAGGGCCCTATGCGGTGATGATCTATCCCCTGCTTTCATTACCCTTCCTGCTGGCGCTGGGCATTGGCGACCTGCAAGGCAACGCCTTCATTGCGCTGAGCATGGTCGGCGCCATCTTCGTCAAGGGAAGTCACTACGGCATCACCAGCATCGCCGGGATTTTCTACCCCAGTGCCATTCGCGGCAACGGCGCCGGATGGGCCGCCTCCATGGGCAAGTTCGGCTCGGTATGCGGGCCGCTGCTCGGTGCCCATGTGCTCAACAGCGGCATGCCTGTCGTGAAGAGCTTCGCGGTATTGGCCCTGTGTCCTGCGGTGCTGGGCGTGTGCGCCTACACCGTGGCGCGCATCGATAGACGTTCAGCCATGGAAGCCGAGCAATTGAACCCGGCGAAACCCTAGAAGAACAGTAGCGGGTACGCAGTTTCATCCCCCCATGACCAGGGGGGCGAGTCAGCATTCACTTTTTCAGTTATTCGATTAATGAATAACATATATAGCTAATGAAACTAAGCAAACGACCTTTCAGTCACCTATCTTGACCTCAGCATCTGCCAATCTGGCCGCATGCTAAAGACCGCCAGACCGATAAGGAGATCACCTCTGTGGTGGATGTGCAGCAAACGTTGAGCTTGATTTCCCTTCACGTTCCCTTTGGCGGCGCCCTTGCCTACGGCGCCACCTTTCTTACGACGGCCAACTGACGCCCGAACCCGAGCCAAGGAAGCCGCTCATGGCAATCACCCAAAACAGCCGTTTGGTGCAGGTCGACAGCCCTCTGGGCGGCGATGTCCTGTTGCTGCAAAGCATGGAAGGCAGCGAAGAGTTGGGGCGATTGTTCCACTACGAATTGGACCTGACCTCCGAAGACCGGGCGATCACGTTCGACCAGTTGCTGGGCAAGCCGATGGGCCTGACCCTGGAGCTGTACGACGGCGCGAAACGCTATTTCCACGGCATCGTTTGCAGTTGCCGGCAGTTGACCGGGCACGGCCAGTTCGCCGGTTACCGCGTCAGCCTGCGGCCCTGGTTCTGGTTGCTCACGCGCACCTCCGATTGCCGGATTTTCCAGAACAAGACGGTGCCGGACATCATCAAGCAGGTGTTCCGTGACCTCGGCTTCTCCGATTTCGAAGACAGCCTGAGCGGCAGCTACCGCGAGTGGGAGTATTGCGTGCAGTACCGTGAAACCAGCTTCGACTTTGTCAGTCGGCTGATGGAGCAGGAAGGCATCTATTACTACTTTCGCCATGAAAAAAACCGTCATGTGCTGGTGCTGGCCGATGCCTATGGTGCCCACTCCTCGGCGGCGGACTATGCCTCGGTGCCCTTCTACCCGCCCGATCGGCAAATGCGCGAGCGCGATCATTTCTACGACTGGCAACTGGCACGGGAAGTCCAACCCGGCTCGCTGGCGTTGAACGACTACGACTTCCTGCGCCCGCGCGCCAGCCTTGAGGTGCGTTCCAGCGTACCGCGCAACCACACCAACGCCGACTACCCGCTCTACGACTACCCCGGTGAGTACGTCCAGAGCAACGATGGCGATCACTATGCACGTACTCGCATCGAAGCCATCCACAGTCAGTTCGAGCGTGTGCAATTGCGTGGACGCGCACGCGGCATCGGTTGCGGTCATGTGTTCACGCTGACGGGATACGACCGCGCGGACCAGAACCGCGAGTATCTGGTGGTGGCCGCCCGTTATCAGATTCGTCAGGATGCCTATGAAAGCGGGCAGTCGGACGTCGCCGAACAGTTCGTCAGCGAGCTGGACTGCATGGATGCCAACCAGGCCTTCCGTCCTCTGCCCCTCACGCCGATGCCCATCGTCCGCGGACCGCAGACCGCCGTGGTGGTGGGGCCCAGTGGCGAGGAAATCTGGACCGACCAATATGGCCGGGTCAAAGTGCATTTCCATTGGGATCGCCATGACCAGTCCAATGAAAACAGCTCCTGCTGGATTCGCGTCTCCCAGGCCTGGGCCGGCAAGAACTGGGGATCCGTGCAGCTCCCGCGGATCGGTCAGGAAGTGATCGTCAGTTTCCTCGAGGGCGATCCGGATCGGCCGATCATCACCGGCCGCGTCTACAACGCCGAACAGACCGTGCCCTACGGGTTGCCCGCCAATGCCACCCAGAGCGGGGTGAAAAGCCGTTCAAGCAAGGGCGGCTCACCGGCCAACTTCAATGAAATCCGCATGGAGGACAAGAAAGGCGCCGAGCAGCTGTTTATCCACGCCGAGAAAAACCAGGACATCGAGGTCGAGAACGACGAGACCCACTGGGTTGGCCATGACCGCCGCAAGACCATCGACAACGACGAAACCGTGCACGTCAAACACGACCGCACCGAAACCGTCGATAACAACGAAACCATCACCATTGGTGTGGACCGCAAGGAAAAGGTCGGCAATAACGAAACCATCTCCATTGGTGTGAACCGCACCGAGGATGTCGGCAGCAACGAGAAAATCACCATTGGCGCCAATCGCACCGAGAGCGTGGGCAATAACGAGACCATCACCATCGGTGCCGACCGCACGGAAAAAGTCGGTGCGAACGAAAAAATCTCCATCGCCAGCAACCGGACCGAGGACGTGGGTGGCAACGAGACCATCGGCATCAGCGGCAACCGTAACGAAACGGTCCAGGGCAATGAAGGCATCGAGATCAACGGCAACCAGAGTACCCAGATCGGCCAGAACGAATCCCGCGATGTCGCCCAGAACCGCAACACGGGCATCAAGCAGAACGACAGCCTGGACGTGGGCAAGCACTTCTCCCTCAACGCTGGCGACTCCATCAGCCTGACCACGGGCGCGGCCAGCATCACCATGAAGAAGGACGGCACCATCGTGATCAGCGGCAAGAACATCACCATCGACGGCTCCGGCGCCATCAACATCAAGGCGAACAAGAACGTGGTCGTCAAAGGCCAGAAAATCCTGCAGAACTAGCCACGGAGTGGGCGCCATGACCGTTGAATATCATTTCCCCGTTTCCCCCGCCGCCACGCCCGCGCGCGTGGATGGCGTCGTGATCGGGGTGCTGCTGGATGTGCCCGGGGCGGACGCCCCGGTGGTGGCCTTCCCGGGCTGCCCCGGCGAAACGGGCCTCGCCGCGCGCACCACCACCCCGCTCACCCGTGAAGACATCGGTGCCCAGGTCGCACTGATGTTCGAGGCCGGCGACCTGACCCGGCCGCTGGTGATCGGTCGCATCCAGCGCCTGCCGCAAACCTCGACGCCAACCGCCGCCCACCTGGATGGCGAGCGCCTGGAGTTCACGGCAGAGCGGGAAATCGTCCTGCGTTGCGGCAAGGCGAGCATTACCCTCACCCGTGAGGGCAAGGTGCTGATCCGTGGGACCTATCTTTCGAACCGGTCATCCGGCGTGAACCGTATCAAGGGCGGTTCGGTGCAGATTAATTAGAAGGTAGGCGATCCATGGAACTGCTCAACGCCAGCAAATTGGTGGTTGCCTACACCCTGGGCATGGCAAGCGACGGCCGCGAGTCCCTGGTTGTGGTGGCCAAGGGCACTTTCGATCTTCCGTTGGACGGCCGCGCCGCGACCCTCGCTGACACCCAGCAACCGCTGCTGATGGCCGACACTTTTCTTGGCGAACCGGGCCTCAGCGCCCCTCGGCAGGAAATGGACTTTGCCCCGTTCAAGCCATATTGCGATGTACTGGTGTGTGGCAAAGCCTACGCACCAGGCGGCCGGCCCGTGACGCAGTTGACCGCGGGCATTCGGGTTGGTCAGATGACCAAAGCCTTTTCCGTCCTTGGTCCCCGGCAATGGCAACCAGGACTATTGGGTGCTTCTCCTGGCTTACCCCAGCCCTTCACCGAGCAGGACATCTCTTATGCCCAGGCCTACGGAGGGTCCCATCCCATGGCCAACAAGCCGGGCATGCTGCATGAGTATCCGGACAATCCGAGTGGTTGCGGTTGGTTTCCAGGCAGCACCGGCAGTGCTGAAATCGCGGGCAAGCCCATGCCGAATACCGAGGAACTGGGCAAACCGATCGACAGCCCCTCCGGCGACTTTCGCCCCATGGCGCTCGGTCCCATTGGCCGAAGCTGGCCGCAACGCATCCGTTTTGCCGGTACTTACGATGATGCCTGGTTGGCCGACTGCTTTCCGTTTCTGCCACCAGATTTCGACCGTCGCTACTTCCAGGCAGCCCCTGACGACCAGCAGGTTTCTTACCTGCGTGGTGGCGAGAACGTACAGCTGCTCAACCTCACGCCCCAGGAGCGCGCAGGCTTTCGCATTCCCGAAATGGCTGTGCCGGTGACTTTCTTCCTGAAAAAAGGCGGTCATGAGACTGTGCAGGCGGTGATCGACACCCTGTTGATCGACACGGATGCGCGCCAGGTGCAGTTGACCTGGCGTGTTTCCCGTCCGCTACGACGCAACCTGTTCGAGATCGCCCAGGTGCTGGTCGGCACGATGTCCACGGGCTGGTGGCGCGCCCGTGAACTGGGCAAGGATTACTACCCGTCCCTCTCCTCTCTGGTAAAAGCCAGGCAGGCGCCCGAGGAGGCTGACGGATGACCGCGCTGTGTATCATCGGCTCCGGCATGGTCAGTGCCGTTGGCCTCAGCGCACCCGCGAGCTGCGCGGCGATCCGCTGTGCCATCGACAATTTCCAGGAAACCCGCTTTATCGACCGCGCCGGCGAATGGCTGATTGCCGCGAGCGTGCCTTTGGAGCAACCCTGGCTCGGCCGCACCAAGCTGATCAAGATGGCTGCCCGCGCCATTGCCGAGGCCCTGCAGAGTGCTCCGGGGCTCGACCCGGAAAAGACCCCGCTGTTGCTGGGGTTGGCGGAAGCTGAACGTCCTGGTCGCCTCGCCGGTCTCGATCAGGGACTGCTGCCGGCCATCGAAGCCGAACTGGGCATCCGTTTTCATCCTGGTTCCTACGTCATCGCGCGGGGCCGGGTCAGTGCCGCCGTGGCCCTGCTCAACGCGCGTGCGTTGATACATCAGGATGGCCATCGCCACGTGATCATTGCCGGCGTCGACTCCCTCCTTAATGGAGCGACCCTGACCGCTTTCGAACAACGCGAACGCCTGCTTACCAGCGAGAACTCCAACGGTTTCATCCCCGGCGAAGGTGCCGCAGCGGTGGTGCTGGCCGCTCCCGTTGCCAATGAACAGCCGCAATTGCTCTGCATCGGCCTGGGGTTCGGCGTGGAACAGGCCACGGTGGAATCCGAAGACCTGCCTCTGCGCGCCGAAGGCCTGACCCAGGCCATACGGGCCGCCCTGGGCGAAGCTGGCTGCGGGTTGGAGCAGATGGATTATCGGCTGACGGATATTTCCGGCGAGCAGTACTACTTCAAGGAGGCCTCCCTGGCCCTGAGCCGTAGCCTGCGGGTACGCAAGGAGTTCTTCCATCTTTGGCACCCTGCCGACTGCATTGGCGAAGTCGGCGCCGCCATCGGCCCGGTGATGCTCGCCGTGGCTCTGGCTGCCAGTCGCAAGGGCTACGGCGAAGGACCGAACATCTTCTGCCACCTGGGCAACGACGCCGGCCAACGCGCCGCCGCGCTGCTCAGCTACCAGATTGTGAGGGCCGCCTGATGGCCAACGAGGTCTTTGCCAATAATATGGAAGTGTCCTGCAAGGCGGCTGACGGCAAGTCGATCGCCTGCTTCCCGGATGTCTGTTTCACCCCACCCCAGGCCCCGCCCACCCCGCTCGGTGTGCCCATCCCCTACCCCAACACGGGCATGGCCAAGGACACCACCAAGGGCAGTCGCACGGTGAAGATCAGTGGCAAGGAAGTGATGCTCAAGGACAAGAGCCACTTCAAGACCAGCTATGGGGACGAGGCTGGGAATGCGCCGAAAAAGGGGATCGTCACGACCCGGAACAAGGGGAAGGTGTATTTCACTTCCTGGTCGATGGACGTGAAGTATGAAGGCAAGAATGTTGTCCGGCATATGGACCTGACCACCCATAACCATGCTTCCCAGCCTGGCAATACCGTGCCCTGGCCCTATACGGACAGAATGGCTCTTGCCAAGGACCTGGGCCAATGCGAGGGTGAAAAAAAGCGGGTGAACGACGCTTGCGATACCAGTAAGAAAGTGGTCTGCCCGGATATAGACAAGCTGAAAAACGCCCTCAAAGACCGTAACGTCGCAAAGAAAACGGCAGGCGACGGGTTTCAGACTGATCCGGCTTATCTAGCGGCACACACCGGAGTACAAAGCGAGTATTCGTCGTTGGCAAAAACCATCAACGCCGACCCTTGCCAAAAGGCCCTGCGCTGTTTTCTCGCGCCGTACAAGCCCAACAGGTGTTGCCCAGGACAAACCGGAGACCACCTGATCGATTCGGCATCCTTTACCGACGGACCAGCCTTTCCGGGTCAGCCCAGAAACCAGCACCCGACAAAAGCCGGCTGGAGCAAATACCAGACCGACAAGGCCCCGGTCATGTGCGTGGAGGGCCCCAACCAGACCACCGCCACCCACGGCCAGATGCATACCCGACGTGGGGTGGTGGCCTTGCACGAGGCCGATGCAAAAGGCGAATGGCCAAGGTCCAAGGCCACGGCGACAGGGGCCAAAGCCGCCAAGAAAACCTTTCCGGATTCCGACTGCTCCCAGGAGTGTCTGGAAGCCCAGTTGAACAAGTACCACGACAAAGCAAAGGACCCAGGCGATGAGAAGCCGATCAATGCCCGAGCTTCCATGACGAG
Source organism: Pseudomonas sp. NFACC24-1 (assembly GCF_900115235.1). Taxonomy (NCBI): domain Bacteria; kingdom Pseudomonadati; phylum Pseudomonadota; class Gammaproteobacteria; order Pseudomonadales; family Pseudomonadaceae; genus Pseudomonas; species Pseudomonas sp. NFACC24-1. The sequence continues at coordinate 222,503 of NZ_FOVS01000004.1, forward strand.
TGATCCAGCTCAGCGCGCCAAGGCTGCGGCCGAGATGATCGGAAGCGAGTCTTCCCGTTAATGAACTTACGCTAGGAGATCAGATGGACACTCAAGACTCACGATTCAATGGACTTAGCATCAGTACTGGAGTCGTTCGCTATTCAGACCTCAGCTATTTGATTGCGACACACGATGCCGCCACCAGCGAAGGCTACATAGATTCGATATTGATAACGTTGGACGGTGGAAACTGGGGCGCAGGCACCGTTCCATGGCTCGCCTGCTCAGGCACGGTCTGCCATGTACCGGCCGAGCGTTACGTGGTTCTGGGCGCAGATGGATCAGTACGTACCAGTGGCGGTGGCGTGATTAAAGAAGAGGCCCCCATCGCAAGCTGCGCAGTAGATCCCAAAAAACGCGGCCCTCTCCGCGAAATCCGCGGCATCGCCAAAGGCCGCGCCTACGCCGTAGGCACCTGCCGCCAGGCCTACGTCCGCGATGACGAGAACCAGTGGCGTTGCATCGACCAGAGCGCCCAGGTCGGCGACACCCCCATCACCGACACCAGCTTCGAATCAATCGATGGGTTCAGCGAACAGGAAATCTACACAGTCGGTTGGGAAGGCGAAATCTGGAAGTACGACGGTTCCGTCTTCACCCAGCAGAACAGCCCGACCAACCTGGCGCTCTACAAGGTTCGCTGCGCGCCGGACGGTTTTGCCTATGCCTGCGGCCAGCTCGGCACTTTGTTGCGGGGCCGCGATGACCAATGGGAAGTGATCGAGCATGACAGCACCCGGGAAGACCTCTGGGGCATGGAGTACTTCGATGGACAGCTGTACGTGTCGTCCACCCATTTTGTCTATCGCCTCGAGGACGGCAAGCTGATCCCCATCGACTTTGGCGACGACGCACCGCGCACGTGTTATCACCTGAGCGCGGCCGACGGCATCATGTGGTCCATCGGGCCCAAGGACGTCATGGAGTTCGAGGGTGCGAACTGGAAACGGTGCCTGCAAATTGACTGACCCTGCCTGCCCGTACATCAGGATCGATGGCTGATGAAAACACTGCCCATCGTCCTTGACCTGCATGTCGAGGAAGCGAGTTTCCTGGCCGTCCTGCGCGATGATGCATTACGCGCCCCGCACTACGACCTGGACGATCTCCGCACACTCGACGAGCGCATCGACGCACATCTCGACGGCCTGCGGATCGCCGGCCCCACGGGTTTGCAAATCCTGCTGGCCCAGCTAAGTCCCCACGCCATCGGCGAGATGTTCGCCAGCGTGGTGCTGGCTTTCGAAGCGGCTAACGGCAAAGTGCTGTCGCGGCTCAGCGAGCATTTGCGCAGTGCCTTGGAAACGGAGCGCGGTTACCTGATGGCCCTGGGGTGGCTCGACTGGGAGCGCGTATCGCCCTGGATCGAGCGCATGCTCGCCTCCCCCGACCCACTGTTTCGCCGCCTCGGCCTGGCCGCCTGCGGCATGCATCGCCACGACCCCGGCTCCGCCCTGCTGGCCGGACTTTCCGATGCCGACCCAAGCGTGCTGGCACGTGCCGCCCGCACGGCGGGCGAACTGCGCCGGCGCGACCTGTTCCCGACGATTCGCGCCCACCGCCAGCATGCAGACGCCGCCACGCGCTTCTGGGCCAATTGGGCCACTGTCCAAATGGGCGATCAGCAGGCCTTGGAGCCTCTGCGCTCATTCGCCGAGCAACCGGGCGAGTTCCAGTACCGCGCGCTCTGCGTACTGCTGGCTTGGCAAGAACGCGAACCCAGCATCGCCTGGATACGCCAGTGGGTACAGGATCCCCGGGATCGGCGCGTCGGCATCCAGGCCCTTGGACTGCTGGGCGATCCGGTCAGCGTGCCCTGGTTGATCCAGCAGATGAGCGACCTGCCCTATGCCCGCGTCGCCGGTGAAGCCTTCAGCCTGATCACCGGCGCCGACCTGGCGTTACTTGATCTGGAATTGCAGGACCTGCCAGATTTCGATGCAGGCCCGAACGACAACCCTGAAGATCCCAATGTCGCCATGGACCCCGATGAAAACCTGCCCTGGCCCGACCCGCAGGCAATCGAACGATGGTGGCAAACCCACGGCGGACACTTTCAAGTGGGGACTCGTTACATGCTGGGATTGGCCCATAGCGAACACAGCTTTCAGCAAGCCCTTGTCCGCGGCCAGCAACGCCAGCGCATCGCCGCGGCCTGCGGTCTCGCCCGCTTCCGGCCAGACGAGGTGCTTTTCCCTACCAGCGCACCGGCTTGGCGGCAAAAGCGCTTGTTGGGAATGACGGCGCTGTTCGGGCGTTGACCAGGATGTTTATATAGCGCTCCAACACCTGGCAATCACTTACCCCCTCTGGAGGCACCATGCCAAACGCAACTGGACAGAACCCTGTGGCACTCATCAGCGGGGTTGGCAGTGAGATCGGAATCGGCATGGCGATCGCGCGCAGGTTGGGTGCCGCTGGCGCCCGATTGATCATCACCGCGAGCAGTGCACGCATCCTTGAGCGCGTCGCGCAGTTGCGTGCCGAAGGGTTCGAAGTCGAAGGGCGGGCCATCGATCTTACCGATGAAAACCAGGTGCGTGAATTTATGGTGTGGGCAGAGTCCGTCTGGGGGCAGGTCGATGTTCTGGTGAACAACGCGGGCATGGCCATGCAAGGCAGTCCGGAGTGTTTTTCCGAGCTGGCGGTCATGGACCTGCACACCTGGAACCTGACACTGGCACGAAATCTCACCACGGCTTTTCTGCTGACACGGGCTGTTCTGCCCGGCATGCGGGCGCGCCGATACGGGCGCATCGTCAACATCAGCTCCACGACCGGCACCCGTTGCAGTAACCCCGGTGAAGCGGCTTACAGCGCCGCGAAGGCCGCGATGGTCGGAATGAGCATGAGCCTGGCGCTGGAAGTCGCTAAGCAAGGAGTGACTGTAAACAGCGTCGCTCCCGGCTGGATCGCCACAGGGTCGACCACTGCCGAGGAAGCCACGGCGGCAGGCTACACGCCGATGGGTCGGGCGGGACGTCCCGAAGAGGTGGCGGCACTGGTGGCTTTTCTGGCGTCTTCAGAGGCGAGCTACATCACGGGCGAAGTCATCGTGGTGGATGGCGGCAACTGCCTGGTGGAGAACAAGGCCCCTTGATCTGAATCCATGGCCAGCACTTTTCCCTGTGGGAGATTCTATGGTTGAGGGGAAGCCCTCAAGCCGCTTTGGATTGGTATTCGCTTTGCTCTTTCAGCAGAGCGAATACGATCCGAGCAAGCTTGCGAGCTAGCATTACCAACGCCTCGGTGGTGTTGCAGACCAGGCTCGCCGTCCCCGTTTACCGGCCAGACTTGCATCCTGCCAATACTGGGAAACTTGTATATCGCCAAGACAGCCGGAGACGCGGCGGATCTGGCCCAGTCAATGCTGGTCACGGCCTGGAACCTCGCCATTGCCGGCGGCGGGATCGTCGGAGGCATTCTGCTCGACCACCTGGGGGGCGTGGCGTTTGCGCCGGTTCTGGTTGTTCTCCTGCTGCTGACGTTGGCGGTGGTGTGGTCGCCCAGGCAGTACGGGTTTACAGCAGGCACAGGCTGAACATGCACACCGCTCAATGAATAGTCATCAGCGATAGACAACCGTCGCTGACATCAAATCGTCATCACTGTGTCGCCGAAATGCCACGCTCTCTGGGTACTGTCCTCGCCAATGAGATCGATCTCAAGCGAGTGACAATGACTGATTTGAAAGAAGTGGCACGTTTGGCAGGGGTTTCGCGGGCAACCGCGGCCCGCACCTTTGCCTCCCCTGAAGTGGTGCGTCCGGCGACCCGCGAGCAGGTGTTCGCCGCCGCCCGCCAGTTGGGTTTTCGGCCCAATCATCTTGGTCGTCAGCTGCGCCTGCAAGTGACCAAGCTGATCGGCGTGGTAGTCCCCAACCTGCTCAATCCCGTGTTCGCCGAACAATTCCAGGCCATGGAGCACGCTGCGCGTTTACGCGGCTACAACCTGCTCCTGGCGACGACCGACTACAGCAGCGAGCGCGAAAGCGTGGTGGTCGAGGAGTTGTTGCGCCAGCGGGTCGATGGCCTGGTCCTCACCGTAACCGACGCCGAAAGCAACCGCGTACTGCAAAGCCTGGACAGCGAGGACACGCCGTTTGTGCTGGCCTATCACCAACCGGGCAATCCGCACTACAGCGCCGTGTCGGTGGACAACCGCGCCGGCATGGCCCTCGCCACTCGTTACCTGCTGGAAGCCGGGCATTGTCGCATTGGCATGGTTGCCGGCCCGGCCCTGCAATCGGACCGCGCTCGCCTGCGTTACGCCGGTTATTGCGACGCCATGGGTGAGGCTGGCCTCGACAGCCTGCCGGTGATTGAAATGCCCGCCCATACCCAGGCTGACTTCGCGGCCATCGCGCCCTTCCTGCAAGGTCCGCAGGCGCTCAGCGCGTTGGTTTGCTCCAACGATCTGCTGGCCATCAGCCTGATCGCGCAACTGCGTCGCAACGGCTGGCACGTGCCCCAGCAGCTCTCGGTCATGGGTTTCGATGGCATCGCCCTTGGCACTCAAATGCACCCGACGTTGTGCAGTGTGGTTCAGCCCATCGAGACCTTGGCCTGCACCGTCATCGATCAATTGCTGGCGCAGATCGCCGGCGCCACACCGGTTTCCCATTGCCTGCCCTGCCACATCCGGCCGGGGGAAAGTACTCAATCCTACGAGGAGACACTTGATGATCCGCTTCAGTAAAACCCTGGCGACGTTGCTGTTTTGCGGCGTTGCCAGCCTGGCCCAGGCCGCCGAAACGGCGATTTGCTACAACTGCCCACCGGAATGGGCCGACTGGGGCACACAACTCAAGGCCATTGCCGATACCACTGGCGTGCAGGTCCCGCTGGACAACAAGAACTCCGGGCAGGCACTGGCGCAACTGGTCGCCGAGCAGGCCGCCCCCGTGGCGGATGTGGTGTATTACGGCGTGACCTTCGGTTTGCAGGCACAAAAAGCCGGGGTGGTCGGCACCTATCAACCCAAGGGTTGGGAACAGATTCCGGCAGGCCTGAAAGACCCACAGGGACACTGGTTTGCCATTCACTCCGGCACCCTGGGCATCATGGTCAACGTCGATGCCTTGGGTGGCTTACCTGTCCCGCAAAGCTGGGGCGATCTGCTCAAGCCCGAGTACAAAGGCATGGTCGGTTACCTTGATCCATCCAGCGCATTTGTCGGTTACGTTTCCGCGGTGGCGATCAACCAGGCCATGGGCGGCAGCCTCGACGACTTCACGCCAGCGATCGATTACTTCCAGAAACTGGCGAAAAACTCGCCCATCGTGCCCAAGCAGACCGCTTATGCGCGGGTGCTGTCCGGGGAGTTGCCGATCCTGGTGGATTACGACTTCAACGCCTATCGGGCACGTTACAAGGACAAGGCCAACGTGGCTTTCGTGATCCCCAAGGAAGGCAGCATCAGCGTGCCCTACGTCATGAGCATCGTCGGCAACGCGCCGCATCGGGCCAATGCCGAGAAGGTGCTGGATTTCGTTCTGTCCGACCAGGGCCAGGCGCTCTGGGCCAAGGCCTACTTGCGACCGGTACGGGCGACGAAGATGCCTGCCGACATCGCTGCGCAGTTCCTGCCAGACAGCGATTACGCACGGGCCGGCGTGGTCGACTACCAGCAGATGGCGGCGGTACAGGAAGCCTTTTCCGCACGTTATCTGAAAGAGGTCAAGTAAGTGACCGCCTCGGTAATAAAAGCCCGGGGAGTCCCTTCGGGCCAGGCCACGGCGCCGCGTTTGCGGCTGACCGCGGCCTGGGCCCTGGCGCCTGCGGCGGCGGTGCTGTTCGCATTCTGGTTATTGCCGCTGGCGCACCTGATCGTGCTGGGCGGGCAACATCGCGATGGCGGCGAAAGCGGCTATTGGCAGGTACTGAGCAGTGCGCAATACCTGGGCAGTCTGGCTCAGACCTGCCTGCTGGCCTTGGCGACGACCCTCGCGGCACTCCTGGTGGGCGGCATCAGTGGCTTTTTTCTCAGCCGCCAACGCTTCTTCGGCCGTTCGCTGCTGGTCGCCTTGTTGACCTTCCCGTTGGCATTCCCCGGCGTGGTGGTCGGCTTCCTGGTGATCCTGCTGGCCGGGCGCCAAGGGTTGTTCGCCAGCCTCGGGCTCGAGCTGGCGGGTGAACGCTGGATCTTCGCCTACTCGCTGATGGGGTTGTGTCTGGGTTACCTGTACTTTTCGATTCCGCGGGTGATCCTCACGGTGATGGCCGCTTGCGAAAGCCTGGATCGCAGCCTGGAAGAAGCCGCTCAATCCCTGGGGGCCGGTCACTGGCGAGTGGTCTGTGATGTCATCGTCCCCGGCCTGGCACCGGCATTGGTGTCGTGCGGGGCGATCTGCTTTGCGACCTCCATGGGGGCGTTCGGCACGGCCTTCACCCTTGGCACCCGTCTGAACGTGACCCCGGTGGCGATCTACAACGTGTTCACCAACTACGCCAATTTCGCCGTAGCCGCTGCGCTGTCGGTGGTGTTGGGGGCGCTGACCTGGGCGGTACTGCTGCTGGCCCGACGGCTGGCGAAAAATTCGAGGACTGTCTTGTGAAGCGCTCAACGCTGTTTATCGGCCAGTTGATGTTTACCCTGCTGGTCTGCGCATTCATGTTGGTGCCCGTGCTGATGTCGCTGCTGGCCGGGCTGACGCGCAATTATTTCCAGGGCATCGCCAGTGGCCTGACGTTCGATTGGTTGCAGCAGGTCTGGCAGGCCTATTCGCCGACGGTCTGGCTATCCCTGCAACTGGCCGTGGCCTGTGCGCTGTGCGTCTGCGTGGTGGGTGTCCCGGCGGCTTACGCGCTGGTACGGATGAACAACCGCTTCAGCCGTGCGTTCGAGGAACTGATGGTGCTGCCGGTGGCGATGCCAGGCTTGGCCAGCGCCCTGGCGTTGCTGCTCACCTATGGGCAATTCGGCGACTTTCGCAGCAGCTGGCTGTTCATTCTCGTCGGCCATGTGCTGTTCACCTTGCCGTTTCTGGTGCGCCCGGTGATGGCGGTGATGCAACGTCAGCACTTGCCCGTGCTGGAAGAAGCCGCGGCCAGCCTTGGCGCCGGGCCGCTACGACGATTCTTCAGCGTAGTGGTACCCAACTGCCGGGCGGGGATCCTCGCCGGGGTCTTGATGGTCGTCACGCTGTCGTTGGGTGAGTTCAATCTGACCTGGATGCTCCACACCCCGATGACCAAGACATTGCCGGTAGGCCTGGCTGACAGCTATGCCTCGGCCAGGCTGGAAGTGGCCAGCGCCTACACCCTCATATTCCTGCTGATGATCGTGCCGCTGTTGATTGCGTTGCAGGCCATCAGCGCCCGCCTTTCCCGTGGAGAAAAACGATGACCGGAACCACCATTCGCCTGGCGGGTTGCCGCAAGGCGTTCGCGGACGGCACCGTTGCCGTACATGATCTGGACCTGACCATCAATGCCGGGGAAACCCTGGCGATCCTCGGCCCATCCGGTTGCGGTAAAACCACGACCTTGCGCCTGATCGCCGGTCTTGAGCGTCCGGATGCGGGACAGGTGTTTTTTGGCGACACCGACGTCACCCGCCTGCCCATCGAACGACGCGACGTAGGCATGGTGTTCCAGAACTATGCGTTGTTTCCCAATCTGGATGTGGCCGGCAACATCGTTTATGGCTTGAAAATTCGCGGCATGGCACCTGCTGAGCGAAACAAGCGTTGCTCGGAGTTGCTGGAACTGGTGGGGCTTGAGGATCATGGCAAGCGCAGCATCCACGAGCTGTCCGGCGGTCAACGCCAGCGGGTCGCCCTGGCCCGCGCCCTGGCGCCCAAGCCTCGGGTATTGCTGCTTGACGAACCGTTGGCGGCACTGGATGCGCAGTTGCGCGAGCGCCTGCGCAGCGAGTTGGATCAGTTGCTACGCCATCTGGGCATTACCGCGGTGTTCGTCACCCATGACCAGGGCGAAGCCATGGCCTTGGGCAATCGGATTCTGGTCATGGAGCACGGTCGCGTCGCGCAGTTGGCCAGCCCAAGGGACATCTACCAACACCCGGCCAACACGTTCGTCGCCAGTTTCGTCGGCAACCTCAACGCTTTTCCAGTGCTCGAGCACACGCCCCAAGGCTTGAAAGTCCATGGCGGAGAGTTGCCATGGCGGGGGGCTGGCCGGCCTGCCACCGTCTATTGCCGCCCGGAGCATCTGCGGGTGATGGACAGCGAGGGGCATCTGCGCGGGCGCCTGGTGGGCCAGTTTTTCCAGGGTGCCCAAAGCCGCCTGTTGGTGGAGGTCGGTGCCGCCCAGCCATTGCTGGTAGACAGCACCGACAGCGTCATCCACGCCCCAGGTGCCCTGATCGCCTTGGCCGTCGAGCCGCAAGTGCTGTTCACCCTGTCATCGTGACATTCGTATTTTCAGAGGGTTTGTCTTGAAGCGTCCGTTTCTTGTTGCGCAAATCAGCGATTTGCATCTTAAAGCCGGGGGAAAGCTGACCTATGGTGTGGTCGATACCCTCGCCGCGTTGCGTCGTGCGATCGATCATTTGAATACCCGCGTGCCGCGTCCCGACGTCGTGGTGATCAGTGGCGACCTGGTCGACTTCGGTCGCCCTGATGAATATGCCGTGCTGCAGCCCGAACTGGCGCGCCTGCACATGCCTTGCTACCTGGTGCCCGGTAACCACGACAACCGCGAGCATCTGCGGGCGGCATTTGCCGATCACGACTACTTGCCAAGCCTGGCCGGAACCCCCTTGGACTGGGTCGTCGAGGCGCATCCGCTGCGCCTGATCGGCCTGGACAGCACCATTCCCGGTGCCCATGGCGGCCGCTTGCTGGACAGCCAGTTGCGCTGGCTCGATGAACAGCTGGCTGCCCGCCCCGATGCGCCAACATTGCTGGTTTTGCATCATCCGCCGTTTATCAGCGGCATCGGCCACATGGACCGTGAACCGTTCATCAACGCGCCGGCATTGGAGCAGGTCATCGCCCGCCACCCACAGGTTGAGCGTTTGCTGTGCGGGCATTTGCATCGGCCGATGCAGCGGCGTTTCGGTGGCAGCCTGAGCTGTGTATGCCCCGGCGTCTCCCATCAAATCGTGTTGGATCTACAGCAAACCGCTCCAGCGCACTTCAATCTGGAGCCGCCCGGGTATTTGCTGCATCACTGGCATCCCCACGGACTGGTGACCCATAACGGCGTGTTGGGTGAGTATCCCGGACCCTATCCTTTTTATGACGCTCACGGATTGATCGACTGATAACCCAAGGACTTTCATGGTGCTGTTCTGAAGGTGTTCCTCGGAGGTTTGAACCACTGTCCCATTCCATTGATTGAAGTTTCTTAACGTTTTTTTTCACGCCTCGGCCAATCGACTGATCGGCTGAAGGCTTCCTGCTGCCTTTTCAATATGCCCGGAACAGTGATTCCGCGGTGGAGTTCGTCCTGATGAAAGCCCTATTGCAAACACTGAGTCTTTTAACTGGCGGTGTGAGTCTGGTCCTGAGTCCATTGGCGTCGGCTGATTTTATCAGCGACAGCAAAGCCAACTTGAACTTGCGCAACTTCTACTTCAACAACGATAACCGTGATGGGGCCGCCGCGCCTTCGAAGACCGAAGAATGGGGCCAGGCCTTCATGCTCAATTATCAGTCGGGGTTTACCGACGGCACCGTGGGGTTCGGCCTGGATGCTATCGGGTTGCTGGGCCTGAAGCTCGACAGTGGCGCGGGCCGTCATGTCGGTGGCTCGATGTTTCCCAATGACGGGGACAAGGCGGCGGACCAATGGGCGCGTCTCGGTGCCACGGCCAAGATGCGCGTCTCCAAGACCGAGCTGCGGTACGGCACCTTACAGCCGAAATTGCCGATCCTGGTCTCCAACGATGGCCGTTTGTTGCCTCAAACGTTCGAGGGGGGGCAAGTCACCAGCAATGAAATCGACAACCTGACCTTCACCGCTGGCCAGTTGGAGCACGCCACGGGGCGTGCTTCCAGCGACAGTGCCGGCCTGGCCGTTGCTGGCGGCACCCAGGAAAGCAATAAATTTACCTTTGCCGGTGGCGATTACAAACTGACCAAGGATCTGACCGCGCAGTATTACTACGCCAATCTCGAAGACTACTATCAACAGCACTTCGCCGGCTTGCTGCATGTCTTACCGTTGGGTGAATACGGTTCGTTGAAAACCGACCTGCGTTACTTCAAGACCACGTCCGACGGCAAGAACAGCAGCGCCGCCGGTCGCGCCAGTGGTTACAAACTCGGTGGCTATACCAAGGACGGCAGTGGTGAAATCGACAACGATACCTGGAGCGCAGCGTTCATTTATTCGTTGGGTGGCCATGCCATTACCGCGGGTTATCAGCGTGTTTCCGAAGACAGCAACTTTACGCAACTGAACCAGGGCGGCCTGGTGGGCAAAGGCGAAGGCGGCGCGAGTCTTTACCTCTACACCGACCGCACCATCCAGACGTTCATCCAGGCCGGCGAGCGCACTGCGTTTGCTCAATATGCCTATGACTTCGCAGCACTTGGCGTTCCAGGCTTGAAGGCGTCGGTCATGTACCTCAAGGGCGATAACATCCAGACGACCAGCGGCCAGGACGCCAGTGAATGGGAGCGTGATATCTCCCTGGACTACGTGATCCAGAGCGGCGCGTTGAAGAATGTCGGCTTCGGCTGGCGCAACGGGATGTCGCGAAGCGATATTGCCCGCGACCAGGATCAGAATCGCCTGTTCGTGAGCTATAGCATTCCGTTGATGTAACCTGCAGAAGGAAGGAGCCGGAAGCACGCCCACCGCGGCGCCTTTCCTCCTTCCCTGTTGCACTGATAAAACAGCGTGCACCTTCGCGGGGCACGCTGATTCGCATGATCAGGCAATAATCAGCCCGGATCGTGCAAGCCCCCCCAACCATTCCTTCCTATAGTTAACCAGAGCCAAACCATCTGGAGCTGGTCCCCCTATGAGCGCCCTGAACATCAACGGCCGTGAGTACACGGTCGACGTCGACCCTGGCACCCCTATTCTCTGGACCCTGCGCGACACGCTGGGCATGACCGGCACCAAGTTCGGCTGCGGCGCGGCGCTCTGTGGCGCCTGCACCGTGCACCTGGATGGCCAGGCCATTCGTTCCTGCGTGACCCCTATCGCCGCCGCCGAAGGCAAGAAAATCACCACCATCGAAGCGGCAACCGACGGCAGTGATCCGGTGGGCAGCGCCGTGCACGAGGCGTGGGTCAAACACGACGTGGCGCAATGCGGCTACTGCCAGAGTGGCCAGATCATGAGCGCAACAGCTTTTCTCAAGGCCCAGCCCAAGGGCAAGCAGCCTACGACGGCCGAGATCGACTCGGCCATGGCCGGCAATATCTGCCGCTGTGGCACCTACGCCCGAATCCGCGCCGCGGTGGCTGATGCCGCCAAAGCCATTGCCTGATCGGAGCTGACCATGCTGAACGAGATCTTCCCAAACGAGCTCCCCCGCGCCTTGCAACATATGCTTGAACGTGACGAGGCTGACGGCCCCGCTGCCCTGCCCCGGCGCAGCTTCCTCAAGATCGTCGGCATCGGCGGACTGGCATTGGGTGCGTTTCCACACCTGGCCCTGGCGCAGGAAGCCAATGGCGCCGTCGCAGCGCCGCTCAAACCGACCCAGCAGCCCTCCGCATTCGTGCAGATCGCGCCCAATGGCGAGGTCACGGTAACCATCAATCGCTTGGAATTCGGCCAGGGCGTGCAGACCGGCCTGCCCATGATTCTCGCCGAAGAGCTGGATGCCGACTGGAGCCTGGTACGCAGTCGCAACGGCAGCAACGACGCCGCCTACATGGACCCGGCCTTCGGCATCCACCTCACAGGTGGTTCCAACACGATCAAGAACAGCTACACCCAGTACCGCGAACTTGGCGCCCGTGCGCGCGCCATGCTGCTGGGTGCGGCCGCCGAACGCTGGAACGTGGACGTGGCGAGCCTGACTACCCAGGCCGGCATGGTGCTCGGCCCGGCGGGCCGTAAAGCGAGCTACGGCGAACTGGCGCAAGCGGCGATGGCGATGCCTGTACCCGAGCAGATCACCCTCAAGGATCCCAAGGATTTCCGCATCATCGGCCAGGCCACCACACGCATCGATGCCAAGGCCAAGAGCAGCGGCCAGCAGGATTTCGGCATCGACATGCACCTGCCGGGGCAACTCACGGCGGTCGTCGCCCGACCACCTGTGTTCGGCGCCAGAATCGCTTCTCTGGACGACAGCGCGGCGCGGGCCACCAAAGGCGTGAAGGCCGTGTTGCGCGTACCGCTGGATGGCGGCGCCGAAGGTGTCGCGGTGATTGCCGACAGTTACTGGCAGGCGAAGCTGGCACGCGATGCACTGAAGGTGGAATGGAATGCGTCCGCCGTGGAAAAGGTGGACAGCGAAAAACAATTGGCTCAATACCGCGAGCTGGCCAACCAGCCCGGCCCGTTGCACTTCGATGCCGATATGACGCCACTCGCCACGGCGCCGCATCGACTGGAGGCCGAGTTCCTGTTCCCCTACCTCGCCCATGCCCCCATGGAACCGCTCAATTGCACCGTGCAGCTTGCCGGCAATGGCGCTCAGTTGTGGGTCGGCACACAATTCCCCGGTGGCGATGCCGCGGCCGCCGCCAAGGTGCTGGACCTCAAGCCCGAGCAGATCCAGGTGAACGTGCAAACCGCTGGCGGGGGTTTTGGCCGGCGCGGCGTACCCACCAACGATTTCGTGGTACTGGCTTGCGAAGTGGCCAAGGCCGCCCGCACCGCTGGGGTCGATGCGCCTATCCGCACGCTCTGGAGCCGGGAAGACGACATCAAGGGCGGCTACTACCGCCCCATGCACCTGCACCGTGCGCGCATCGGTTTTGATGACAGTGGCAAGGTTCTCGCCTGGGACCACGCTTTGGTTGGCCAATCGATCATCACCGGCACCGTGTTTGGCGGGCGGGTAAAAAATGGCATCGACCCGACCGCTACCGAGGGCCTGCGCAACCCGTATCCGCTGCCCATGCGGCTGACGGTGCATCACCCCAAACTCAACGTCCCCGTACTGTGGTGGCGCAGCGTCGGTTCCACCCATACGGCTTTTGTGATGGAAACACTGATCGACGAGATCGCCCGCACCACCAAACAGGATCCGGTGGCCTACCGGATGAAGCTGTTTGGCGACCAGAGCCCACGCCATCGCGCGGCGCTGCAATTGGCCGTGGACAAGAGCGAATACGGCAAGCGCCAGCTAGCGGCGGGCCGTGCCTGGGGCGTGGCGGTCCACGAGTCGTTCAGTTCGGTGGTGGCTTATGTGGTCGAGGCCTCGGTGCAGGATGGCCGGCCGGTGCTGCACAACGTGACCGCTGGCGTGCACTGCAACCTGGCCGTCAACCCACGCAGTGTCGAGGCCCAGGTCCAAGGCGCGGCGCTGATGGGCTTGTCGATGTGCCTGCCCGGTGGCGCCATCACCCTGAAAGACGGTGTCGTGCAGCAGAGCAATTTTGCTGACTTCAGCGTGCCGCGCATTACCGACATGCCGGAATTCGCCGTCCACATCGTGCCCAGTGCCGAGCCGCCCACGGGAATGGGCGAACCCGGCCTGCCGGCGTTGGCCCCGGCGTTTGCCAATGCCGTGGCGAGCCTGACGGGCAAACCGTTGCGTGAGTTGCCGTTCAAGTTGACGTAACGGGCGATGTTTTCACCTGCTTCGGTTTGCGCTGTTAACGCAGATGATCAGCATCGATCACAGCCTGGGCGAACGCCTGCGGCGCCTCTTGCGGCAGGTTGTGACCGATGCCGCCATCGATCAGGCGATGCTCATATTTGCCGGTGAAGCGCTTGGCATAGGCTTCAGCGGGCGGATGGGGAGCGCCGTTGGCGTCGCCTTCCAGGGTGATGGTCGGTACGCCGATCGAGGGGAACGTTGCCAGTTTCTTTTCCAACCCGTCGTACTTGGCTTCGCCCTTGACCAGGCCCAGGCGCCAGCGATAGTTGAAGATTGAAACCGCGACATGATCGGGGTTCTGCAAGGCGGCGGCGCTTCGGTCGTACGTCGCGTCATCGAAGTTCCACTTCGGCGACGCCAGCTTCCAGATCAGCTTGGCGAAGTCGTGGGTGTTTTTCTCGTAACCGAGGCGGCCACGTTCTGTCGCAAAGTAGAACTGATACCACCACTGCAACTCCGCGGCCGGCGGTAGCGGTGCCTTGCCGGCCTCCTGGCTGCCGATCAGATAGCCACTCACCGCCACCAGCGCCTTCACCCGCTCCGGCCAAAGGGCCGCGACAATGTCAGCGGTGCGTGCGCCCCAGTCATAACCGCCCAACACAGCCTGCTTGATGTTCAGCGCGTCCATGAAATCGATGAGATCGCTTGCCAGTGCGGAGGGCTGGCCGTTACGCAGGGTCTTGGCAGACAGGAAGCGCGTATCGCCATAACCGCGGGCATAGGGAATCAACACGCGATAGCCCTTCTCCGCCAGCGCCGGCGCCACATCTGCATAGCTATGGATGTCGTAGGGCCAACCGTGTAACAGGATCACCACGGGCCCATCGGCGGGACCGACCTCGGCATAGGCAACGTCCAGCAACCCGGCCTTGACATGCTTGAGCGGGCCAAACGATGTGTGGCTGCCGGGGGTAATCGCGCCGACAGTGCTCGCCGGCACATCGGCCGCGCTTGCCTGGGACGAGGTCAATCCCAAGGCGCCAAGCTGCATCATTGCCAACGCCAGAAGGGTTGGCGCGAGCAGGCGGCGATGCCGGGAAGCAGAGGTAGGGTTTATGTTCATGTGAAGCTCCTTGCGAACGACGTGGGGTGAGCCGGTGAGACGGCTTGGGCTGTCTCGGTGGGCCCCATTTGACGTTGGCCAGGTATCGCGGATGTGTCAGCGCCGGGCTTGAATGCAACGGCTCGTATCGGTCGTGAGCCTGGATACACAGAGATACATTCGTATCGGGAGGATCTGTTTTGTGTAGGAGCTGGCGAAGCCTGCGATCTTTTGATCTTTCGCTTGAGACTCAATTGTTTGGGGAAAGATCGCAGCCTCGTTGCACTCGACAGCTCCTACGCAGCTCCTACGCGCACCTACGCGGCTTTTACACGGCTTTTGCGCTTGCTGCGGGGTTCTATC
The DNA here is from genome assembly GCF_900115235.1 of Pseudomonas sp. NFACC24-1. NCBI lineage: Bacteria > Pseudomonadati > Pseudomonadota > Gammaproteobacteria > Pseudomonadales > Pseudomonadaceae > Pseudomonas > Pseudomonas sp. NFACC24-1. The sequence goes on from NZ_FOVS01000004.1 coordinate 237,654, forward strand.
GAGTGGACAGCCAGTCGCTTAAAGTGGCTTCCCATGAAACGCCTGCCCCAACACCGCCAACCGCTCCGCCAACGGTGGCAAGCATTGGCTGCTGCGGGTCAGGATGCCGATGTTGTCGGCGTTGCGCTCAGCCACGGCCTGTACGCTTTGCAGGCGCTGGTTGATGCCCATCGACGCCTTGGATTGTTCCTGGGTGGTGCTGGCGATCAGGTCGTTGAAATGATTGATCACGGCGATGTCTTCGACGACGGCATGTAACAGCTGCGAAGCCAGTTGGCTGGCGGACACGCAGCGCTCCACCCCATCGCGGCTGTCTTGCATCGCGACGGCGGCCTGGCGGCTGCCTTGCTGCAGCTTGGCGATGATTTGCTGGATCTCGGTGGTGGACGTCGAGGTCTTTTGTGACAGCGTGCGGACCTCGTCAGCCACTACTGCGAACCCTCGGCCTTGCTCACCAGCGCGGGCCGCCTCGATGGCGGCGTTGAGGGCCAGCAGGTTGGTCTGCTCGGCAATGCCGTTGATCACATCCAGCACCTGGCCGATCTGCTGTGCCTGATCGGCCAGGACCTGCACGGTTTCGTTGGTCAGGTTGATGCGCCCTGCCAGCTCGACAATCTCTTCCCGGGTCTGGTCAACCGTGCTGCGTCCGCGGTTGACCTGCTCGTTGGCCTGGCCGGCGCGCTGCAGGGTCTGGTCGACATGGCCGGCGATGTTCTCCATGGCCGTCACCAGATGGCTGATCGCACCACTCATCTGGGCCACTTCGTCGAGTTGGTGACGGGCACCGGTTTCCAGGGTCTGGCCAACCTGGGACAGGTCCTGGCCCAGGTCCGAGAGGTTGCGGGTGTCGCGCACCACGCCGTCCACCAGTTGGGTGACCTGCTGGAGGAAATGATCGAAACGCTCGCTCGAAGAGACCTTGACGCCGTCGCTGTGCTGCCTGTCGGCGTCGTGGCTCAACTGCGCGGCCGCCGCCAGCACCTTGTCGAGCACCTCCTGGTTTTCCGTGGCGTCGGCCAGGCTCTGGTTCGCCAGGTAAATCAGGATCACGCTTTCCACCACCACATAGAACGCGTGAAGAAAGATCATCGACCAGCCACCGTGACTGTCCATGACGAATACCGGATAACCCTGGTGTTGAAGCCAGTGAAAACCAAGGTGATGAACCGCAATGGTGGCGGCGGCAACGACTATCGGCAGCCAGTCACGGTAGAACGTCAGCACGGCCAGCAGCACGAAGATCCCGAAGTGGAATTCGATCACGCCGTGGGTCTGGTTGATGTGCAATGCCGCCATGACCATCAGCGCCACCGCGATGACGCAGCGCATGGCCCGGGTGCCGGCCAGGACGCGATAAAGCGCGGTGCTCGCCACGCAGGTGGTCGCCCCCACCAGCAGCGCCTGGGTGAACGTCGAGTGCAGGAATGCCAGGCTCAGGGAATACAGCAACGTGAGCCACAGTAGCCCCAGCATGATGCGGTCGGCCTTACGGTGGTGATCGTTAAAGCGCACGGGCGATGTCATGGGGGGCGTCCTTTTCAAAGGCTTGGAGGTCCGTTATCGAATGCCACTAACGGCTTAGCGGCGTTTCGAGAGGGAACTTTAACTGATTATCATCAATTAATAGCACTACGCCACCAAGCTTTTCTCAGCGACCTTTGCTTTATGATGTGCGCCATCTCATGACTGACTGATGGAACCCCCATGACTTTCGATTTCGACACCGTATTGGAGCGCCAGGGCACCGGCAGTACCAAATGGAGCCGCTACCCGGCCGATGTGTTGCCAATGTGGGTGGCCGACATGGATTTCCCCGCCCCACCGGTGGTCATCGACGCGTTGCACAAGCGCCTCGAACATCCGATGCTGGGCTACAGCGTCGCCCAGGACAATCTGCGCGCGGCCATCGTGGCGGACCTGTGGAGCAAGTACGCCTGGCGCGTCGAGCCTCAGCAGATCGTGTTCCTGCCTGGCGTCGAGCCGGGTTTCAATATGGCGCTGCATGCCCTGGTGGCCCCCCGACAGAATGTCGTGGTGCAGGTGCCCAACTACCCTCCGCTGCGCCACGCCCCCGGTCACTGGCAGTTGAACAAAGTGGAATTGCCGTTCACCTCGGTCAAGGGTGAATTCCATACGCCGTTGGCCGCGTTGCGCGAAGCGTTGCAGGGCGGCGGCGCCCTGTTGCTGAGCAATCCTCACAACCCGCTGGGCAAGGTGTTTGGCCGCGAAGAACTCAAGGCCGTGGCGGACATTTGCCTGGCGCAGGACGCCTGGATCATCTCCGACGAAATCCATGCCGAATTATGCTTCGACGGCCGGGTGCACATTCCCACCGCCTCCCTCAGCCCGGAGATTGCCGAGCGCACCATCACCCTGATGTCCGCCAGCAAGGCCTACAACATCGCCGGGCTGAAAACATCGTTCGCCATTATCCAGAACGCCAAGCTGCGCGAGCGGGTCAACAACGCGCGGGCCGGCATGGTCGACAGCGTCAATGCCCTGGGCCTGGAAGCGACCCGCGCGGCCTACAGCGAAGCCGGCCCATGGCTGGAGGCCTTGAAAGCTTATCTGCAAGCCAACCGCGATTACCTGGTCGAGGCGGTGAGCACCCGTCTGCCGGGCATCACCATGACCGTGCCCCAGGGCACTTACCTGGCCTGGCTGGACTGCTCCGAACTGGGGCTGGATAACCCACAAGGATTCTTCTTGAATGAAGCCAAGGTCGGGCTGAGTGCCGGGCTGGATTTTGCTGACGATGCCGGGCAATTCGTGCGCCTGAACTTCGGCTGCCCGCGGGCATTGCTGGAGGAAGGCATCGCGCGGATGGAGCGCAGCCTGAAAGCCAGGGGCTGATTCAACTGCCAATGCCCCCTGTAGCGAGGGGATTTATCCCCTCGCCACAATAGTCATCTGCCGCGATCGTTTTATTCATGCATATCCGGTGCATGGACAAAGCACAGCTTGTTCCCCTCCGGATCGCGGCAATAGGCTCCGAAATAACCTTCGCAATACTGCGGTCTCGGGCCGGGTGGACCTTCGTCGGTACCGCCCATGGCCATCGCTTGCTCCCAGGCAGCGCGGACGGTTTGCGGGGAATCGGCGGCGAAGCTCACTTGCATGCCGTTGCCCCAGGTCGCGGGCAGGCCATTGAAAGGCAACTGGACAAAAACCTGTGGCCAATGCTTGCCGGGCTGACGCCAGCCTTCTCCCGGCGGGCCCGAATCTTTTTCGCCCTCGATGCGCTCCAGCCCCAGGCAGCCGAGGACTGCATCATAAAAAGCGACCATTGTCGGCAGGTCGCGCGCGCCGATCTGTATGTGGCTGAACATTGCCCTGCTCCTTAAACGACACCTGTACTGACATTGGAGAATACAGGCTCGTCCAATGTTCGCCACAGCCCACCCTTCACCGACGAACGACCACCGTCACGCTCATCGACTGGCCGGACAATCCGACCGAACTCTGCCGGAAAACCCAAAGTCCACCCTCCATCGCAACCCACCTGGAGAACGACGATGGTCGACTACCCTTTCCCGCCTTTCCCTAAACAAAGCCAGCCGGTGCCCGGCACCCAGCGCAAAATGGACCCTTACCCGGACTGCGGCGAACAGAGCTACACCGGCTCCGGACGCTTGGCGAACAAGATCGCCCTGATCACGGGCGCCGACAGCGGTATCGGTCGTGCCGTAGCCATTGCTTTCGCCCGTGAAGGTGCGGATGTGGCGATTGCCTACCTGGACGAGCATGAAGACGCCCGGGAAACCGCACGCTGGGTCGAGCAGGCCGGGCGTCAGTGCCTGTTGTTGCCCGGTGATCTGGCGGACAAAAGCCTGTGCCGCAAGATCGTCGATGAAACCGTCGCCCGCTTCGGCCATATCGACGTCCTGGTCAACAACGCCGCGTTCCAGATGACCCACGAAAACCTGGAGGACATTCCCGACGAAGAATGGGTGCGTACCTTCGATATCAACATCACGGCGATGTTCAGGATCTGCCAGGCTGCTGTGCCGCACATGAAGCCGGGTGGCTCGATCATCAATACCAGCTCGGTCAATTCCGACATGCCCAAGCCCACGTTGCTGGCCTATGCCGCCACCAAAGGCGCCATCGCCAACTTCACCGGTGGCCTGGCGCAGATGCTCGGGCCCAAGGGCATTCGCGTGAACAGCGTGGCGCCAGGACCGATCTGGACGCCGCTGATCGTGGCGACCATGCCCGAGGAAGAAGTGCAGAATTTCGGTTCCCAGACACCCCTTGGCCGCCCTGGCCAGCCGGTTGAAGTGGCCCCGATCTATGTGCTGCTGGCCTCGGACGAAGGCAGCTACATTTCCGGGGCCCGTTATGGGATTACCGGGGGCAAGCCGATGCTTTGATCAAGGTTAAGACTGTTTTTGTGGCGAGGGGATTTATCCCCGCTGGGCTGCGAAGCAGCCCCAAAAAGCTCACTCGTTATATCAGGCTGGTCCCGGGGGCTTGTTTAGTGGGGCTGCTTCGCAGCCCAACGGGGATAAATCCCCTCGCCACAATGAGGTTTACCAGCACTCGGGGCTACTCCTTGGCAATCACCGATATCTTCCCGTTGCGCTCGATGATCGCAAACTTGATCTGTTCCAGGGTCTCAATGCCCTGGCTGGAGCGTGCCGCTTCCATGATGTCCGCCTCCACCAACCGCGCATGACGCATCCGCCCGTGCAGGATTCGCCCGTCCTCGACGATGATGGTCGGACCTCCGTCGATCAGGCGCGACACCCATTGGGAGCGCAGCTTGAGCAGTGAGAAGCCGACATCGATGGCAATCAGCGTCACGATGACCATCAGCGCGTTGGTCATCGAGAAGTCATCTCCCAACAGCGCCTGTTGAGTGGCTTCGCCGATGATCATCAACAACACGAAATCAAAGGTGGTGAGTTCTGCCAGCGAACGTCGCCCGGCGATCTTGAACAACACCATCAACGCCGCGTACATCACGGCAGCTCGCAGCACCGAGTCCATAGGTCACCTAAGGAAAAATGAACTGATTGAAACTCACCGAGGCACCGCCGGGGGTTGCGATGCGGCAGTGATAGGTCCCGAAGCCATCGCCGAGCAATGACAGGTGCAGGCTGGCCTGGCCTCGTTCATCGGCCTGTACCCAGAGGGTCATGCCCTGCCCCGCGCCCGCGGAGCGCATCGGTAGAGGTTGCAACGCTTGCACCTCGAAACCTTCCAGCCAATCGCCGCCCAACTCGACTTCCAACACGGCGTGGGGCTGGCCCTCGAGACGGATGACCAAGGTGTTGCTGGAGCCGTTGCGGTGGAAGGCCTGGTACTCGACGCCAAGGCTGCCGTCGTCGGTATGAAGCTCCCGGTTGCTCAGCGGACCACGGGAAAACAGCCCCAGCAGGGCCAGGATCACCAACAGCACCAACACGTACCAGCCAACTCGCTCGAAACGCCAGACCTTGTGCTGGAACGCCATGTCTTCGCGTACCGGGAACTGGCGGCTCCGGTGGTCGTCCTGCTCGTATGGGTCGCTCATGGCCGCCCCTTAGCGCCGCTCGCCGGCCACGGCGCGTTGGTGAAAGCTGGGCAGTTGTTGCAGCACATATTCGGCGGCCCGCAATTGCACCTGACCGCGACTGCCGAAGAACCGCATGCAGCGGCTGAACAGTGCTCGCTGACCGTTCACATCGAACGCCCAGGCAAAGCAGACGGTACCGGCGGGTATTCCGTCCTTGTCGTCTGGCCCGAGCAGACCGGTGGTGGCCACTGCCGCGTTGGCATTGGCATCGTGCAAGGCTCCGAGGGCCATCTCCTCGGCGACTTCGCGGCTGGTGAGATTGAACGTCTCGATGGTGCGTGGGCTGACACCGAGCAAGCGCTGCTTGGCCTCTGGGGAATACACCACATAACCGCTTTCGATCAGTGAACCACTGCCGGGCACCTCGGCCAGCAATGTGACGATCTGTCCGGCGGTGCAGGATTCGGCCGTGGTCAAGCGCAGGTCATGATCGCGCAGGTAATCAACCAGGATTTGAGCAACAGTCATGGCAGACGGTCCTTCAGGGGGAGCTGATGGGTTGACCTTCGCCGTTGTGATTCATTCCCTTTATCGCCCCGTCGGCCAGGACCAGCAAATAAATGAAACCCGGATGTTTTTCCGTGCCTCAAACCCAATAAGGGCCTCATGCAGAGGCCGTCCTGATCAGGAGGTCGTCATGTCCGCACCTTTCGTCAAACTGTTCACGCAGCCCGAATTCGCCTGGGCCGACATACGCGAGCAAGAACAGGCACATCCACGCCATTACCTGGCTCATTTGCTATTGCTCGCGCTGATTCCCGCGGTATGCCTGTTCATCGGCACCACCTGGACCGGATGGAGCCTTGCCGAAAACGAAACGGTACGGCTCAGCAGTGCCAGCGCCCTTCAATTGTGCGTGCTGCTGTACCTGACCATCGTCGTCGGCGTCACGTTGATGGGGCTGTTCATCCGCTGGATGTCCCGCACTTTCGAAGCGCGCCCGACGGTCAATCAATGCATCGGCTTCGCCGCCTATACCGCAACGCCGTATTTCCTGGCCGGAATCTTCGGGCTTTACCCGAGCCGCTGGTTGGCCGTGGCGGTGCTGTTGCTGGCATCGGCCTACTCGACATTCCTGCTGTTCGTCGGGCTGCCCAAATTCATGGGTCTCAAGAAGGAACAGGGCCTGCTGTATTCGGCAAGTGTCTGGGGCGTGGGCCTGCTGGTCCTGGTGACGATCCTGGTGGAAATGATCCTGCTCTGGTTCAACTACCTGCAGCCGGAATATCTGCGTGTCCCGGTGGGCTGAACGCATTTCAGATTACCGATGCCAGGGGCTTGAGATGATCAGGTTCATCCTGTGGGAGCGAGCTTGCTCGCGATGGCGGTGGTTCAGTCACCTGGATATTGGGCTTGATGGCCTCCTCGCGAGCAAGCTCGCTCCCACAAAGGGACTGCGGCGTATAGCCGCTACACCTTAAACTTTCTTCATACCGATACGCCTGCGCATCTCAGCCGTAATACTCTGTCGAGTCTTCTTCAACCCAGCCCAAGGCTCATGCCCCACCTCCGCCAGACGCTCATGAACATTGTGCACATTCCACAGGTTCGCCCCCTTGAGCTCAGCCACCTCCTCACGAAATATCGGCACCGACACCGGCAACCCCTCCCGGGTCCGGGCGGCGTAGGCACAAATCGTCGTAGCGCCCAGCCCATTGCGCAGGTAATCGATGAAGATCCGCCCTACCCGGTTCTTCGGTCCGGACACTGCCGAAAAGCGGTCCGGCAGCAGCTTGGCCATGTGGCTGACAATCGCATGGCTGAAGCCCTTGACCTCGTCCCACCCCAGTCTGCGCGTCAACGGCACCACCACATGAATGCCCTTGCCGCCGCTGGTCTTGAGGAACGCCTTGAGCCCGAGCTCATCGAGCACCGACAAGGTGAGCTGCGTCGCCTCGACCATGCTTTTCCAGGGCAGCGCCGGGTCCGGGTCAAGGTCGAGGACGAAGCGGTCGGGCTTGTCCAGATCGACAGACGTGGCATTCCAAGTGTGCAGTTCCACCGTGCTCATCTGCACTGCGCCGATCAGGGCTTCGGCGTTGTTGATGATCATCACCGGCTGCCCGGTCAGTTCCTTGTCCAGGCTGGTGATACCGGGAATCGCCAGGCGCTCGGGGTTCTTCTGGAAAAACAGCTCACCGGCGATACCCTCCGGCGCCCGGACCAAGGCGACCGGGCGATCTTCCAGTTCCGGCAGGATGAATTCGGCAACGCTGGCGTAGTACTCGGCCAACTGCAGCTTGGTGGTGCCACTGCTGGCGTCGATGACCCGCTCCGGGTGCGTGATGCGAACCTTGCCGTCCATGGCCAGGGCCTTGGCTTTTGTCTTGGTCTTTGCCTTTTCCGATTTCGTGTCAGACTCATCCTGGGTGCTGTTTTTTTTCGCCGCAGTGGTTTTTTTCACGGGTTTGGCAAGCTCCTGAGTGATGTCCTTGGCCGGCTTGTCGTTGCGCAAGCCATGGAAGACCGCATGGCGCACCGAGCCTTCCTTGGTCATTTCGGCAAAGGCCACTTCGGCCAGCAGCTTCGGTTCCAGCCAGTGCACGCCCTTGGCTTCGTAGCCGGTGGGCGGGTTCACCACGGCGGCCTTTTTCGTCTCCAGGGGCAGCAATTGCTGGTAGATGCTTTTAAGGGTGGTTTCGTTGAACCCGGTGCCGACCTTACCGGCGTAGCGCAACTGGCCGCTGTCGGCATCATGCAACCCCAGCAGCAAGGCACCGAAGGCACTGCGGGCGCCTTTGGGATCGCTGAAGCCGACCACCACGAACTCCTGGCGATTCTTGCATTTGAGCTTGATCCAGTCATTGCTGCGCCTGGACACATAGGCGCTGCCGACGCGCTTGCCGATCAGCCCTTCCATCTGCATCTGGCAGGCGCTGTTGAGCAGCGCTTCAGGGGTTTCTTCAAAGGCATCGGAAAAACGCAACAAGGGGCTTTCGTTGGGCTCCAGCACGGCGGCCAATGCGGTCCGGCGGTCTTGCACCGGCACGTTGCGCAAGTCCATGCCGTTGAGGTAAGGCAGGTCGAACAGGTAATAGGCGATCTTGCCGCTGCTGCCGGCCTCGAAGGCGTTTTGCAAAGCCTGGAAGTCCGGCACACCCTGCTCGTTGGCGACGACCATCTCGCCGTCGAGCCAGGCCGACTCCAACCCCAGCGCGGCCAAGGCCTCGGCCTGTCTTGGCAATTTGTGGGTCCAGTCATGACCGTTGCGGGTGAGCAGCCTGACGTCACCGTTTTCGATCCGCGCCATGATCCGGTAACCGTCGAACTTGATCTCATAGAGCCATTCGCCGTCGGGCGCGCTTTCCACCAGGGTCGCCAGTTCCGGCTTGAGGGTTTCTGGCAGCGGCCCGGCGACCGCACCGCTGAGGGAGGTTTTCGAGGCGCGTTTCGGCGATTTCGGTGGCGCGGCTTTTTTCGGTTGTTTCACCGCTTTGGCGGCAGCCTTGCCTCGACGCTTGGGCACGAGGGTGCGATCGCTGAGCACGCTGTCCGGCTCGGCCTGGACCACGTCATATTCGCTTTCGGGACGGGCGGCCTGGTCCTGATGCTTGATCAGGAACCACTGTTCCTGCTTTCCGGGCATGTGGGTGCGTACCAGGTTCCACAGGCCGCTGAGCTTTTCTCCTTGCAGCTCGAACTTGAGCCGGCCTTTTTCGTAGGCTTCTTGGGCGTCTCCCTGGGGAATCCAGACGCCCCGGTCCCAGACGATCACGTCACCGGCGCCGTAGTGGCCTTCAGGGATGTTGCCCTCGAACGTGGCGTAATCCAGCGGATGATCTTCGACATGCACGGCCAGGCGTTTGGCTTTGGGGTCCAGGGAGGGCCCCTTGGGCACCGCCCAGCTCTTGAGCGCACCGTCCAGCTCCAGCCGAAAGTCGTAATGCAGCCGCGAGGCATCGTGCTTTTGAATGCAGAACTGCAAGGCGTGGGCGGTTTTTGCCGACTTGCGCGAACGTTTCGCCGCCGGTTCCGGGGTGGCGGCGAAATCTCGCATGCGGTTGTAGTCATCCAGAGTCTTGCTGCTCATGGACCACCTGCCACCTGTTGCAAGGTTGGGTCGGCTACCGGCATCCCGGCGGTTTCCGCGAGCAACTGATCGACCACCCGGCTCAAGGCCTGTTCGACCGAGTCGCCGAGCAGCAGGCCTTGTTCGTAGAGCACGATTTGCCGATCGGCGCTGGTGCCTTCCTGGACGATCCGGCGGGCCTGCTTGAACACGTCCTGGACGCCCAGCTCGGCCGCGGTTTCACCAAAAGTCTGCTCTGCCAGGGTCAGCCACTCACCGATCAGCATCGGCTGTTCCTGGCCCTCGACGATGAACTCCGCGAGAATCCCGTGGCGCTTGGCCCGCCAGCGGTTTTCCTTGAGGATCCACTGGGACATCTGGCTGTAGTGGGCGCCGGGCCGGTGCTGCGTCACGGCATGGGCCACCATCAAGCGAAACAGAGAGACCAGACAAAGGACGTCGTCCGCCCGTGGGCAGGCATCGCAAATGCGCAGCTCCAAAGTGGGATAACGTGAGGAAGGCCGTATCACCCACCAGCAATCGCTGGCCTGGCGAATGGACCCGGTGCGCATGAGCATGTCGACGTAGCCGCCGAACGCCGACTCATCTTCGAAATACTCCGGCACCCCCATGCGCGGCCATTCATCGCAGGCCACTTGTCGATAGCTGCTGAAGCCGCTGTAGCCACCGTTCCAGAATGGCGATGACGCGCTCAGGGCCAGGAACATCGGCAACCACGGCAGGACCTCATTCATGATCCGCACCCGATCCTGCGTGGCCGGGACTTCCACGTGTACATGCAGGCCCGACAGCACGCTGCGCCGCGCCACCCGCTGGTAATCATCGAACAGTTGCTGGAAATGCAGCTCGTCGGTGGGTTGCAGCACCTGGGTGGCCATCGGGTGTGAACCGGCACTGACCAGGCCCAGGCCATAGGGCGCCAGGCGCTGGTTCAGGCCCGTACGCACTTGGCTCAGGTAGTCGGCAGCCTCGGGCAGGCTGCGAAAGATGGGCGAGGCCATTTCCACCTGGCATTGGAACATTTCATGGGCGAAATGCTTGCCCAGCTCAGCCTGGCACGCGGCGACCGCCTCCGCAGGGGGTTCACCCGGCATGCAACGGGTGTTCAGGTCAGTGATGAAATACTCCTCTTCAACGCCGAATTTCATGCGTCTGTTCATCGATAGTCCCTCCGATAGCCCCGCCCAGACCTGCGCCAATGCGGGTTACAACCAACGCCACCACGGCGATCCTTTCCACGTCCTGATAACCCGGCGTGAGCAGTTCTTCACCGAACACGTCCGGGTCCAATTCCTTGTAGGTCCAGCCGAAATCCGCCGAGTCACGCCATTGCCCCAGCGCTTCGAGGAACGGATCGCGCCCATCCACCATGGCCACGCCGGTGTAGAGCACCAGCGAGCCGCCAGGTGTGAGCCGGGGCAAGGCTTGCTCGACGATGCGCAGCGACAGCCCGGCGCCCAGTGTGCCGCCGCCATGGCGATAGGCGCGCTCGGAGGGGTCGGCCATGTACGGCGGGTTGGCGACGATGAGGTCGAACTGGCCGGGCACGTCCTGCAACACGTCGCTGCGGGCGACCTCGACGTTGGCCACCTCCGCCAGCGCGGCGTTCACGGCGCTCAGGCGCAGGGCTTGGGGGTTGATGTCCACGGCCAGCACTTGCGCTTCACGACGGGCGCGGGCAATCACGATGGCCCCGACACCCGCACCGCAACCGATGTCCACGGCGCGCTGCACAGCCGTGAAGTTCTGTTGCAGATGAGTATGGATCAGTTGGGCGAAACGATAGCTGTCAGGGCCGAAGAACACCGCATCGCTGGCTTGCGTGGGAAATTGCGAATGGGCAAACAGCAAGCCATCCAGGCTCGACCAGCGTACCCGGCTACGCAACAAGCCGTTGTGTGCTTCCAGCACCTGGGCGTCTTGCAGTTGCCGCTGTTCGTCGGTGCTGATCAGCCCCGGCGCAAACGGCCGCGACCAGCCGAACACGTCCCGCAAGGTCTTGGCGCGCTCATTGCCGGGACGCTGGTTGACCCGTTCATGGGTCAACGGAGTCGGGGTGATGAAACGGTAGCCGTCGGCTTGCAGGCGTCGGCCCAGTTGCAGCAGTGCAAGGTCCGGCTCGGACAGGCGTTCTTCTTCATTCATGCAGGGCTCCCTAGCGAAGTGCGGATTTGAGTTCGATGAACCGGCGAGTCGCCAGCAGCCCGGCCGGATGGCTGTGGCAGCGGGCACAGAGCCAGGGCATCAGGACTTGCATCTGCTCCTCCGGCGTGCGGCCTTGCAGCGCCTGTTGCAGGCTTCGCACATCGGGATCATCCATCGGCATAGCCGGCGCGCAAGCCGCAACCGGAGCACGCCGGGCGCCGGACCTTACGCCCTCGTCCAGCCAGTCACCGGCGATCCAGTCATGCAGCAGTTGTTTTTCGTAGGGGCTGAACACCCCGAACATAGCCGCACCTGCACCCTCAATCAGCGTCCAGAAGCGGCTGTGTTGCGGGTCTTCATGACGCTTGATCCAACCTTTGTTCTGCATGGCTGTCAGGAACCCTTCCAACTGGCCCGGCGCCGAGAGCCACTGGTTGACGGTCTTGCCTTCGAATTTGCAGTAATCGGAATGCATGTGCTGACCGAACGGGCGTTTGCGTTCGAGCATGTCCAGCACTTCGCGATCCAGGTCGAACGAGCCGATGATGGCCCGGCTGCCCTGCCCCAGGTCATTGAGGCGATAGCCCAGCGTGACTCGCTGCCAGAAAGCCTCGCGGTCCGCTTCCATCGGCATCAGTTGCAGCAGCGCTTGCACGGCCTTGTGGGCATGGCCGGTGCTGGCGTTGTCGATGGTGACGTGGAGGGTGAAATAGTACGGATCGATGTCCAGTTCGCTCAGCTCATAGGCGCTGATCAACAGATGCAGGGGCAATTGTTCGTAGCCCAGGTTGTAGCCGATGACCTCCGGCAGGTACTCGTCGCCGGCATAGCCCAGGGCCAGTTGCACGGCGCCTTGCAGATACAGATCGTCGTCGATGTCCGGGGCGGCCGACAGGTCGTATTCGGCGAGCAACTTGCGATAGAGCACCACATGATTTTGCGCGGGATGACCGTCCCCCAGTTCTTCCAGGTAGGTGCACAGCAACCCTTCGAAACGGTGGTCGTGCCAGTGCTTGACCACGCCATACAGCCAGGCACCGTCCACCCGTTTGGTCGGCGCCACGGCCTGGAGGAAGTACAGGGCATGGGCCTTGCCGCTGAAGAACTCTCGGGGGCCGCCGTTTTTGCGCCGCTGCAGGTAGTCAGCATACTGCCGGGCCACGCCGGCGCTGTGTTGTTCGACCCAGGCCTGCAGCGCCGTGGGATCAGAGGGCATCTCTTGGGGAAGCGCCTCGGCGTTGGCGATGCATTGCCGGAGGAAGGTTCGGGCGACGGCTTGCTTGTCGCCATCGTCGGGGCCCTGGAACAGCCGTTCATAGCATTGGCGCACCTGTCCGTTATGGATGACGGGGTGCACGGTGGCCGGCTGGGATTGGAGGGGTGTCAGCGCAGTCATAAGGGCCTCTCGGGTTCTTGGCGGACGCTGAATCAGAACGTCTCTTCTGTTGCAGAGCGCGGGGAACGGCGAAAAATTCCGTTGGATTAAATGGCAGGCGGATGAACGGAGGCCTTCTGCTTTGGTGGGAACCCTCGCTTCGCTCCCGGCCTCGAATACTCAGAACCCGCCCGGTCGTTGAATGTGGCTAGCGTGCCGTTGTGGCGAGGGAGCTGGCGACACACTGTAGGAGCTGCCGAAGGCTGCGATCTTTTGATCTTTCGCTTTGGACTCAATCGGTAGGGACAAGATCGCAGCCTCGTTGCACTCGGCAGCTCCTACAGGACCGAGCGCAAAGCGACACCCTCACCATCCATTCGCCCGGCGGTACCAGGCGCTATCCATCCAAGGAGCAACGATGACGTTCACAGTATGGGTCGCGGTGCTCGGCGCGGTGTTGCTGACCCTGGCCCTGACCTCCTCTTATCTGCGCTGGATGCCGGTCACCACCTCGGCGATGTGCCTGGTGCTGGGTGTCGCCATCGGACCGCTGGGGCTGGACGTGCTGAAACTGGACGTCAGCGACTCGTCGGTCTGGATGGAACACCTCACAGAAGTCGCGGTGGTGTTTTCGCTGTTCGTCAGCGGCCTCAAGTTACGCCTGCCTCTCAAGGATCGTACCTGGCGCGTGGCCTATGGGCTGGCCGGGCCGGTGATGATCCTGTGCATCGCCGGCCTGTGCCTGGCTTTGCACTATCTGTTGGGCCTGGGTTGGGGCGTGTCGATGCTGATCGGCGCGATGCTGGCGCCCACCGACCCGGTACTGGCGGCGCTGGTGCAGGTCAACGATGCCCGGGATAACGACCGGGTGCGGTTCGGCCTGTCGGGCGAAGCAGGACTGAACGACGGCACGGCGTTTCCCTTTGTAATCCTGGGCCTGTTGATGCTGCGGGAGGGCGGCAGCGGTTTTCTCGGTGAATGGCTGCTGCGCAACGTCCTGTGGGCCGTGCCGGCCGGCTTGCTGGTCGGCTACTGGATGGGTCGCGGCATCGGCAAGCTGACCTTGTCGATGCGCATCAGGAATGCCGACAGCACCTTGTCGCCCAATGATTACCTGGCCCTGGCGCTGATTGCCCTGGCCTACGTCGTGGCCGAGTGGATCCAGGGCTATGGCTTTCTCTCGGTGTTCGCCGCCGGCTTGGGGCTGCGTCAGGCCGAGGTCCAATCCACTGATGAAGGGGCGCTACCGGCAGAACACCTGGTGCAGCCGGTGGTGGGCCACGAAACCGTCGAGCCCCAACAGGCCGTCGTAGGCGATACCGAGACGCTGGACGATGGTCAATTGGCCGCTGGGGTGATGATGAGCGACATGCTGGCGTTCGGCAGCTTGGTAGAGCGGTCGATGGAAGTGTTCCTGGTGACCCTGCTGGGGGTCGTGCTAGCCAACCATTGGGACTGGCGAGCCGTGGCGATCGGTGCCCTGCTGTTTGTCGTGATTCGCCCGTTGAGTGTGCTGGTGGTGCCCTGGCGGCGATTGCTCGACGGACCGCAACGGCTGCTGATCGGCTGGTTTGGCATTCGCGGGATCGGCAGTCTGTTTTATCTGTTCTTCGCCCTGAACCATGACCTGCCGCCTGCGGTGGCGCAACTGTGCATCGACCTCACCCTGTCGGTGGTGGCCCTGAGCATTCTGGTTCATGGCGTCACCACCCAGCCGACGTTGGCATGGTATGAGCGCCGTAAGCAGTCGAGTTGAGGCGAGTGCACCTCAACCGCCTGGATTGCTCAGTTGGATATAGACCGAATACGCCCCCAGCAATACCCAGAACGTGGCGAAGATCCAAGGGGTACGCAACGAAAACAGCAACGACTTGCGATAGCCCTTGTGGGTCGACTCCCGCTCGCTGAACAGCGGCGATTCGTCGTAGGCCAGGCCCATCAAGGGTTCGGCGCGCAATAGTTCGCTCTGTTTGAAATGCCAGTGATCGATGATCTCGTAGGCCGCCTTGATCCCCGGCCAGGCATTGAGCGAACTCAGGAATCCCAGCAAGGCCAGGAATGGCGGCACGATCAGCGTGAACAACTTGCCCCACTCCGGGTTCAGGTTGGCCATGCACGAGGCAAAGGCAATCACCAGGAAGGATTGGGCGGCCAGGTAAGCATCGGTTCGATTGGCCAGGATGCTGGTTTCGTATTGGATCTCCCGGCGATAGAAGTCCAGTCGCTCCTTGGGGGAGCCGAACAGTTTGGCGTTGTGTTCCGTCAGTTCTTCTTCCGGGGTGGGCCCGGTGAGTATTCTGGGCATTGCGCAGGTGGTGCCTCGGTGATGATTCGGACTCGTTAGAAGAACCCGGCGCGCGGCAAGTTCAAGCCAATGGACCACAGGTGCAACAAAGTCCGAGGAAACGCTCTCCGACCGCCAAGGTCTTTAATGTGTAAGGGCAAGAGGACCGCTGCGTGGATTATCTGGGATGGGTGCAATGGCCGGCGATGCTCGTCACGGTGCTGGCCGCCTGGTTGATCGGCTCACGCCAACCCCGCCGCAGGGTGGCGGGATTCAGTTGTTTTATCGCGAGCAATATTCTGTGGGTGGTCTGGGGGCTGCATACCCATGCGTATGCATTGATCGTATTGCAGTTTTGCTTGTGTGCGATGAACTTGCGTGGGTTCAAGAAGAACACTGAATAGGCAGATTCCCTTTGCAGGCAGGCATGTCCCCCTAGTGGTGAGGGGATTTATCCCCGCTGGGCTGCGCAGCAGCCCCCTCTATGGCCTGATACGCTGAGGCGTCGGTACTATGAAGGGCCGCTTCGCGCCCCAGCGGGGATAAATCCCCTCGCCACAAATAATCCGTTGCCACAGATAATCTCTCAGATGCTGTAACCGCCGATCCATGTCTATTTCATCGTCTGCCCAATGACCTGCATCAGGTCAATCTGCTTGAATGGCTTGATCAACCGAGGCAGTTGCGTGGCGAAACCTTCCAGGCGTTCGGCATAACCGGTGGCCAGGATGATAGGCAAGGTCGGTTGGCGGTCGCGCAACAGTTTTGCCAACTGCGCACCGTCCATCTGCGGCATGGCCATGTCGGTGATCACCAGGTCGATGTCCAGGTTGCGCTCGTACAGCTCCAGCGCCTGAGCCCCCGATGGGGCGCAAAGGACTCGATGCCCCAGGTCTTCGAGCAACAAGCGCGTGCTGGTCAGCACCAGGCTGTCATCGTCGACCACCAGCACTTTCAACTCGTGGACCGGCGGCGCTGCCTCTTCGATCGCCGCTTTGCCAGGGGCCGCATCGCCGGCCACCGGCAACCACAATTCGGCGGTGGTCCCCAGGCCTTTCCGGCTTTTGAGTATCAGGCGGCCACCCAGCTGTTCCGCCAGGCCATGCACCATGGACAGCCCCAACCCCGTGCCCTTGCCGACACCCTTGGTGGTGAAGAATGGGTCCACGGCCGAGGCCAGCGTGGCTTCGTCCATGCCCTCGCCTTCATCGGTCATCGTCAGGCAGATGTAGCACCCGGGGGCCATCGGCTTGTCCGGCCCGGCATCAGCCCCCCGCCGTTCCTCGGCTGCAATGAGGATCTGGCCGCCATGGGGCATGGCGTCCCGGGCGTTGGTCGCCAGGTTGAGAATCGCCAGTTCCAGTTGATTGACATCGGCCAGCACCGGCGACAGCGCCTCGGCGAAACGGGTCTGGATGTGTATCGACGGGCCCAGGGAACTCTGCAGCAGGCCGCTGATGCCCTGTACCAGGGCCGACAGCTCGACCGATTCGTAGGTCAGTTTCTGTCGCCGGGCAAACGCCAGCATGCGTTGGGTCAGCGAAACCCCGCGCAGCGCGCCCTGGGTCGCGTTGTCCAGCAACTGAGTGAGTTTCGGCTCGCCGGGCATGCGCTTGCGCACGATTTCCAGGTTGCCGAGGATGACCGTCAACAGGTTATTGAAATCATGGGCAATACCACCGCTGAGCTGACCGATGGCTTGCAGTTTCTGGGATTGAAACAACGCCTCACGGGCCTGTTCAAGGGCCTGCTGGGCTTGGGTGGCATCGGTAATGTCGCGGGTGATCTTGGCAAACCCCAACAGCGCGCCGGTATCGCTGCGAATCGCTTCGATGACCACGTGGGCCATGAAGCGCGTGCCATCCTTGCGCATGCGCCAGCCCTTTTTCTCGAAACGCCCTTCGCTGGCGGCGATGCTCAACGCGCGCTGCGGCTCGCCGGCATCGCGATCCTCGGGGGTGTAGAACATCGAGAAATGCCGGCCGATGGCCTCCACCGGCAGGTACCCCTTGATCCGCTGCGCCCCCAGGTTCCAGTTGGTGACCTGACCTTGCGGGTCGAGCATGTAGATGGCGTAGTCGGTGACGCTTTGCACCAGCAGGCGAAACTGCTGCTCGCTTTGCTTGAGGGTTTCCTCGGCCATCTTGCGGTCGGTCAGGTCGCGGGTGATCTTGGCGAAGCCGAGCAAGGTACCCGTCTGGCTGTCGATGATCGGATCGATCACCACATGGGACCAGAACAGCGTGCCGTCCTTGCGCACCCGCCAGCCCTCGCCTTCGAAACGCCCCTCATGCAGGGCCGTGTCCAGCGCCCGTTGTGGCAGGCCGGCGGCGCGGTCCTGATCGGTATAGAAACGGGAGAAATGCTGGCCGAGGATCTCGGACGCCTCGTAACCCTTGAAACGCCTGGCGCCAGAGTTCCAACTGGTGATGATGCCTGAAGGGTCGGTCATGTAGATGGCGTAGTCGACCACCGCGTCGATGAGCAGGCGAAAGCGCTGTTCTTCGTTCATGAGCGGGGGCTTGGGGGCATTATCGAGCATCTGGCCGAGGCATCCGTGTGGATTTTTTGCGGATTATGGAGCAAGTCAGGCGCCAGGAAAAATCCTCAAGCCTTCCACCCTGTGGGAGCGAGCTCGCGATAGCGGTGGATCAGTTTGCATCAATGCTGGCTGACAGTCTGCCATCGCGAGCAAGCTCGCTCCCACAAGGGGATTTGTGGGCCTCTTGGGTAACTGACCACCAGCGCGGCAATAGGTGCTGCACCCTGGCCTCGCCGAACCGATCATCGATCAGCATCACCACCCCGCGATCTTGTTGGGTGCGGATCACGCGCCCTGCCGCCTGTACGACCTTCTGCAAGCCGGGATACAGGTAAGTGTAGTCATAGCCATCGCCGAAGATCGCCGCCATGCGTTGCTTCATCTGCTCATTGACCGGGTTGAACTGCGCCAGCCCCAAGGTGGCGATGAACGCACCGATCAGGCGTGAACCCGGCAAGTCGATGCCCTCGCCGAACGCGCCACCCAGCACCGCAAAGCCAATGCCTTGGCTGTGTTCCATGAATCGTTCGAGAAACGCCTGCCGGGGGGCTTCGCCCATGCCCCGCGATTGCGTCCAGAGGGCTATTTGGGGGTGCCGCTCGGCAAACAGCCCGGCCACTTGCTGCAAGTAATCGAAGCTGCTGAAAAAGGCCAGGTAGTTGCCCGGGCGCTCGCTGAACTGGCGGGCCATCAACGTGACAATCGGTTCCAGGGACGCCTGGCGATCGGCAAAGCGCGTGGAGATGCGGCTGACCACCTGTACGTCCAACTGCTCGGCCTTGAACGGCGATTCGACATCGATCCACACCGTATCGCCCGGCGTTCCCAGCAAGTCTGCGTAGTAATGTCGAGGGCTCAGGGTCGCCGAAAACAGCACGGTGCTGCGGGCCGCCGTCAGCCTGGGCCGCAGGAACGCGGCCGGCACCACGTTGCGCAGGCACAGCGACGACAGGCTGCGCTGGCGGCCGAGTTCGCGCTTGTGGATGTCGAACAGGAAGTGCTCGTCGAAGGCTTCCGCCACCCGGCCAAACTGCAAGGCGTCGAAGTAGAACGCCTGCAAGCCGCTGTCCAGGCCCTGGGGGTGATCGTTGAGGTAATCGCCGATGGCGGTGGTACAGGTGGCCAAGGCCTGGAGCAGCTTTTCCGGCAGTTTTTCATAAGCCTGATAGGCCGCCACCTGGGACGTATGCAAGGCATTCCATTGGCGATTGACCCGTTCAAGGGATTTCTTCAGCGGTTCGGGAGCGGTTTTGCGCACGCTGCTCAACGTGGCCTGGTCAAGGGTCGCGCTGTATATCTGCCGTCCGCGCTCCACCAGGTTATGGGCCTCGTCCACCAGGGTCGCGACCGTCCAGCCGTTGGCCTGGGCCAGGCCAAAGAGCAAGGCGCTGAAGTCGAAGTAATAGTTGTAGTCGGCCACCACCACGTCGGCCCAGCGGGCCATTTCCTGGCTGAGGTAATACGGGCACACCTCATGGGTCAATGCAATGTCGCGCAATGCCGCCTGATCAAGCAACGAAACCCGGCTCGCCGCTGCCCGGGCGCCCGGCAGGCGATCATAGAAGCCACGGGCCAGCGGGCAGGATTCGCCATGGCAGGCGTTGTCCGGGTGTTCGCAGGCCTTGTCCCGGGCGATCATTTCCAGCACCCGCAACGGCATCGACGGCGCGCTGTGGGTAATCACCCGCGCCGCATCCAGGGCCAGCTTGCGCCCCGGGGTTTTCGCCGTGAGAAAGTACACCTTGTCCAGTTGCTGCGGCGCCAACGCCTTGAGCATCGGGAACAAGGTGCCGACGGTCTTGCCGATGCCGGTGGGCGCCTGGGCCATCAGGCAGCGGCCGGTACTGATTGCCTTGAACACCGACTCGGCCAAGTGCCGTTGCCCGGGCCTGAAACCCGCATGGGGGAAGGCCAGCGCCTGCGCGCCGAGGTTACGCGCCTGCCGATGGGCCATTTCCTGCTCGGCCCAGGCCAGGAACAGCGCGCATTGTGCTTCGAAGAAGGTTTGCAACTGGGCCGCCTCGAAGCGTTGGGTGAGGCAGGTTTCCTTTTCGCTGACGATGTCGAAATACACCAGCGCCACGTCGATGTGCGGCAACTGCAGCTTTTGGCACATCAGCCAGCCATAGATTTTCGCCTGGGCCCAATGCAACTGGCGATGGTTGGCCGGCTGTTTGCTCAGGTCGCCCCGATAGGTCTTCACCTCTTCAAGGCACTGACGGACCGGGTCGTAGCCGTCGGCCCGGCCTTTGACCGTCAATGTTTGCCAGTGACCTTGGAGGGCCACTTCAGCCTGATAGCCCTCGGTGCGCCGCGAGGCGACGGTACGATGGCCAGCGATGCCCTCCAGGGCCGTTGGCGAGGGGGTGAAGCGCAGGTCAAGGTCGCCCACCTTGGCGGTGAACTCACACAGCGCCCGCACGGCGATGCTGTAGCCGGGTGTCGGGCTCATGTGCGCCCATCGCGAGCGAGCTCGCTCCCACAGATGATCTGGGGTGGTTCGTCTTCTGTGGGAGCGCGCTCGCTCGCGATGGCAGGCTCTGCCCATTGCACATAACAAACGGCGACGGGCATCTGGTGCTCATGACAGAACTCCAGCCAACGCAGTTGGTTGTCTTGCAGGCGGTCACCGGGGCCTTTGACTTCGATCATGCGGTAAGTCTTGTGTTGCGGCCAGAACTGGATCAGGTCCGGCATGCCGGCGCGATTGGCCTTGATATCCAGCAGCAGGCGCTGGAACCAGTGCTTGAGGTGCTCGGCCGGCAAGCAATCGAGGGCCTGTTCCAGCAAGGGCTCGGACAACGCGCCCCAGAACACGAAAGGCGATTGCACGCCCCACTTTTCAATGTAACGACGCCCGATGGTCTGCCGGTAGCGACCATCGTCCAACTCCGCCAGGCAGGCCGCGAACAACTCGGCGCGACGGGCATGGAAATCCTCATTGAGCAGGTCGACCGGCCCGCGCTGGAACGGGTGGAAAAACGCGCCCGGCAACGGCGCGAAGATCGCTGGCCAGCACAGTAGGCCGAACAGTGAATTGATCAGGCTGTTCTCGACGTAATGCACCGGCGCGGTTTCATCGTGCAGGTGGGCCTGGACGTGATATTCCACCGACAGGCCCGGATCGACGCGCGGCAGATGCAGTTCCAGGCGCTCCACTTCCCGGGCCATGACCCGTGGCACTGGCGGGCCGCCCAGCTTGCGCCGCAGGCGAGGCACGATCCGAAGCAAGGCCTGGGTTTCGGCAGCGCTCTGTGGTGTCTGCGCCGCCGCCTCGCCCAGTTCAAGGGCCAGGGCATACTCGCCGATTCGCTCCAATACCCGGACCATCCGCAGCCGCGCGCCTGGGTAGGTGCAATCGCGATAGATGCACAAGGCCAGGGCGAAATCGCCGATCCGCTCGCCGTGCTGGCCGATCTGGAACAACAACTTGCCCCGGCGTCGCTCCAGCCACGGATTATCCAGGGACAGTTCGTTGACCTGGGCGACGATATCTTCCAGGGGCTCGCCGGCTTCGAAGCGCTGCTGGCAGTCGTGCAGGAACAGACAGGCATCGACGTCGCCGCGACTGCGCAAGCCCCGTGACTCGGCGCTGAACTCAACGGTTTCGTAGGTGAAGATGCCCAGGTCCGCCAGGACGAATTCCGACCAATCCTGGTAGAGGTTGCCAAAGAACATCAAGCGCAGCCTGTCGCACAGGTCCATGATCGTCAGGCTGTACAGGCGGTCGTCAAGCTGCGGACACCAGGTACGAAAAGGCTGGAGCGGGCTGGGATGATTATCCAGGGCCTGGAGCCATTCGGCCTTTTTCGCCTTGGGCTGTTCGATCAGCTGACCCAGGCACAGAAGGATTTCCGTCTTGAGCAGCACGTCGAATAGTTCAACGAGCCCGATGGGGGCCTGTTCCTCGACCCATCCCAGGGCCAATAGCGGTGCGACGGCGGCGCCAATGTCGCCGATTTCCGGGTAACTCAGCTTGCTATGACGAAACCGCAGCCCCTTGCGCATCACCATCCGCACCAACAAGCCTTGGGAGGTACGGGGCAGCGCTGCGAAATCGCCGATGAAGCGCTGCTCTTCGTGGCTGAGCACGTCCGCATAACGCTGGCTCAACCAGACGAGCACTTGCTGGAAGTTGTTCAGGTAGTAATACGGATCGTCGAGAGAACGGGTTGCCACGGGAAGAAACGCCAAGGGTGTTGGAGACACTGGTTATGCATACAGATAACAGCTGTAAACCACTCAGGCAACCGCAAAAGATGAACGGTCTCCTATATTTAACGTGAAATCCTTCAGCTAGCGATGAACTTTCCTACGGCAAGCGAGACCAATGGCGGTTAGCTAATGTGATGGCGCGGTCGAATCAGTTGCTCCGTGTCCTTTTGATTGAGAGGTTATGGTTATGAACATCAGGTTTCTGGGCGTACCCCTGGTCGCCGTGGCATTTATGGCTCTGGCTGGCTGCGCGTCGCCCACGGTAGTGACCTTGCAAAACGGTACCCAGTATTTGACCAAGGACACCCCTAACACCCGCACCGCCGACGGCTTCTACGAGTTTGAAGATATTTCCGGCAGGAAAGTCCGGGTCCGCGCCGATGATGTGGCGACCATTCGCAAGGAAGACTGATTTCCAGTGACTCGCCTGGCAGACGGCCATCGCGAGCAAGCCCGCTCCCACAAAGTCCGGTGGTGAACACAAATCCTGCGTACACCCGTGAACCCCTGTGGGAGCGGGCTTGCTCGCGATAGCGAACTCAGGCGAACACGATCCCTTCGTCGCCGACCTGACCGATACCAACCCCCACAAGGGTCACGGAACTGTCACCGACCTTGAGCAGCGTGTCATTGCCCACTTGTGACAGGTGCTCCCTGTAGTCATGACCTGCCCCGGCGCCGGGTACGCCGAGGAACACCAGCTTGTCCCCCGCCTCATAACCGCTGATCCGGTCCTGGCCGAACGCACCATTGAACAGGAAGGTGTCGTTGCCACCGCCCGATTGCATCAGGTCGTTGCCCGCACCACCGACGAAGGTGTCGTTACCCGCGCCGCCCACCAGCACATCGTTGCCGTCCTGGCCGAACAGCCAGTCACCCTTCGCGCTCGCCACAAGGGTGTCGTTGGCCGCACTGCCCTTGACCGAAGACGCATACGCCGTCAGGTTGCCGCCCGCCACCAAGCCATTGACGGTGACGCCGTGGCTCACATCATCCTTGAGCAGCCCCCAGAACAACCCGGACTCCTTACTGACCAGCGTGCCGATGTCGCGGGTGATGCTGATCGCGCCATGGGCATCGCGCAGGTACAGGGTCCCAGCCCCGTCATGGGCGAAACTGAAATCCTTCACCGACTGCTGCAGTTGCAGGCTGTTGCTGCCCTGCCCGCCCAGTATCACGTTGTAACCACCGCCATCGCGAAAGGTGTCGTTGCCGGCGCGGCCTTCCAGGTAGTCGTTGCCCTGGCCGCCCTGGATCAGATCGTCGCTGTCGCTGCCGATGATGAACGTGCTGCCGGTATGGGTTTCAGCGTTTCGGTTGAGGTCCTGCACCCAGGTATTGGCCCGGGCGGGGTCTGAGAGGTTGGCGACGATAATGGTGGAGTCTTTTTCGGTGAGGTCGTAGAACGCCGAGTTCATGATCCGGCCCATGCCATCGCTGTAGCCGCTGGGCAGGTGGGAAATCCAGGTGGGGATGTTGAGGATGGAGAACGGCAAGACGTTCCATGCCGCCGAAGCGTAGTGGTCGTTGAAGCTGACGATGTTGTTGGTGGCCGACTCCTGTTGCCCATCGTGCACGCCCACCGACGCGAGGTTGAACGTCGAGCCGTCCAGGGCGCGGAACACCGGATCGTTCTCGTAACCGATGTTCAAGACCTTATCGGTACTGCTCTGGGTCGGCGAAGCGTAGGCGATGTAGTTGGCGTCGGCGTAGAACCCCGACCATTGGCCGGCGCTCAAGTCCGCCAGGCTGTTGACCGCCAACCCGCCCAGGCTGTGACCGCTGACCAGCACGTCCGCACCCGTCAGGCCATGGGCCTGGGCAAACTTGGCGACGTCCCCCAGCAGGTTGCCAAAGGCTTCGCCAGCGTAGTTTTTTGCATAGTCCTTGGGCCCCAGGGCGGCCATCAGGTCGTTGATCACGTCGCCAATGGAATCGCCAATCAGGTTTTCCCGAGGGCCGCTGGTGCCGCGAAACGACACACCGATTTCCTGCAGGTGACCCGCGCTGTCGTACTTGCCGAGGATCTCGACCTGCGCGGTGGTGTAACCGGCTTTTTCACCAAAAAACGTCCCGCGGCCATCCACCTTGCCGGCGTAGCCCAGTTGCGTGGCGCTGATGGGTGTCCAACCTGCCTTCTGCACCGCCTCCAGGGCCAGTTTTTCCGAATCCGGGTTCCACGGCACGCCGGGAATCACGCCTTGGGAATCGGTGCCCCCCAGCAGTGCGGTGACCAGGGTCGCCGGCAGGCCGGCACCGAAGCCGTTGTGCTGGTACCCGGCGGCAAAGCCGTGGTCGAGGTTGTGGTAGGAGTACAGCATGATCGCCATTGCGTCGCTGACCAGTACCTTGGATTCGGTGGTGCCGAGGTTCTTGTAGTCGTAGATACCCATGGTTGTTGCTCTCTTTTTGTTGTTGGAATGCTAGAACCGGGTGGCCTGCGGCCCGTAGGAGCTGCCGAAGGCTGCGATCTTTTGATCTTTCGCTTGAGATTCAAGTGTCCAGGGAAAGATCGCAGCCTCGTTGCACTCGACAGCTCCTACATGGCTCCTGCGCAGCTCTTGAACGCACAGAAGTGCGTGTTGAGTTCCTTGGTCAGAACTGCCAATCCAGGGTCAGGCCCACGCCGTGGGTTTTGTCCCGGGAGCCGATCAGGCCGTTGTAGTCCAGGTTGACCCGCACATCCTTGGCGAGCGCGAGCCCGGCGCGGGCGCCGACCACGGCGGCGTTACGGTCCATGGACACGCTCTGCACCGCGAAGGTATTGCTGCTGCCGGCGAAGGCCAGGTCCTGTTCGGACGTGGTATGGCTCAGGTTGTGCTGCCAGCCGAGGGAGCCGGACAGCTGCAATTGCTGTTGATCCGACAGCGCCAGGGTGTGGCTGGCCCGCAGGCCCAGCGTCGAGAGCACGGCATCGCGGCGGTCGTCGCCACCGTGCAGGGCCGCGTTGTCGCCTTTCTCATGGAAGCTGTCGCTGTCCAGGTGCACATAGGCCAGGTTGGCGAACGGTTCCAGGGCCACCGCTTGCCCGTCCAGGCGATACGCCGCTTCGGTGAAGAGCTGGGTGGTCCGGGCATCGCGCTTGGTTTTCTCCCGGCCACTGACGTCGCCCCATTGCAGGTCACGCTTGACGTCGATGCGATGCCAGCTGTGGGCGCCGCCGGCGGTCAGGCGCAGCGCGTCGATCTGATGCCCAACATAGACACCCAGGTGATAGCTGTCGGCCTTGGCCGAGGAATGGGTGCCATCGCCCATGCTCAACGAACTGTCACTGTAGCCGGTGACGAAGCCCAGGCGTGTCTGTTCGCTGATCAGGCCATCGACACCGGCCAGCAATCCACCGATGGAGCTGGTGGCACTGGCTTGATCGTGCCCACCCTCGTTCTTGCCCCAAGCGCCCAGCACTTTGAACCAGGCATTGCTGCTGGCGTCGGTCGGCGTCCCGGCGTCGTAGAGCGCGCCTTGGCGCAGGCGATCAGCCATGGCGTCGCGCAATTGACGGCTGTCATTGATCAGCAGCGTGCCGATGGCCGGATGGATTTCACCGGACAACTGCTGGAACGCCTGCTGTGCCACGGCGGCGCTGGGTGCCAGCAGCAAGGCCTCGTACAACCCGTTGCCAGCGCCCAATTGCTCGGCGGCAGTGGCCACGGAACGCTGGTTGGGCGTCAAGCCGAGGCTGGCAAATGACGCATCGTTACGCTCGACCACCAGTTGAATGCCGCTGGCGCTGTACGCCAGGTCGCCCCCCAGAAACGCGTAGTTGGGCAAGACTTCAGCGAAACGCCCATCAATGCCACCAGCGGCCTGCAAGATATTAAACTGCCTGCCCAGCAAGCTCTTCACTTCGCCAGCCGTCAGCAGCGTCGGGCTGTTTTCCAAGGACAGCGACACCGTCGCCCCGTCGATGGATGCCTTGCCGCCCGCCACGATCAGGTCGCTGGAGGTGGGCGAGACTTCCACTGCGTAGTTCGAACCGGGTTGAAAGGTCACGTCGCCGGCCACCTGCAAGGTGCCGATGGAGTTGCCCGGCGCCACGCTGCCGCCGCGGCTGGCGGTCAGGCTGGCGATGCGCCCGTTGCCGCCGAGAATGCCGCCGTCGTTGACGGTAACCGCCGACGCCAGCGAGCCATTGATCGCCAGTCGCCCTTGATTGACCAGGGTCGGCCCGCTGTAGGTGTTTTCGCCGGTGAGCACCAGGGTGCCGATGCCTTCCTTGGTCAGCCCGCCGTGACCGGCAATGTCGTTGCGCCAAACGTCCAGGCCACATTGGACGCCGCTGCACACCCGTTCCGTGGGTTTGCCAGGATCGATGATCGCGCCGATGCCCGGCAAGTCCGCCACGAACTGACCGGAACCATAGGCGCCATCGATACGAAACTCCGCGGGAATGTCCTGTTCGGTCACCAGCATCGACGGACCGTCGATGGCCTTGCCGAGGTTGATCATGCCCCAGCCGTACAGCGAATCGACGCCCGGCGCGCCCATGTCGGTGGCGGTGGTACGCAACACGCTCGCGACCTGGTCGCCGGTCATATAGGGGAAACGCTCCATCAACACCGCCACGCTGCCAGCGACATGGGGCGCGGCCATGGACGTGCCGCTCTTGTTGGCGTAGCCCACGGTCAGGTCGTCGGCACGGGTGCCGCCGATCACGGCGCTGTAGACCCGGGTGCCCGGTGCCGACACGCAGAAACTGGCGGTGTAGCCGCAGCGCGACGAGAAGGTACTGATGGTGTACGGATCGGCGCTGGCGGTGTCCGGGTTGACCTGCAGCGCCGCCACGGTGAGCCAGTTCGGCGCGATGTCCGGGACGAAATACGCCAGGCCCGCAATGGCATCGGGATTATTGAGGTTGTAGTCGTTGCCCGCGGCGAAGATCGTCACGATCCCGCTGCGCGCCGCGGCGATGGCTCCCTCGTAGGCGCCGCCGGGCTTGGTGCCCAGCAGGGGTTTGATCTGATCGAATTGCAGTTGCGCATCCTGCACGGTGAAGTGCGGGAACGCCGGATCGCGGCCACCCTGGTCGAAACGGTCGGTGATACCAATGCCCCAGCTGTTGTTGATGATCCGTGCGCCGCTGGCGATCAACGCGTCCCAGCCGGCCTTGTACACCGCGCCATCGTTGCCGCGGATGATGCCGTCCTCGGGCCCCGGGTCGCCATTGTCAGCGCTGATGATCTGCGCATCGAACGCCACGCCGTGCATCGGGCTGCCATCGCGACTGCCGGCGGCGATCCCGCCGACATGGGTGCCATGGGACCCCAGCTTACCGTCCGAGCCGACGGTGGGTGAACCGTCGTAGCGGAACGGATCACCCGCCTTCACCGGGATGTAGGGGTCGGTGTATTCACGAATGCCGCTGGTGACCAAGGTCACGACTTTGCCGGTGCCGGAGAACTCCGGGTGGGCCGCGTAGACCGGCTGGTCGAAGATCCCCAGCTTGACGCCCTTGCCGGTGTATCCGGCGGCGTAGGCCTGCTGCGCGTTGATCGCCCCCAACCCCCATTCGGCGTTGAATTCGTTGCTGCGCCAGCTGTCCGGGTCACCGGCCCTGCCGCCCTCTACATAAGGCGCCGCCTGGGCCGTGCCCAAGGTCGCCAGTGCGCAGAGCATGGCGTGGTTGAGGGCCTTGAGCAGGAACAGGCGACCTGTCGGCCTGGGGTGTTTTTTGTTATCGACTTTCATCACGAACCATCCTTAGTAGCGCTTTATCAATTGTTGTAAATCCCTTCTGTGGCGAGGGGATTTATCCCCGCTCGACTGCGAAGCAGTCGCCTGAGGGCCCGAGGTCTGTCTGGAAGAACACGGTGTTTGGGGTGGGGCCGCTCCGCAGCCCAGCGGGGATAAATCCCCTCGCCACAGGTCATTGAATGGGCACCCGGGACACAAACGCCTCATCCACCTTCGCCAGGTCCTGCGGGCCAAGGGTGCCGGCGTAGTAATGCAGCTTGGTCCAGGCCATGAGGTAGTCGTAGCGGGCCTGGGCCAGGTCGCGGCGAGTGGTGTAGAGCTGTTGCTCGGCATTGAGCGCGTCGAGGTTGACCCGCTCGCCGCCGAGGATGCTTTGCCGGGTCGATACCACCAGCGCTTCGGCGGAGCTGAGGGCTTTCTGGTAGGCGCGCAGTTTGTTCATCCCCGACACACAGGCGCTGAACTGACGGCGCAGTTCGATCAGCGTCTCGCGGGTCTTGGCCTCCAGCTCGTATTCGGCCTGTTCCATGTTGCGGCTGGCCTGGCGGGTCGACGCCGAGACACCGCCGCCGGCATACAGCGGCACGCTGACTTCCAGGCCGATGGTGTTGGTGTCGTAGCGCTGGTTGTAGGTGTTGCCACTTTCCGATTCGTTCTGGCGCATTGTTGCGTAGGCACTGACCTTGGGCAGGTGTCCGGCGCGGTTGCGTTCGACCTCGAAGCGCGCCACATCCACCGCTTGGCGCTGGGACGCCAGGCTGGGGTTATTGCTCACCGCCAGTTCGTGCCAGGTGTCGAAACTGGCCGGCTGCAAGGCAAAGGTCTGGAAGGTGTCGTGCAAAGGCGCCAGGTCGCCGATATCCAGGGCCGGGACGCCTATCAGCGAGCCGAGCTCACGCAAGGCGGCGTCCTGCTCGTCCCGCGCCTCGATTTCTTCGGCGATTGCCAGCTCATAGCGCGCCTGCGCCTCGAGGATATCGGTACGCGTGCCTTCGCCCTGGCGAAACAGTTGTTCGTTTTGCTGGAATTGCTGCTCGAACGCCTTTTTCTTGGCCTGGGCAATGTCGATCTGATCCTGGGCGAACAACGCCTGGGTGTACTGACTCAGCACCCGCACCAACAGCGCCTGGCTCTTGTCCCGAAAACTTTCGTCGGCGAACAATGCCTGGGCCACGCCCTTTCGGTAGGCCGCGTACGCTTCGTAGTCCAGCAAGGGTTGTTGCAACGTCAGGCTGGAGCCGTAGCTGCTGTAGTTGCGATCGTCATGCTGGCTGGCGCCACGTTCATTGAGGTAGGTGACCTTGGATTGGTTGCGGCCCTTGTTGTAGCTGTAGCCCAAGTGCGGCAACAGCCCGGCACGGCCGATGGCGCGGTTCTCCAGGCCCGCATCGCGCTCCTTGATCGCGCCCAGGTAGACCGGGTCATTGCGCAGGGCCTGCTCGTAGAACTCGAAGGGCCCCATGGCCCAGGCGTTGCCGCACACGGAAACGGCCAGCACGGCCATCCAATAGAAACGCTTCATACCGCCAGACATCCTTATTCTTCGGTCAACGCAGAGCCGGCTCGGTCGAGCAGCGGTTTGAACAGGTAGTTGAGCAACGAGCGCTCGCCGGTACGTACGAACATTTCGGCCGGCATGCCGGGCTTGATCACCAGACCGTTGAGCTTGTCCATCGCCACGTCGCTGACGCTGCTGCGCAGCACGTAATAAGGCGCGCCGGTCTTCTCATCGAGCATCTGGTCGGCGGAAATCAGGCTGACTTCCCCCGGCACCCGCGGCGTGCGGTTCTGGTTGAAGGCGGTAAACAGGATGTCCACCGGTAAATGCGGGCCGACCTTGTCGATCAGGTGCACCGGCAGGTGCCCTTCCACCTCCAGCCGCGTGCCCTGGGGGACGATCTCCAGCAAGGTGTCGCCCTGGCGTACCACTGCGCCTTCGGTGTGCACGCCCAGGTTGACGGCGATGCCGTCGGCGGTGGCGAGGATTTCGCTGTGTTGCAACTCGAACCCTGCGGATTTCAGTTGCTGTTGCAGGGTTTCGCTCTTGAGCTGGGCGTCGGCCAACTGACTGCGCACTTCTTTCTGGTATTCCTCGTTGTGCTGCTGCAACTTCAGGCGCGACTCGACGATCCCTTGCTCCACCCGCCCGCTTTCGCCGCTGTTCTGCGCCAGTTCCTGCTGCACCTGCGACAACTGGCGCTGATAGTCCAGCAGGCGGTTGCGCGGGATGTAGCCGTTGTCCGCCAAGGGCTGCAGGTTGCCCAGTTGCAGACGCAGGGATTCGGCCTGGGCGGTCAAGTCGCCGCGGGCCCGACGCATGCCGGCCAATTGCGCCGTGGCGCCCTCGATGCTGGCGCGTAACGCAGCCTGCTCCCGGGCGAAGGCTTCGCGGCGACTGCTGAACAGTTGCCGCTGGCCTTCGAGCACCAGGGCCAGGCGTGGATCGGGATCGCGACTCAGTTCAGCCGGGAAACTCACCTGCAACAGGTTGTCCCGCTCGCTTTGCCAGCGTGCCAGGCTGGCCCAGGTCATCCGGTACTGGGCCTGCAGCGATTGCACATCGGCGGCCGCCTGGGTCTGGTCCAGGCGAAACAGCGGCTGGCCCTGCTTCACCGCCTCGCCTTCGCGCACCAGGATCCGGCTGACCACACCGCTGCTCATCGATTGCACCGCCTTGCGCTTGCCTGAAACCACCACGGTGCCTTGCACGGGGATGCCTTGGTCCAACGGCGCCAGGCTGGCCCAGGTGAAAAAACTGCCGGCCCCCACCAGCGCCAGTATCCAGCCCATGCGGGTGAAGAAACGGGCGTCGCGCTCCGGGCGTTCAATGTCTTGAGCCTGTTCGAGGTTCATCTGGCATTCCTTGCTCATGCGCCACCCGGTTTGCTGGCAGCTTGGTACTGGCGACTCATGCTCAATCCGTTGGGGGTCGGCTGGGAACGGTCCCGCTGTGGTGTCTCCGATTGGCCGGACAGCGCCCGCAGCACTTCCTGACTAGGCCCGAAAGCCTGTAGCCGGCCTTCGTTGAGCACCAGCAGTTTGTCGGCCTGGGCCAGCGCCGAGGAGCGATGGGTGACCAGCACGACGCTGGTGCCCTGGGCCTTCATCTGCGCAATGGCACCGGCAAGCGCGGCCTCGCCAACCGTGTCGAGATTGGAGTTGGGCTCGTCGAGCACCACCAGGCTCGGTCGGTCGTACATCGCCCGGGCCAGCGCAACCCGTTGCTTCTGCCCGCCGGACAAACCACCGCCGTCCTCCCCCAGCACGGTGTCATAGCCCTGGGGCAGGCGCAGAATCAGCTCATGAACCCCGGCCTGTTGCGCGGCGGCGACGACTTTCTGCGGATCGGCATCGCGAAACCGGGCGATGTTCTCGGCGATGCTGCCGCTGAACAGTTCGATGTCCTGAGGCAGATAGCCGATGTGGGGGCCGAGTTGGTCGCGATTCCAGCGATGAATGTCAGCCCCGTCGAGGCGCACCGTCCCGGCGAGGGTCGGCCACACGCCCACCAAGACCCGGGCCAGGGTGGACTTGCCGGAACCGGACGCCCCCAGCACGCCCAGCACGTCCCCGGCAGCCAGGCTGAAGCTGACCTGCTGCAATGTCGCGTTGCGTTGCCCCGGCGGGCCGGCACTCACGTGCTCAAAGCTCACTTGGCCTTTGGGCGCTGGCAGCG
Organism: Pseudomonas sp. NFACC24-1; assembly: GCF_900115235.1. Taxonomy (NCBI): domain Bacteria; kingdom Pseudomonadati; phylum Pseudomonadota; class Gammaproteobacteria; order Pseudomonadales; family Pseudomonadaceae; genus Pseudomonas; species Pseudomonas sp. NFACC24-1. The sequence continues at coordinate 269,175 of NZ_FOVS01000004.1, forward strand.
TCATGCCGTCGTCCTGGGGCGCAAACGCCTGCAACAGCACATCGAGACGGCGGTAAGCCAGCTTGGCGCCGCTCCACTGCTTCCATACGGCAATCAATTGGTCGATGGGGCTCAACACCCGTCCCATGAGGATCGACCCGGCAATCATCATCCCGGCGGTCATGTCGCCCTTGATCACCAGCAATGCGCCCAGGCCCAGCACCAGTGATTGCAGGCACAGGCGCAGGGTCTTGCTCAGGGAACTGATCACCGCGCCGGTATCGCTGGCCTGGTTTTGCAGGCCGAGAAAGCGTGAGTGCACGGCAAACCAGCGGCTGCGCAGCGCCGCGAGCATGCCCATGGCCTGGATCGTTTCGGCGTTGTGCAAATGGCTGGTGGCCAATTGGCTGGACTGTTGCGAGTAGACGCTGGCCTGCCCCAAGGCTTTTTTGGTCATAGCCTCGTTCAGGCATGCCAAGCCGATCAACAACAGCGTGCCGACGGAGGCAAACACGCCGAGCCACACGTTGAACAGGTAGATCACCAGCAGATAGACGGGAAACCATGGCGCGTCGAAGAACGCGAACAGCGCCGGGCCGGTGAGGAATTGGCGAATGTGCGTGAGGTCGCCCAGGGATTGCCCGGCGTTGCCTTCACCCTGGCGCAGATTGCGCTCGAACGCGGCCCGGTACACCTGAAGGTTGAAGCGTCTTTCCAACTGGCTGCCGATGCGGATGACCACGAAGCTGCGTACCATTTCCAGCAGCCCGATAAACACAAAGAAACCCACCACCATCAGCGACAACATCACCAGGGTGGTTTCGTTCTGTGATGACAGCCCGCGGTCGTACACTTGCAGCATATAAATCGAAGGCGCGAGCATCAGGACGTTAATCAGCGCAGTAAAACAACCGACACTGATCAGAATACTTTTATAATCGCCCAACGCTTTAAACAGCGGCGCCGAGGCAGCGCTCCTTGCCTTGTTCATGAACCTTCCTTGTTGTTGGCGTCGCCAGCGAACTGGCCGTTAGTTCAACTGACCAATCTTTGATTCTTTATTCGGTCCACACCGACACGCACGCCTGTTTGAACAAGCGTGTTTCAATCATTGCGCAACTGTACTAACTCGTTAATGAGCGCTCCGGGGCTTATTCCGTTCAAGGCTAAGTATCAAACCGGACTTCAAGGTGATTTGATAATGATGTTCCTGACGCAACCCCAGGTGCGTCCTGGAGTCTTGCTTGCCGATCAGGGAAAGACCGTCTGGCTCGGTAAACCAACGAACCGGCTCATCCCCCAACCAGTGCCCCAGGCACTCGGTTTGCCCACCCAGGGTCTGGTCTGCCTTGAGCTCGACAATGCACGTGTTGGACGGTTTGTCCTGCATCGCCTGGCTTTGCGCGGTGTCCTGCGGGCTCGACAAGACAGCCAGCCATTGACCGGCCAACTGCGAGGGTTCTGCTAACAACAGGCTGCGCGCCATGGCGACTTCTCCACAAAACATCATCAGCGTAGCGAGCAACCCGACGGTTGCCTGAACGCTACAGGGCATCGATTTTCTACGCATTCGCTTGATCCTGGCGCGGTTCCTGTAGGCGCGTCGCGCGAAGCGAGGCTGCGCCTACAGGGGTTTAGCCTTACGCCACGATATCCGAGGCCGCCGCCTGGCCAACGGTGCTGACCAGGAAGTCAGCCACGCCGTGCCCGGAGAAGTCCACCGACAGCAGGCTGTTTCCACCCGACGTCGACAGCACCGCATCGCCCGCCGCACCGGTGAAGGCGCTGACGAAATGCAGGCCGGCGCCTTTGGTGATGCCGGTCAGGTCGATCTTGTCCAGGCCGCTGACGAAATCGAGGATCTGATCGGTTGCCCCCGGCCGCGAATCGGAACTGGCGGCGAACACGAAGGTGTCCGAACCCGAACCGCCCCAGAGCTTGTCCGCACCACCGGCGCCCCACAGGATATCGTTGCCGGCACCGCCCTTGAGTTCGTTGGCCACCGAGTTGCCGATCAACAGGTCGCTGCCCGAGCCACCGATGGCGTTTTCGATGACGGCGCCCTTGGCGATGGACACGTTACCCACCATGCCACCCACGTCAGAGAACGAAGCGCCATTGAGGTTGATCTTCTGGTTCTGGGTGAACCCGGAGAAATCCAGGGTATCGCGGCCGCCCGCGTCCCATACCGAAAACACCACTTTGTCCGACGACGAAGAGGCACTGAGAAAATCGCGACCGGTGTTGGAGTTGAAACCGTAGGTCGAGTCGCCGGTACGGGTCGAGGTGTTGGCACCGTAGAGCTTCTGGATCGCCGCGATGTCATCCATCAGCGGACCCGAAGCGTAGGCTTCGACGCCGCCCTTGCTGAAGTTCTGGTCGGTATTGCTTTCGCTCCAGTAGCTCATGATGCTGTAGCCACGGGTGTCCTGGCCATAGGTGGCGTCATCGTAGGTCGGGCTGCCTTCGCCGGCGTTGTAGTCACCCGGGTGGGCCAGGCCGAGGGTGTGACCGATTTCGTGGGTCAGGGTCTGGCGGCCGTAGTTGTTCAGGTCCGGGTTCTTGTTCTGGGTGTAGCTGCTGTTGATCAGGTACCAGGACGTCCCGTCATAGCCGGCGCCGGTCCCCGGCAGATAAGCGAACGCCGCCGCGCCATCCTGGCCGCCGCTGTAGTTGCCGAAGGTCATGTGACCGTCGCCACCGCTGGCTTTCTCGGTGAAGGTGACATTGGCCACGTCCGCCCAGGATTGCATGGCCAGGGCGGCCTGGCCTTTCTGCTGGGCGCTGAACTGGCTGAAGCCGCTGATCCCATGTTTGTTCATGGTGCTGGAAGAAGCAGACGTCAGGAAGGTATAGGTCAGCTCGATCTTGCCGCTGCCGTCCCGGTCCTGGTAAGCGGCGCCGTCGCGCAGCAACTGCGTGGCCGCCTCGTCGACGGAGTACGACGGCTTGCCGTTGACGGTCAGGTTACCGCCGCGGTCGTATTGGTGGCTGAAACTATTGATCTGGTTGAACGCATTACTGGGAGCCGCCAGTTGCGGAGCCCAGAGCAGTTGTTCGGCAGAATCGATAGCGCTGTTTTTGACTTTCGACATAAACACACTTCCTTGTTTGCAAATGGAACAATTTAGTCAGACAGACGATCTCTGGCGAGATCGTCCTATCACTCGCCCAATGAGGACGTAAGAAACCTGACACAATTGGAAATCAAACGTCTAGCAATTTTTTTGTTCAATTTCACGCCCTGCCCTTTAACGCCCATAAACAATAGGTTTCTGCCTCGCTAGTGCGCGCACTCAACTGCCCGAGTTGCAGATTGTCGGACAAAACTCTATTTAAATATTAAATAGCGATAACTAGTCATTCGCCCACGGTGTCGCACTTCCACCAACTAAGTGCCAGCGAAGTGCTATTAATGAATATCTACCAAACCTCTACGGTTTACTTGCGCACACTTCTCGCAAACAGCCTCGAAGCCAGCGATGTACGGGGTCAGCGTCCATCCGCGGATGCCAGAGCATGGCGATCGTGAACCCAGGCACCGGGAACGGCAGCGCGAAACTGTACAGACCGACCCGCAGGCTAGTGGTGTAGCGCTCAGGCACGCTGGCTATCAGGTCGCTGGAGCGAACCAACCCCAGCGCCGAGGAGAAACCCGGCACGGTGGTCACGATGTCCCGGGACAGGCTCAGCGCCGCCAGGGCCTGGTCGATAAGGCCATGGTCCAACCCGCGCATCGAGACTCCGACATGCCCACCCGCCGCATAGCCAGCGGCGCTCACCGCCGCGTTGCTCAGCGGGTGGCCCGTGCGCACCACACCAATCAAGCGGTCGCTGAACAACGCCTGGGTTCGCAACTCCGGGCTGGTGTCCTTGTCTACGACGGCAGTCTCCAGGTCCACGGTGCCTTCGCGAAGCGCCGTGCTGTCCCGGTCGGTCTTTTCCACGAAACGCAACCGCACGCCCGGCGCTTGCTCGCGAATACGGGCGATCAGATCGATGGCGAAGTTTTCCACAAATCCCTCGCGGGTGCGCAGGGTGAAGGTACGGCTCAAGCGCCCAAGATCCGGCGTCGTCACCGGGCGCAGTACCGCCTGAGCCTGCTGCACCAACTGGCTGACCTGTTCACGCAACTCCAGCGCACGGGGTGTCGGCACCAGCCCTCGCCCGGCCCGAACCAACAGCGGGTCACCGGTGGTTTCCCGCAGCCGCGCCAGTGCCCGGCTCATGGCCGACGGGCTGAGCCGCAGCCGCCGGGCAGCACGGACCACGCTGCCTTCCGAGAGCAGCACATCGAGGGTGACGAGTAGATTGAGATCAGGCGAAGACATGGCGAAGTCCTGAATTGAATAGATGGCGTCTGGTGCAGCTATAATCTGCAAACGCTGCGCCTTCCGCCATGTTATGCCCAGCTGTAACGTTCTGACAGCGCCGTTTCGAGCGCCACGCAGACAGGTGAGACAATGAACCCCATCAACACGCAACCAAGCCAGCCGGCAACCGCACCTGCGAGCCGGTTCTCTTCACCGCGTTGGGCCCTGGCCAGCCTTGCGCTCTCGACGCTGTTGGCCTCCCTGGGCGCCAGTGTGGCTGCCGTGGCGTTGCCGACGCTGGCCCAGGCCCTCGAGACCTCCTTCCAGCAGGTCCAATGGGTGGTGCTGGCCTATCTGCTCGCCATGACCACGCTGATTGTCAGCGTCGGCCGCTTGGGTGACCTGATCGGCCGTCGCAAACTACTGTTGGCCGGCATCGCCTTGTTCACCTTGGCCTCGCTGCTTTGCGGCCTGGCCCCTTCGCTTTGGCCGCTGATTGCAGGCCGGGCGCTGCAAGGCCTGGGGGCTGCCATCATGATGACGTTGACCCTGGCCTTGGTCGGCGAAACGGTCGCCCAGGAAAAAACCGCCAGCGCCATGGGGCTGCTGGCAACGCTGTCGGCGGTGGGCACGGCTCTTGGGCCGTCCTTTGGCGGCCTGCTCATCAGTGGGTTCGGCTGGCAGGCCTTGTTCCTGGTCAACATCCCCCTCGGCCTGCTGACGTTATGGCTGGCGTGGTACTCGCTACCGGTGCGGCAAGTGCCGTCGAAGGCGGAAACGATTCGTTTCGATATCACCGGTACGGTGCTGTTGGCGTTGACGCTCGCCGCCTATGCCTTGGCCATGACCGCCGGGCGCGGGAGCTTTGGCGGGTTGAACATTGCGCTGCTACTGGCCGCGCTGGTGGGCGGCGCGCTGTTCGTTCGGGTCCAGTCCCGGGCCGTGTCGCCGCTGATTCCCTTGGCCGTATTTCGCGACAAGTCATTGGTCTCGGGCCTGGCGACGAGCGCCCTGGTTGCAACGATCATGATGGCGACGCTGCTGGTCGGGCCTTTTTACTTATCCATCACCCTTGGGCTACCAGCGACCTTCGTCGGCTTGGCGCTGGCGACAGGGCCAACCGTCGCGGCACTGGCCGGGGTGCCTGCCGGACGCCTGGCGGGTCGGTTCGGTGTGCAACCCATGCGGCTCGTCGGCCTGGCGACCATGGCCCTCGGCTGCCTGATGCTGTCACTGGTTCCCCCTGCCCTTGGCAGCGCCGGCTATATCAGCGCCATCGTGGTGACGACCCTGGGCTACGCGTTTTTCCAGACCGCCAACAACACGGCCGTCATGGTCGATGTGGCCGCCCAAAGGCGAGGCGTCATCGCCGGGCTGCTCAACCTGTCGCGCAACCTGGGTTTCTTCACCGGTGCCTCGGTGCTCGGCGCAGTGTTTGCGAGCGCAGCGGCGACGAATGGCATCACCCACGCCAGCCCCGAGGCCGTCACGAACGGCCTGCACACCACCTTCGCCGCCGCCCTGGCGATGGCGGCCCTGGCGGTGTTCATCGCCTTGAAATGCCGCGTGCCAGAGCGGTTAGGCGATGCCAAGGACACGCCCAGGCAAGCGTGATGGCATTCTGAGCAGCGCCGCTTAAGTCGTGATCCAGATCAAAAAAAGTGAACCAATCGCAAAACGGACTGAAAAAATCCACATGAGCTTCATTTTCAGGTGCTATTTTTAGTTCTCACTGGTAGAGCCATGATGGCTCTTCCTTCCTGACATGAGCAAAAGGAAGCGCTCGATTGAAGAAGGCGGGCAACACATGAATAAAGGATCTTTCAGCAAGGTTACGTTCCCCAACGCTTGCCAGTTGATGCGCTGGCACTTCCATCCCATGGGATTCGAAGCGAGCATGGATGCGCCTGGCAGTATGGTTGCCCGGTTGTTTGACCGTGCCAGCGGCGAGACGATGATCGCCATTGCCGGAATTCCCTGCGCGACGGTGATGAATGCGCCGGATGTGGAACGAATAATCGAGGCCGTGGAGGCCGAGCTGGAAGCGTTTGTGCCACCGGTAGGGTTGCGGCGGTTCGCTTCCTGACAGGGAACAGTGCTTATCATTTGAAAGCGGCGCCTTCCTCTCCAGGGAAGGCGCCGCTTTTCTATGGCTTCTCAATACGCCTTTGCCACAGCTTCATCCTTTGCGGGCACGACGGTGGTCAGCGAAAAAGGGCTTGTCCGCTGCAATACGATCCGAAGCCTTAGGTGCATTGGCCGCCTGTGCATCCTGCCCATCGACATACCAATAACAATGCTGCACGGCACGAGTGATGCCCACATACGCCAGGCGCAGGATTTCGTCTTTTTGCGCCGTGTCGTAGGGTTCGGCGTCTCCATCCTGACCTAACCCGGCCATGCGATAGACCTGATTCTTGTAGGGTGAACTGCTCAGGTGCTGGCAGTCGCCCAATAAGAACACCGCATCCGCCTGGAGCCCCTTGGCGCTGTGGTAGGTCATTTGCCTGAGCCGCCGGGCGTCGTACGGCAAGCTAGAATCGACATTAACTGTTGACTGAATATGCTTTTCCATCAACAGCTTATCGCTACTTTTTCGATACAGCATCAAGATGGAGTCACCCTTGCGATAGTGCTCCTCCAGTCGCAGGGCCAGCCCTTCGTCGTCTCGATCCAGCACATTGACCGGGCTCAGCGATCGGGGCACGCCACTGGCCTTGGCTTTTTTGCCTGGGATAGCCGCAGCGGCACGCACGATGTGCTCGGCCGCGTCGATGATGTGTTGGTGGCTGCGGTAGTTGTCGGTGAGCATCACCCGAGTTGTCGTCGGTGACGGGAATTGCTTGTTGAATGCCATGAAGTAGCTCGGCGAGCTGCCGCGCCAGCCATAGATCGATTGCCAGTCGTCCCCGACACACAACAAGGAAGAACGCTGGGCACCGCGTCCCACGTGCAGCGCAGGACCACGGCTGCGAACCTCCCGAAGACTGGCGCGAAGCCAGGAGACGATCTGCGGCGATACGTCCTGGAACTCGTCGATCATCAGGTGCGATAGCGGCCTGAGCAAGGCATCACCCAGCAACTTGAAATTTTCCGGCGAGTGTTCGCTGAACAGCGCGAACATACGGTTATAGGTCATGATCGGCGGCGATTGATCGAGCAAATGGTCTTCGAATGCCCGCCAGTAACGGCTCAGCGCCTCGAAGAAATACCGGTCGGGGTCATCCTGGGCAAAGGCCATCCGGCCCACGGCGTCGGGGACGTCCAGGCCAAGGTTCTCGATAAAGCCCGCCGCCGCGACAAAACAGTCCAACAATGGCGCCGAACCCAGTTCGCCCTTGACCTTATAGTCGAACCCGGGGCCGGCGCTGGCGTCGCCGGCCATGGATGCCACCACACGTCTTGATGCCTCGTAACTTTCAAGCCATATCAGTGGCTTACGGCAGAAAGCTTGAAACAAGGTACGCTTTACCGCCCACTCCGCACGGATACTCAACTTGGCGCCCGGACGACTGAGCCGGGCGTCTTCCCGCGGATCGAAACCCAGCATCACCCAGGCATCCAGTGAGGGCGCGTAGCCATGGCAGTGGAACGTCGAACCATTGATTTCGAATGTGTGTCGCTTTGGCTCGATCCCCTTGATTGGCCAGGCACCGGCGCGAAACCACAGGTCTTCGACGGCATCGCACAATTCTTCGTCGCGCTGGGCCGCCAGTTCGGTCACGGCCACCCGTTTTTGCACATCCGGGTGATCGCGCTCCAGTTCCTTGAGTTGCAGGGCGTGGCGGGACAACGGCTGGATCAGCTCACGGAAACGCGCATCCCGCTGGTAAAGGTTGTAGTAACAGGCGTTGAGTTGCTGACGTTGGACATCGTTGATGCGCAATTCAAAGGGATTGCCTTGGGCGTCGTCGTCCGCTTCGGCGCGATGACTCAGGGTCTCGAAGGCCTGGAGCCGCTCGAACCCGGGCAGGCTGCGGACCATGGGCAAGATACGCGAATGAAAGGTGCGCACCAGATCACGCGCTTGCTTGAGGCTGACGGTTCGCTCCCACAGGGCAAACACTTCGATCAATTTCTGAATGAAGTCCTTGCGCGACTCCCGGGTAAACGTCACCACGGTCATTGAGTCCAGTTCGAAGCCCAGGTAGTGGGACAGCAACACAATCCGCAGCACCAGGGTCGTCGACTTACCCGCACCCGCCCCGGCGACCACCGAGGTAGACGGTGTGTCGCTGAAAATCATCTTCCATTGCGCGGCACTCGGTTGCGCATGGGCCGGCAGCAATCGGGCGACGTCGGCCTTGATACGTTTCTTCAACTCGGTGGTCAGCGGCAGGCGCCAGTCATCGAACAGCAAATCATCCACCTGCGGTGCCGGATGCTCTGTGCTGCGCGAATCACGGATCAACAGGACCTGGCGGCCCTCCTCAAGCCCTTCGGCCCTGCCTTCCTTATAGCCATAGTCGAAACCGGCGGTATGACCACTGCGGAAGCCGTCGGCCTGGCCGTGCAACCAGGACGCTCGGTGCTGGGCGCGCAGACGCGTCAGGCCATGGCCGAAGAGTCGGGCGGCCAGGCGCTTGAGCAAGGGCATTTGGGCCAGGGGCAGGAGCTCGGGGGGAAGATCGGGAGTGTGTTGCGACACGCTGGGGACTCCGGTGTTCATGAACCATGACGGCTATGGTGTCTGTATTTGCTGTCAGGTTCCACCCAAAAGCTTTTAAGTCATGGGTTTAGGCGATGAAGTGAAAGTTGGCTCACGATTTCATATCTGGTTAGCCGATAGGTTTGACGCGTTTTTTACGCTTTTTGTCGATGATTTCCTTCGCGAGAATAGCGCCATCAACCATTGCTTTCGCTCCCAGCGAAAAGGACACCAACATGCTCGAACTCAGGCCCTTCGCCACGTTGGGCGCCGCCAACCACGGCTGGCTGGATGCCCACCACCATTTTTCGTTCGCCGAGTATTACGACCCGCAACGCATGCACTGGGGCAACCTGCGCGTCTGGAACGACGATGTCATCGCCCCCGGCAGCGGTTTTCCCCAGCACCCGCACCGGGATATGGAAATCATCACCTATGTGCGCGAAGGCGCGATCAGCCACCAGGACAACCTGGGCAACAAGGGCCGTACGGAGGCTGGCGACGTACAAGTCATGAGCGCGGGCACAGGAATCGCCCACAGCGAGTACAACCTGGAGTCGACGGCCACGCGCATTTTCCAGATATGGATCATTCCCAACGAAGAAGGTCTGGCACCGTCGTGGGGCGCCAAACCGTTTCCCAAGGACTCGCGCGAAGGCTTCGTGACCTTGGCCAGTGGCAAGGCCGACGACGACCAGAGCCTGCGCATTCGCGCCGACGCGCGACTGGTAGCGGCCAATCTCAAAGCGGGTGAAAGTGCGGAATACCGGCTGGACGCCGGACGACGAGCTTATCTTGTGCCGGCCACAGGATTGATAGAAATCAATGGGTTGCGCGCACAAGCTCGAGACGGTGTTGCGATTGAAAATGAACGGATGTTGCGGGTGACCGCGATCGAAGACAGCGAAATCGTGCTCGTGGACCTCGCCTAACCCAGCATCGCTGCACTGCTGCTCTTGTGGCGCGGGAGCAAGCTCCCTCGCCACAAGCTCACATCACAGGTATCACTTGCTGGTGATCGCCCCATCCACCAACGTTTGCGCCTCAGCCACCAGTTGCTTGAGGTGCGCATCGCCAATGAAGCTTTCGGCGTAGATCTTGTAGATATCCTCGGTACCGGACGGACGCGCCGCGAACCAGCCGTTTTCGGTCATGACCTTCAGGCCGCCGATGGCCTGGTCATTGCCCGGTGCATGGCTGAGGATGCTCTGGATCTTCTCCCCCGCCAGTTCGGTAGACGTCACCTGATCCGGCGACAGCTTGCTCAACAGGGCCTTCTGTTGCGGGTTGGCCTTGGCATCGACGCGTACCGAGAACGGTTCGCCCAGTTCGTCGGTCAGGGCGCGGTAGGCCTGGCTTGGGTCGCGACCGGTGCGCGCCGTCATTTCAGCCGCCAACAACGCCGGAATCAGGCCATCCTTGTCGGTACTCCAGACACCGCCATCCTTGCGCAAGAACGAAGCACCGGCGCTTTCTTCACCGCCAAAGCCCAGGGAGCCATCGAACAGGCCGTCGGCAAACCACTTGAAACCCACCGGCACTTCATAGAGACGGCGCCCCAGGCGCTTGGCGACGCGATCGATCAGGCCGCTGCTGACCACTGTCTTGCCCACGCCCGCATCGGCACGCCATTGCGGGCGATTCTGGAACAAGTAGTCGATGGACACCGCCAGGTAATTGTTCGGCGCCAACAGGCCGCCGGACGGCGTCACGATGCCATGGCGGTCATGGTCCGGGTCGCAGGCGAAGGCCACGTCGAAACGCTCCTTCAGGCCAATCAAGCCTTGCATGGCGTGGCTGGAAGATGGGTCCATGCGGATCTGCCCATCCCAGTCGACGGTCATGAAACGGAAGGTGGAATCCACGTGGGTGTTCACCACGTCCAGGTCCAGACGGTAATGCTCGGCAATGGCCGGCCAGTAGCGCACGCCCGCGCCGCCCAACGGATCGACGCCCAGGTGCAACCCGGCGGTGCGGATGGCATCGAAATCGATGACATTGATCAGGTCCGCCACGTAAGTGTTGACATAGTCGTGACGGTGGGTGGTATCGGCCTTCAGGGCCTGCTCGTAGCTGACTCGCTTGACGCCGGCGAGCTGGTTGGCCAGCAGTTCGTTGGCCTTGGCTTCGATCCACTTGGTGATATGGGTATCGGCCGGGCCGCCGTTGGTGGGGTTGTACTTGTAGCCGCCACTTTGCGGTGGGTTGTGGGACGGCGTGATGACGATACCGTCCGCCAGGCCCGAGGTGCGTCCACGGTTGTAGCAGAGAATGGCGTGGGAAACCGCCGGCGTCGGGGTGTATTCATCCCCCTCGGCGATCATGACGGTCACACCGTTGGCCGCGAAGACTTCCAGTGCGCTGGCGCCCGCCGGGGTCGACAGCGCGTGGGTATCGATACCGACGAACAACGGCCCGTTGATGCCTTGCGCTTCGCGGTACAGGCAGATTGCCTGGCTGATAGCCAACACGTGCCACTCGTTAAAGCCCAGGTCGAAGGAGCTGCCACGGTGACCGGAGGTGCCGAAAGCCACGCGCTGGGTCGCAACCGAGGCATCGGGTCGGCCGGTGTAGTAGGCCGTCACCAGTCGCGGGATATCGATCAACAACTCTGCCGGTGCCGGCTTGCCCGCAAATGGACTGACTGTCATGCAAAACCTCTGAGTGGAGTGGCTCGGGAAATGGGGTTCAGTTTACTGACAGTTCGACCGTGGCGCGACGGGTTCGATCCATCGCCGCCGATTACGCTTGTTCGAGCCTCAGGGCGTCGGCCAGCGCGCAGAGTGCGGCATCCAGGTCCTGGGGCCCATTGAGCGCATGGGTCAGACGCATATGTTGCCCATACAGGCCATGAAGGCTGAACAACTCCCCCGGGGCGATGACGATTCGCTGGGCCAGCAGCCGATGGAAAACCCGCCGCAAATCAACCCGTCGCGTCGAGCGTATCCAGATCGTCGCGCCACCTTGGGGTTCTGCCCATTGCAGGCTATCGCCCAGCCGTTCGCGCAGCAATTGTGCGGTCGAAACCGCGCTTTCGCGCAGCAGGCGCCGCAACACCAGCAAATGCTGGTCAATCCGCCCATTGCTGTACAGCCGGGCGATGGCTTTCTGGCGAATCGGCGACAAACGAAACGCGCGCAACAGGAAATGTCGTTGCAGGTGCAGGGTCATCTGGCGCGACAACACGTAGCCATATGGCGCCTCTGGACCGATGGTCTTCTCGAACGTGGAGTAGACGATCAATCGGTCCGGGTCGAGCAAGTCCCGAAAAGGCGTCGCCCCGGCCTCGAACGCCAGGTCTGTATGGCTGTCGTTCTCCAGCACCCAGGTGCCATGCCGTTCCAGCAAGTGGGCGATGGCACGACGGTTCTCTTCAGGAACCAGCGAGCCCGTTGGCATGTTCAGGACTGACGACAGCACCACCAGGCGCACCGTTTCGCTCTCCAGCAGTTGCTCCAACTGCTCGATGTCGATTTCCCCGCCAGCCAGCAGTGGCAGCTCGATGATGTTGATGTCGGCCGCCTGTAGCAGGCGCAACACAGCCCAGTCGCAGGGCGACTCGATCAGTACTGTGGCGCCCCTGAGTGCCAGCACGGCGATCAGGATCTCCAGGACACCCCGCAGGTCGGCACCGATGTAGACGTCATCGGCATTCCAGCAACGGGCCGGCGAAGAGGTGTAGCGGGCCGCCAGTGCGGTACGCAGCTCCAGCTCGCCCCAGGGTTGCGAGGGCGTCTGCGAGGAACGTGGGTACTGGCGCAGCAGCTCGCGCTCGAGCAACAGCATCGGGCTGTCCAACGGCTGCATCGATGCTGGCTCGTCTGCACTGAGCACCAGCATCCCGGGCCGCCGGGCATTGACGTACACGCTCTCGAGCAAATCGTCCCCGCCATCCAGGGTCGTCATGCTGGGTGCCGGCAGCGCGTAATAACCGGACTTGGCGATCGAGTAGACCCGCCCTTCCTTCTCCAGCAATGAATAAGCGTACTGGATGGTCGATATCGACACGTTCAGACGCTCGGCCAATTGCCGCAACGAAGGCAGGCGCACCCGCGCATCGACCTCCAGTTCGTTGATCAACGTGGTCAGGTAGCGATAAACCGCCTGGTAGGCGAAGTCTGTCTCCCGGCAACCTTTCATGGGGTCACGCCAGGCGAACAGGTTGCAGTCGGCCAGGCCGCAACGCCGGGCATCACGACCAGGGACGAGGTAGACGAGTCCATCAAACCTCGTTCCTCAGTGCCTTGCCGAGCGTTCGTTCGGCTCATCGGCGGCCTGCCCGGCTTCTACGGTATCAACGTCGTCAAGGGCCTGCTGCAGATCAACTTCCGGAACTGCCTCCGGCTGTTCCGGCACGGTGACGCTCGCCCGGTACAGCTTGCCAAGGATGTCGATGGGCAGGCCACTGACGTCGACCATCCATTGCGCGATCTGATCGGCGACCGGCGCGCCCTGCATGGCCTTGTGCAGGTCCGGCATCGCCACCAGCATGCCCGGGTGGCAACAGCGCAGGAAGTGTTCCAGGCCCTCGCCCTGCCCCACGAATGGCGCGAACAGCATGCACACCAGTTGTGTTTCGCTGAGCCCCAGGACCCTTTGCGCTTCGAGGGCGGCGTAGGCGCGGCGCTCGGGAATCGCCGAAGGTGAGCCGAACAACGTCCGGGCCTGCTCGCAGGCGTGTTCCGGCAGTTGCTTGCGATGCATGATCATGATTGCCCGCTGCACGTAGTCGCTGTATCCCGTTTCGTAGCTGCGCCCTTGCACGTAGCAGGCCTGCAGGCCATGTAAATGAGCCGACAGCAGCGGGCTAAGGTATTCGTTTTCAATCGCCGAGGGCATGAGGCCATCGGTCTGCACTCGCAGGAATTCGTTGAAAAGCGGCCAGTTGGTGCCCTCCAGGCGGTCGACGATCAGGTCGTCGATGCCGATGTGGCTCATCCGCCGGCAGGCCTCGAAATGCCCCTCGGGCTTCCAGGCGCCAAGGCGCTCGGGACCGTAGAAATGCTCGTAGAGGTCACGGCTCAAGGTATCGAGGTGCGCGAAGAGGCTGTCGAAGCACCCGATATTGTCGGTCGGCAGACCGATTTTGCGGGCCGCACGACGCAGGCCTGAAATGAACTGTTTTTGCTGGCGCGGCGTATCGCTGCTGACCATCGAGTCCACGCCAGACTCCCACCGGGCCATGTGCCGATAGAATTCGGCCATCGCCAGGTAACCGTCGTTCCCGATCTCCAGGGGACTGTCGACCGAACGAAGGTGCCCCAAGGCCAGCAGGTCCATGCGATTGGCCTCGTGCCCCGCCACCGACAAGGGCTGCCGGTGATTGAACGGCAATACCTCGCGGTTATCCGCCATCAGCAATTCGACCCGGGGATCGTCATAGACAAACAGTGCGCTGTAGCAGCGGTGGATGTTCTCCAGCGTCGCCTGGGTGGTTTCGCTCAGGCGCGGCGTGGCGACGCGCAAGGCGAAGGTCACCGGATGCCGGCCCGCGATGCTCAACTGGGCGGCCCGCAAGGCGGTCAGTACATAAAAGCTCTCCCGGCTCCCGTTCTGGACCGTCAACACACGATAATCGCCAATCCGATCAATGCCCCCGGCGGCGACAATCAAGCGCTGGATCAAAAGCTGCAACGCGGTCCGTTCGGCCCGGGAATAAAAACCCAACAAACGTTGCAGTATCTGTTGATATACGTGAGTCATTGCCTGCTCATGAATTGCACTCATAGCCATTTACCTGAAATTCAACTATCGGCGCCGCACCCGCACCAACGTGACCGCGCGACGTGTTGGTCTGAATGAATCGTTCTAGTACTCAAAGAGTATTAGCAATACGCCCAAGCGTTGCTTGTCGTAATTATTTGATACATACGCAGAAAGTCACCCCATGCGCCTGGGTGCCGCCGCTGCGGGCCTTTAAAACGCGGGGCCTTGCCGGGCTAGCGGTACGTCCTAGGAGAATTCCGACAACGTCCCACAGACAATGAGTACGAGAAATAAGGAACTTACCGAACTTTAATTGACCTTCTACCCCACCCTGTTTTCTCCAGGATCGATAGATAGCCCCGTGCCAATTAACGCTCGCTGTACCTTGAATGCGCCTTGAAGGATGAAAGCCTTCGAAAAAGTTACACCGCACCACGACTTCTTCCTTGATATGGAAATCAGCGTTCAATTATCAGGACTTAAATAATGATTAGAAGATACAGATTGAGGGCAAAAACCAGTTCAGATGTTCACCGGCAAACCGTTTCTGCTTCAAGCGAACCGGGACAGGTTGCTTGAGGGGCACTGCGAGGCACAAACGCACCGCCGTCAGGCTGCCAGTGCGTGGGAAAGGAGGGATGGAGATCGAATCGAAGGCAGCGCAAGAGCCCGGCGATGACTCTTGCGCAAGACAGGTATCAGGCGGGGTCGACGACCTGAAGGGCAACGCGCTCACGGCAAGGGCATTCACCCATGTACCGGTGCGCTTCGACAAACTCGGAGAACGGGAAAACCCGAGTCTTGAGTGGCAACAGCACGCGATCGGCGGTCAGTTGGTTGATATCTCGCAATGCTCGCTGCAACGCCACCTGGTCCTGGAGGATGCCCAGTTCCGGTTTGCCGGTAAAGTTGCCGATGCAGTGCACGAAGAACTGAATATTCTTCTGGAACGCCGCGCAGGCCGGGAACGGCGTCTGGTTGCCGCCCTGCAAGCCATACAGCACCAGGCTGCCACGGGGTGCCAGCACATCGCCCAACAGCGACATCTGCGGCCCGCCAAGGCCGTCGAATACCACATCGACGCCACGGCTGTCGGTGAGCTTGTTGATTTGCATCAGCAAGTCCTGCTCCTCGGTGACGATGACTTTCTCGGCGCCCAGCGACAGCAGGTATTCACGCTCGTCAGCTGTCTTGGTGGCCGCAATCACCCGCACGCCCAAGGCCTTGCCCAACTGGACAAAAGACGGGCCGGCGCAATGACTGGCATCGGTGACCAGGGCGAATTGCCCCGGTTTGACCCGCGCCAGGTCCATGTAGGCGAAATAAGCGATCAACAGCGGCGTGTAATGCACGGCGGCTTCGATCGGGCTGAGCACGTCGGGATAACGGGTCAGCGCGGTGCGCGGCAGTACGATGACTTCACCGTACACCGGATAATCGTTCGGGCTTTCGGCTGGAAAACTGGCGACCTTGTCGCCCACGGCCAAGTCATCGATGCCGTCGCCGACGGCGGTGACCACGCCGGCCATTTCATGGCCGAGCCCCGAAGGCAGACGTGCCTGGGAGGACGCCAGGTTCTGGCGCCACAAGGTGTCGTACCAACTGATGCCGATCGCTTCGACGCGGACCTGCACTTCTCCTGGCGCAGGAAGAGCCGCCGCATGCTCTTCGCATTTGAGCACCTCGGCACCACCAAACTTGTGAAAACGGATCGTGCGGGACATCGCAAACCTCGTCAAAGTAACCTCTAATGCCATGAACTCTATCCGGGCTTTGTGGCCAAGACTATCAGTGGCTATTAATAGTCGACATGCCTGTCATTGATTCCGCAGCAAGAAAAACCAACCACTCCTGTAGGACTTAACCTAAGAAAACTCAATTAGCCGGTGCAGAGTACCAGCCTTTCCCCGTAAGATTCATGCCGGCCATTGTTCCCATATGGCCGCTCACGTCAAGCTTACCGAATCTGCCAGGACCCCAGATGAATCGTAATGACCTGCGGCGTGTCGATCTGAACCTGTTGATCGTATTCGAAACGTTGATGCATGAACGCAGCGTGACTCGCGCGGCCGAGAAGCTGTTTCTTGGCCAGCCGGCCATCAGCGCCGCACTGTCGCGCCTGCGTAGCCTGTTCGATGACCCGCTGTTCGTGCGCACCGGCCGTAGCATGGAACCATCGGCCCGGGCGGTCGAAATCTTCGCCCTGCTCTCTCCGGCCCTGGATTCGATTTCCACGGCAGTCAGCCGCGCCGCGGAATTCGACCCGGCCACCAGCACCTCGGTGTTTCGCATCGGCCTGTCGGACGACGCCGAATTCGCCCTGCTGCCCATGCTCCTCAAACGCCTGCGGGCCGAAGCGCCGGGCATTGTGCTGGTGGTGCGCCGGGTCAACTACATCCTGATGCCGGGCTTGCTGGCGTCCGGTGAAATCTCCATCGGCGTCAGCTACACCGACGACCTCCCGGCCAACGCCAAACGCAAGGTCTTGCGGCGTAGCATGCCCAAAGTATTGCGGGCCGACACCGCGCCGGGACGACTGACCCTGGACGAATTCTGCGCCCGCCCCCACGCCCTGGTCTCCTTTGCGGGGGACTTGAGCGGTTTCATCGATGAAGAGCTGGCAAAACTCGACCGTAAACGTCATGTGGTGCTGGCCGTGCCGCAGTTCAACGGCTTGAGCACCCTGTTGTCGGGCACCGACATCATCGCCACCGTGCCCGACTACACCGCCGACGCGCTGACCGCCGCCGGTGGCGTACGCGCCGAAGACCCGCCCATACCGGTGCGCAGCT
This sequence comes from Pseudomonas sp. NFACC24-1, assembly GCF_900115235.1. Taxonomy (NCBI): domain Bacteria; kingdom Pseudomonadati; phylum Pseudomonadota; class Gammaproteobacteria; order Pseudomonadales; family Pseudomonadaceae; genus Pseudomonas; species Pseudomonas sp. NFACC24-1. Next base: position 286,613 of record NZ_FOVS01000004.1, read on the forward strand.
TCGAACTGCATATGGCCTGGCGGGGGTCTCAGGACAATGATCCTGGGGAGCGCTGGTTGCGTTCGCGGATTCAGATGTTTTTTGGCGACCCTGAGAGTCTTTAGGTGTCGTCGGGCAGGCTGTTTAGCTGATCATTTTTGCCTTCACAAACCATGGAGCTCCATCCACTTCCAGTGGGTTGCTACATTGGGGGCACATCTGAGGGCATGCTTGGGATGGTTTGAAAAGGATGCCCCCAGTCTAAGGCCCAACAGTTCCGTTCTCGAAAAGTCTCCCCTGCGCCGTTCCCAGCCGCCGTGAGCGCTAGGTTCTGTACGAAATCCCGAGAAACCCAATTGCCGCCCCTCAAACGCTGAGATTTTGTAGAGTCCTCCGCCATCGACGGAAAGGAATTCTGTGATGGCAAACACCTGAGATTGAATGAGCAAGGCTTGATCGATCTGCAAACCTGGATGATCGACTCACCGCAGCACGCGCAACCCGAGCCTCATCTGGCTCTCTGAAGGGGGCCTGACGAGCCTGCCGATCACGCTCTAGGCCGCAGCCGCGGCGGCCTGACAACAAAAATCCACATGCTTTGCGACGCCAACGGAACACCCTTGCGCTTCCTTTCCTCTGGCGGTCAAGCCAGTGACATCAGCTATGCCCAGCCATTGCTGGACGAGGTCGGCATCCCGTCGAGCCAACGTGGGCGCCCGCGAAAACGCTGCAAATGGTTACTTGCTGACAAGGGCTACGACGCCGAGGCACCTCGCCGTTACTGCGACCAATATCGAATGCAGCCCGTCATCCCGCTGCGCTCAATGAAGCGCAAATCCAAGCCCGGCTTACCCAGACTGTTTGATAGGCCCAAGTACCGACAGCGCAACATCATCGAGCGCATGTTTGGCTGGCTGAAAGAAAACCGCCGCATCGTGACACGCTTCGACAAGCTCGCAAAAAGCGATGCCGCCATGGTCTCGCTGGCTTGTTCCATGCGGTGTTTGCGACATCTCTTTTCGTACGGAGCCTAGGCAGATCTTGATACGGTGCCCCGTCAGCGATTGCACCGTTAGATGGGCATCCACCTCGGTAATCTCATTCGCCCGCTGCGTCGGCAGCGCACGCATGAACAGGCGTGATCCGTACGCGTATCTCAAGGATGTGCTGAAGCTGTTGCCGACGCAGAAGGCCTGTGAGATCGAACAACTGCTACCGCATCAATGGATTGCCTAAATCCACTGCACTGCCCTTTGACGCCAGCCTTAGGCGTGAAAAACATCGATCCTTTATTTGCGCGGACAAGCTCTACCGGACTTTTAGCCTGATAGGCCAGCTCTGCATTGAACAAATTCAAATCAACCCCACCCTGCGCATCGAAAAGCGCCCCAACGCGCCCCGTGTAATAAGCCGCTAAATCTCGCATCGCTCCATACATCCAGGGTGAGGAATCCACGGTCATCGCGACTGTGCCGTATTGTGGAAAGTGCGGACAATCGTCTTTGGCGATGCCTGAAGTGCCCGGCCCATTTTTTCGTATGAACCCATACATTTCACATGAGGCCGGCTCGGCGTTTGCCCACATCGGGCTCTTTACATCCGAAATTGGTTTGGTACAAGCATCACTCAGCGCCTTAGCGCAAAGGCCTATGCCTTTGGAACAAGACTCTGAGATATCACGCAACGAGCGAACGACTCCCTCGTTACCTATCGCCGGCTTTATAACGAAAAGCCTGGCGAAATATTTTCCTCGCGCCTTCTCCTCCACACTCGGCTCGACGCAAGCGCCACCATCAACCGGGCTTTCGACAATGCACCCAAGCAGAACAGGGTGACGCCAATTGTAAATATCGTACGCGTGTGTAGGCTCACCCTTTTCGGTACAGAACTCATCAAAGTCTTCAAGACCTGGCAGCCGAAGCGAAAGTCCTTGCTCACGTATCTGCGTTTTCAGGCGGCAGACATCATGCATGTTGCCGCCGCGATCCTCTGCATGATCGGAGATAATAATGTTGGGCACGCCACGTCGGATCAATGCATAAGCGCCAAGGTTTTCAGACTGGCCGCCATCAGATAGGTGTATGAAGGTTGAGTTCTTGGGAGCTTTCAGACGGTCAACGTAATAAAGCGGAAACGGCAGTGCCATATGACCAAAATAGGCAAAATCCTCCACGTTCGGATTTTGGTATGAACTCCCCCAGTTCAAGGTCGACACCTTCATGCCTGCTGCTGCGAAATTTCTCCAGGGAACACTCATCTCCCCCTTTTGCTGGTCATCGAAAAAAGCCGCCGACGAAACAACCGCCTCTGTAGGCGTGATACCTTCAAGTTCACCTTCTTTGTAACCGTACAAACCTGACCCAAATCCATACGGTGTAAATTCGAAGGACGTAAAACGCAAATCGGACTGTCCACCAACATCGAGAACAGACCGATCCTCTCCTGCGGTGGTATTGATGATCCACATCGGCGCGCCCTTCTCTTCGTACGTTCGCCGAATGTCTTTGAAAGTCAGTTGACGCGCCTTCCTGATATCACCTTCACGACGTATCTCGCCGTTCGTGAGCAATGGCTTCACACACCCACCGTCCTGACAGAGCGGCGGACTCGCGCCATAAGTACGCGCTATGCCTTTGGCATACGCACGCTGAGTTGATGACACATTCCACTGCCAATCGAAGACGATATTGGGAATGACATTGATGACTGCCGAGGCTACCAACAGAACCGTGTTTTCCACGATCTCGTTGTTGATGCTGCCATCCTCGTCAGTGGTGTCGTAATTGAATGAGCGAGCACCGAACATATTGCGCCCGGTACTGAAGAGATCCTGATAGGCCCGTATATAGTTCTGGTATCGATAAGGATCATTGAGATCCTTCGCGCCTGGCGCAGTGAAAGGAACCTTGTGTTCATAATTAGTGAAGTTTTCAGGGGGGCATCGCTCAAGGTTCAGAGGATGTCCCTCAAACATTTCAACGTATCGAGAAGGCAAGCAATCCGCGAAAAATGGGTTCAACCGCGCAGGATAGAATTTCCCGGGAGCTCTGAATTCGTCCCCTGTATCCAGAACCAATCGCGAGTAGTACCAGTAGCCTGCGTAACCTCCTCCAGAGACAGTTGACAGGATATCGACTTTCTTCATTAGCCCAGTGCTGTGCATGCCTTGAAGCACTCCCATCGCAAAACTGGAAGCTTTGGTCCCTCCTCCTGCCAATGCTAAACCGAGGTTTGGAGGTGCTCTCCTACCTGCCCCTTCTCGTTCGTTACGAAATAAGTAATCCATATGGGCGGGCTCGAAATAGCCGCTCTTGACCTCATAACGAGCATTTTTCTTCAACCAGTCATCCTGCGTCGGAACTGCAGCGCACCCGGACAGAAGGATGAAATACAACGGAACGTAGACACTAGGGACTTTGCACATCGCGGCAAGCATCCTTCCATGGGGGATGCGCAGAGCATAGATGAAAGTTTGCGTCATACACTGAGCGCGAGGGCTTAAACAAATAGACACTGAATCGCCCCCGCCCCCATAGACATTTTCCAGACTCAAAGTGAGGCACTTTCAAAGGCCTCAGGACTTGACGCCGCCCAGGTGACTGTGACGACGCGTTCGGTTGTAAAACGCTTCGATGTAATCGAATACGTCGGCACGGGCCATGTCCCGGGTTTTGTAGATCCGCTTACGGATACGCTCTTTTTTCAGGCTGCTGAAAAAAGGCTCCGCCACCGCATTGTCCCAGTAGCTACTCGAAAGCGCCTCGGGCAGTAGCATGTAACTCAATAGCTCGAAGACGGGTCGGCTTTGCCGCTCAGCGATCCTAGGCTCTGTACGAAAAGAGATGTCGCAAACACCGCATGGAACAAGCCAGCGAGACCATGGCGGCATCGCTTTTTGCGAGCTTGTCGAAGCGTCTCACGATGCGGCGGTTTTCTTTCAGCCAGCCAAACATGCGCTCGATGATGTTGCGTTGTCGGTACTTGGGCCTATCAAACAGTCTGGGTAAGCCGGGTTTGGGTTTGCGCTTCATTGAGCGCAGCGGGATGACGGGCAGCATTCGATATTGGTCGCAGTAACGGCGAAGTGCCTCGGCGTCGTAGCCCTTGTCAGCAAGTAACCATTTGCAGCGTTTTCACGGGCGCCCACGTTGGCTCGACGGGATGCCGACCTTGTCCAGCAATGGCTGGGCATAGCTGATGTCACTGGCTTGACCGCCAGAGAAAAGGAAGCGCAACGGTGTTCCGTTGGCGTCGCAAAGCATGTGGATTTTGGTTGTCAGGCCGACGCGGCTACGGCCTAGAGCGTGATCGGCAGGCTCGTCTGGCCCCCTTTTTTCCGAGCGCCAGATGAGGCTCGGGGTGCGCGTACTGCGGTTGAGTCGATCATCCAGGTTTACAGATCGATCAAGCCTTGCTCATTCAATCTCAGGTGTAAGCGTTTGAGCATCTGATCGAACGTTCCCTGATTTCGCCAGCCGCGAAACCGTTGATACACCGTTGACCATGGGCCGAAGCGCTCCGGCATGTCTCGCCACACAGCACCCGAGCAAAGCACCCAGAGCACACCATCGAGCATCAGGCGGTCGCTCAGGCGCGGCCGCCCTCGGCCATGAGTTTCGATGAAGAGGCCGGAGACCACACCCCAGGCCTCATCCAAGAGTTCGTAACGCTTTGCCATCACAGAATTCCTTTCCGTCGATGGCGGAGGACTCTACAAAATCTCAGCGTTTGAGGGGCG